>JBDTYX010000238.1:0-4650 GCA_040005435.1 Rudaea sp. | reverse complement strand
TCACCAGGAAGGTGTACTTGCGGCCGATCATGTCGCCGAGGCGACCGAACACCAGTGCGCCGAACGGACGCACCGCGAAGCCGGCGGCAAACGCCAGCCAGACGAAGATGATCTGTGTCGTCGGATTGAAGCCCGTGAAGAACTTGGTCGCGATGACCGCACCGAGCGATCCGTAGAGGTAGAAGTCGTACCACTCGAACACCGTGCCGAGGCTCGATGCCCCGATCACCCGCACGTGGCTGCTGCTCAGCTGCGGGTTCGTCGCCGTTGTTGTCGCCATTGAATTGTCTCCCCGTTGATTCGATTAGACCCGGTGTTCTGTAGCCTGCCTGTCAGGTTCGAACAGGCTCGCCGCTGATAGCAGTTTTGCAGGACAGCCTCGTGACACCGGCGTGCAACACGCAACGGCATCGCGGTATTTCGCCCGAGTCTACGCCCGCGTCGCCCCATCGGGCGCGGCTTTGGACTAAAGTCCCATTCGTCCGCAGACATACGTCATTTGCACTAAAGTTTTGCTCGGAGACTGGCGCCTTCGTGCGGTCTTTCCACATTTTCCATCGAGGAGATTTCGATGTCCAAGCTCTATCCGGTTCCCGCGGAGGTTGCCGCGACGACGCGCATCACCGCGCCCGACTACGAAAAGCTGTACGCAGAGTCGGTCAACGACAACGAAGGCTTCTGGCGGCGCATCGGTCAGCGCCTCGACTGGATCACGCCGTATACGAAGGTCAAGGACGTCTCGTTCGATGCGAAGGACCTGCACATCCGCTGGTTTCACGATGGCCAGCTCAATCTGTCGGCCAACTGCCTCGATCGTCACCTGAAGACGCGTGGCGACAAGACCGCGATCCTCTGGGAGGGAGACGACCCGGCGGAGTCGCGCGCGATCAGCTACCGCGAGCTGCATGAGCAGGTCTGCCGCGCGGCGAACCTGCTGAAGAATCTCGGCGTCAAGAAAGGCGATCGCATCACGATCTATCTGCCGATGATTCCTGAGGCTGCGGTCGCGATGCTCGCCTGCGCGCGTATCGGGGCGATCCACTCGATCGTGTTCGGCGGCTTCTCGCCGGACTCGCTCGCGGGTCGCATCGTCGACTGCACCTCGAAACTCGTCATCACCGCCGACGAAGGCCTGCGCGGTGGCAAGAAGGTGCCGCTCAAGGTCAACGTCGACGAAGCATTGACACGTCCCGGAACATCGAGCGTCGAGACCGTGCTAGTGGTCAAGCGCACGGGTACGCCGGTGGCCATGCAGGCGCCGCGCGACCGCTGGTGGGACACGCTGCTGGCCACGCAGAGCGCGGACTGCCCGGCCGAGGCGATCGACGCCGAGGACCCTCTCTTCATCCTGTATACCTCCGGCTCGACCGGCAAGCCCAAGGGCGTGCTGCATACGACCGGCGGCTACGGCGTATTCGCGAGCTATACGCACGAGTGCGTGTTCGACCTGCGCGAAGACGATGTGTATTGGTGTACCGCCGATGTCGGCTGGGTCACCGGGCACAGCTACATCGTGTACGGGCCGCTCTGCAACGGCGCGACGTCGCTGATGTTCGAGGGTATCCCGAGTTATCCGGACGCGGGGCGTTTCTGGCAGGTCGTCGACAAGCACAAGGTCACGTTGTTCTACACCGCGCCGACAGCGATTCGCGCGCTGATGCGCGACGGCGAGGCGCCGGTCAAGAAGTGGAAACGCAGCTCTCTGCGCCTGCTCGGCAGCGTCGGCGAGCCGATCAATCCCGAGGCGTGGGAGTGGTATCACCGCGTCGTCGGCGACGACCGCTGCCCGATCGTCGATACCTGGTGGCAGACCGAGACCGGCGGCATCCTGATCACCCCGCTGCCCGGCGCGACCGCGGCGAAGCCGGGTTCGGCGACCAAGCCGTTCTTCGGCGTAAAGCCCGCGATCGTCGACGCGAACGGCGCCATGCTCGAAGGTGAGGCGGAAGGCAATCTCGTGCTGACCGACTCCTGGCCGGGCCAGATGCGCACGGTGTATGGCGACCACGAGCGCTTCATCGAGACCTACTTCAAGACCTATCCCGGCACCTACTTCACCGGCGATGGGGCCCGCCGCGATGCCGACGGCTACTACTGGATCACGGGACGCGTCGACGACGTCATCAACGTCTCGGGGCACCGCATCGGCACGGCCGAGGTCGAGAGTGCACTGGTCGGTCACCACGATGTCGCCGAGGCCGCCGTGGTCGGCTGTCCGCACGACATCAAGGGACAGGGCATCTACGCCTACGTGACGCTGAA
The DNA here is from genome assembly GCA_040005435.1 of Rudaea sp. Lineage (GTDB taxonomy): Bacteria > Pseudomonadota > Gammaproteobacteria > Xanthomonadales > Rhodanobacteraceae > Rudaea. Next base: position 2,388 of record JBDTYX010000238.1, on the reverse strand, counting down.
GAGCGACATCGAGCCGACCGATGCGCTGCGCAAGGCGCTCATCGCCCACGTGCGCAAGGAAATCGGTCCGATCGCGACGCCGGATTATCTGCAGTGGGCGCCCGGACTGCCGAAGACGCGCTCGGGAAAGATCATGCGCCGCATCCTGCGCAAGATCGCGGAGAACGCGCCCGACCAGCTCGGCGACATCTCGACGCTGGCCGATCCGGGCGTCGTGAAAAACCTCGTGGATACGCGGCTGCTTCGCTAGGCGCCCGCAAGGCCCGCATGGCGCGCGGCATCGTTCGGTGCCGGGTAGCGCCCGTTCGGCGCGCTTGACGACCGGCGCGGCATGGCGAAGCATGCCTGGCATGCGCACACTCGACGCCGCGGATTTCACGCTCGCCACGCCTCCGGCACCGCTGGACGCGGAAGGCATCCACGTGTGGTACTTCCGCGGCGTCGCAAAATCGCAACGGGCGGACATCCTGTCGCGCCTGCTCGCCGACTATCTCGGGATCGCCCGGGAGCGCGTCGAGGTCGAGCGGGACACACACGGCAAGCCGCGTATCTTGGCACCGCGCGCGCCGGCCCTGCACTTCAACCTGTCGCATAGCGGCCCGTCGCTGATCGTCGCGCTCAGTCGCGCGCAGGCCCTTGGCGTCGACATCGAGGATGGCCTGCGTGATCGCCCCTGGCTCGCGATCGCAGAGCGCTTCTTCGCGCCGGCCGAATTCGAACGCCTGGCGGAGCTCACGCAAGCGCGGCTGGGCACGGCGTTCATCGAGCTGTGGAGTTGCAAGGAGGCCGTGCTCAAGGCGCTCGGCCGCGGTATCGCCTTTGGCCTGCACCGGCTGCGTTTCCGCTGGGACGCGCAGGGTCGGCTCGCGGGTTTGTCCGAGATCGATCCCGAGGCCGGCGCGGCGGCCGAATGGCAGGTGGTCCGCCTCGCGCCGGCCGCGGGTGTCGGTGGTGCGCTCGCCTGGCACGGCCGCGATCGGCCATTGCTCGCGTTCGCGGCGGCCGCGCGTCCATGAAAACTGCCAATGCGAAGCCCAATCGCTGCGACGGTCCGGCCGTTTCGGCCGTCCTGTCGACAATGACCGCGAACGCCGAAACCGAAGCGGATGGCGGCGCCGAACCGGCCGGTTTCGCGCAGCGGGTCGACGCCATGGTCCTGGCTCGCGCCCAGCGTGGAGACATGCACGCTTTTGCAGCCATCTATTCGGTCTTCGGCCGCGCTTGTTACGGACTCGCGCTGCGCCTCACCGCGAACGCCGCGCAGGCCGACGATCTCGTACAGGAGGTATTTTTGAAACTGATTGAAAACATTCGCAGCTACCGCGGTGACGCGCCGTTCGGCGCCTGGCTCAAGCGCATGATGGTCAATGCGACGATCGACCTGCTACGCCAGCGCAAGCGTGTCGCCGAAGGCGATCCCGATACGCTGTTCGCCGATCTCGAGAATGCCGATCCGAGTCCGGCCGAAAACGTCGATACCTGGTCGTTGCTCAGCCGCCTGCCGCCGCGCGCGCGCACGATCGTTGTGCTGCACCAGCTCGAGGGCTATACGCATGCCGAACTCGCGACGTTGTTCGGTCAGAGCGAGAGCTATTCGAAATCCATCCTGTCGCGCGCGTTGCAGCGCCTGCAGACCGCAGTGACTCCGTCTCCGATGGTGTGCGTATGAATCAGAATCCGCTATCGGCGACCTTCAGCCTCCGCGGGCAATCCCTGCCCGACGCCGACCCGCCGGCCGACTTGTGGGCACGAATCGCGCATGCTCACGGTGTTCGCCTCGTGCGACGCCGGCGTCAGCGCCTCGCGGGTATCGCTTTCGTCGCGGTCGCTGCGTGTGCCACGACGATCGGCTACTTCCAGTTGCACGCGATGACATCGACCAAACCGAGCGCGGTGGATTGGCAGGCGCGCGCGGATGCTCTCGAGCTGCAACTGTACGCGATGCAGCGCGACAACCAATTCGGCAACGCCGGCTCGCACGGACTCGAAAGCGAGCTCGGCACAATCGATCAGTCGCTGCAGACCGCGTACGAGAGCGGTGCACCCGCATCCGTGCTGATCCCGCTGTGGAAGCGCCGCAGCGAACTGCTCGACACGCTGATCGTGGCGCGCAAGCAGAACCTTATCCTGACACGTATTTGAGAGGTATACCCATGCTCCGAATTCTCGGTTTGTCCGCCCTGATCACCGCAAGCGCCGGCGCGCTCGCCGCGGACGGGGGCAGCGCACCAACGCTTGCGGCCGTGAGCGCCGTGTCGCCCGCGACCGTGCAGCGCGTGCGCGAGGAGATGCACCAACTCCTGATGCGACTCGCGACTTCGGGCGCGCTCGGTGCGCACCCCGAACAGGTCAGCCTGTCGATCGACGAGCCCGAACAGCGCGCGATCG
>JBDTYX010000066.1:0-15787 GCA_040005435.1 Rudaea sp. | reverse complement strand
CGCGTCCCCACTTCTCGCCGCTCGCGACGAGTTCGAGTTCGACGACGCCTTTCGCGCCCAAGGCCACCGTGACGACGCCGTCGGGCGATTGCTCGGCCGAAGGCATGAACACGCCGACGGTCTTCTTCAGCGCGGCCTCGACCTCGGGGCGACGCACGAGCTGGGCGATGTGCGGCGAGCCGATCTCCTCCTCGCCTTCGGCGACGAGCACGAGATTGACCGGCAGCTTCTTGCCCGCGCCGCGAATCGCGTGCAGCGCCGCGAGGAAGGTCGCCTCGGGCCCCTTCTGGTTGACCGCGCCGCGGCCGACGATCGCCTTGCCGAGCCCGGGCTTGTCGACGAGCTTAGCCTCGAGCGGCGGCGAGCTCCATTCGGCCGGATCGAACTGCTTGACGTCGTACATGAAGTAGAGGCCGATGGTCTTCTTCGCGCCCGCATCGAGCGTCGCGAACACGCCGGGCTTGCCGTCGGTCGTCAGCACGGTCGCCTTCTGGAAGCCCGCGTCGCGCGCGAGCTGCGCCATGTATTCTGCGCCCTGCGGAAAGTTGCGGTTCTCGGCCGCGATCGAGGGCAGCGCGATCCAGTCCTGCAGGCGCTTTACCGACTCGTCGTGGCGCTTGGCTACTTCCTGGCGTATCGCCGCGGTGTCGGCGTCTGCCGCGACCACAGCCAGCGACGCGGACGCGCCGGTGCATGCCGCGACTGCCAGGACGATGCCCTTTCGCAAGTTCAGTACGTGATGGCGCATGCTCTTCTCCGTCTCTGTGGGATGGCTGATTTCCGCGTCGCTATTGCTTCGAGGATACCCGATCGGCACGCAGCGCCTGCACGAGGCCCTCGAGGTCTGCCGGGCGCTCCGCGCTGACGCTGACGAGCTTGCCGCCGACCGGATGCGCGAATTCGAGCTTCTCCGCGTGCAGCGCCTGACGCCGGAACGCACGCAACGCGGTGACGAGGTCGGCGCTCGCTCCCTTCGGCAGCTTCATGCCGCCGCCGTAGGTCGAGTCGCCGACGAGCGGATGCTTCACGTGCGCCATGTGCACGCGGATCTGGTGCGTGCGTCCGGACTCGAGCCGGCATTCGACGAGCGTGTGGGCGCGAAACCGCTCACGCACGCGGTAGTGGGTCAGCGCGGGCTTGCCCGACGGTCCGGCGACGACCGCCTGGCGCAGGCGATCATGCGGATGGCGGCCGATCGGCGCATCGACGCTACCGCCGGCGATCAGCGCGCCGAGGATCACCGCCTCGTACTGCCGATGCACGTCGCGCGCCTGCAGCGCGGCGACGAGCGCGGTGTGCGCGCGCAGCGTGCGCGCGATCACCATGACACCGGACGTGTCCTTGTCGAGTCGATGGACGAAGCCCGCGCGCGGGATCTCGGCGAGCTTCTCGTCGAAATGCAGCAGCGCGTTCTGCAGCGTGCCGGCGGGTTGCCCCGCGCCCGGATGCACAACGAGGCCGACCGGCTTGTTGATCACGAGCAGGTCGGCGTCCTCGTAGCGGATGTCGAGCGCGATCTCCTCGGGGCGCATCGGAACCTCCTGCCCGCGCCGCGCGTTGAGCGCGACGATCTCCCCGCCGCGCACGATCTGGCGCGGGATGGCCTGCGCCCCATCGAGCAGGACGTCGCCGGATTTGATCCACGCGGTGAGGCGCGAGCGCGAGTAATCGGTGAACATTTCGGCCACGGCCTGGTCCAGACGCTTGCCCGCGGCACCGACCGGAATCGGCAGGCTGATGATGTCTTCGGTGTTTTCCATGCTGAATACAGTCTGGCTAGGGAGCGGCTTCGGTTCCGGCGGACCGGGGGTTTGGGCTATTATCGCCGTCTTCCCGCCGTCCGGCGTCAGCTTTTGATGCGAATGCCCCTCATGCGCTCCTTTCCCCTCGCCCGCGTCCTGTTGCTGCTGCTCGTCGTATTTGCGGTCGGCTGCCACAGAAACAAGAAGCCCGATGACACCGAGGTCCTGCCGGTCGAGAAGATGTACGAAGTCGGCAAGGACGCGCTGGTCAGCGGCAACCAGACCAAGGCGATCAAGTATTTCCAGCGCCTGATCGCACGATTCCCGTTCGGTCCCTACACCGAACAGGCGACGATCGAACTCTCGTTCGCGCAGTTCAAGGACGGCAAGAACGAGGACGCCTATTCGACGATCAACCGCTTCATCAAGACCTATCCGACGCAGAAGCATGTCGACTACGCCTACTATCTGCGTGGCGTCATCAACTTCGACCGCGACCGCTCTTTCCTCGATCGCTATGCGAACCAGGACATGACCAAGCGCGAGCAGGGCAACACGCTGAAGTCGTTCGAGGACTTCAACGAACTCGTCACGAAGTACCCGAACAGCCGCTATTCGGCTGACGCTCGCCAGCGCATGATCTACCTGCGCGACAACCTCGCGACGGCGCAGCTGCACATCGCGTTGTTCTATCTCAAGCGCGGTGCGTACGTCGCCTCGATCAATCGCAGCAAGGACATCCTAGAGCGCTTCCAGCGCACCGAGGCCGCGGGCGACGCGCTCGCAGTGATGGTGCTGTCGTACCGTGCGCTCGGGCAGGAGAAGCTCGCCTCGGACAGCGAGCGCGTGCTCAAGCTCAACTATCCCGACCACGCTTTCTTCCACGGCCGCTGGCCCGAATACGGCCACTGGTGGAACCGAATGGTGCCGTTCCGCTCGTAGATTCGGCCCGATGCGCAGCGCGTATGCGCGCCAACTCCCCGCTTTCGGCACCGCCACGCCGCGCTATTTCGCGAGGCGGTGATCGTAGCTCACGACGCGCGCAAGCCTCCAGCGGCCGTCGACCTTCTTCCAAATCTGCAGGAACCTCGCCGTCTCGGTGAGGCGATCGGGCTTGCCGGCCTCGATCGCATAGAACCGGTGCACGCCGGTCTCGACCGCGCCGAAATTGTTGAGCGGGAACACTTCGAGGCTGCCCTTGACGAGTTCGCGGCGGGCGCGGAAATCGACGCCCTCCTTGATCCGCTCGCAGTGCTTGGCGATGTCGTCGATAAAGTGCGCGCCCGATGTCTCGTTGAGTCCGTCCTTGTCGTGGTAGAACTCGAAATCGTCGGCGACCAGCGGCTTCAGAGCCTCGATGTCGCAGCTGCCGAAGACGATGTCGAAGACGGCCTTGTCCTTCGCGCCGATTTCGTCGAACAGCGCCAGGGTTTGCTCGGGGCCCGCGCGCAGATGCACGTTCGAGGCCGGCGCGCCTTCCCCGGCGACGGCCGCGACGGAAACGGCGATCAGCACCCATGCCGGAAGCGAATTGCGAATCATGTGTGGCTCCAAGCTAACGTTTGTTCACGACGACATCCGCCTGCGCGTGCGGGCGGATGCAACAGGGATCGCGGATCGATCGCTAGACGCTGCGGGTCGCCACGGCCGGCGGCACGCGCGACGCGCGCGTCGCGGGTCCGAGCACCGCGAGCTGACCGAGCAGCCATAGGCTGACGAACCCGATAGGCAAGTAGAACCAAGGTAGCAGCTTCGCCTGCTGCTCGTGCGTCATGAGCCACAGGCTGAGCGCATAGGTCAGGAATGCGCCGAGCAGCAGTCCGCCCGTCGTGATCAGGAAGTTCTCGGCGAGAAAATATCGCAGGATCGAGTTGCGCGTCGCGCCGAGCGCGCGACGCGTGCCTATCTGCTTCGTGCGCTGCGTGACCCAGAAACTCGCCATGCCTACGATGCCGAGCGCGGTGATCGCGAGCAGGCAGAAGATCACGGTGCCGAGGATGATCATCATAGCGCGGTCGTCGTTGTAGCACTCGGCACGAACCGTCGCGATGCTCTTCAGGCTGCGCACGATGCGCGCGTGATTGCTTTCGATCATCTTGGTCTCGGCGAGCTTCATGAGCTCGTCGCGGCGACCGGGCTCGGCACGCACGAGATAGGCCGTGCGGTTCCCGTAGGCGGTCATCTGCGGGATAAGCGTCGAGTAATCGACTGCCGCGCGATCCCCGTTGAACGTGTATCCGTTAGGCCACGGCACCTGCAGGCGATCGATCACGCCGATGATCGTCTGTGGCGGCTGCGAGCCGTCGCTGATGTACATCTGCTTGCCGACCGCGTCGTGATTCGGAAAGAGCTTGTCGGCGAGCGCCTGCGTCACGATCACGCTCGGCGGCATCGATATGGCACCCCGGTCTCGCTGGGTAATTTCCTCAGGCTTGAAGTTGCGCCCGGCGACGAGCTTGAAGCCGTACGCGTCGATGCCGTGGTCGTCGACGAAATACATCGCCGATCCGGTCGTCGCGACCTTCTGCCCCGGCGCCATGGTGATCTGCTCGCTCCAGCCGCTGTCGCTCATCGGCACCGTGTTCATCGGCGACGCGTCGACAACGCCGGGCAGCTGGCGCAGCAGCGCCAGATCCTCGATGAAAGCGTTTTTCGTGTTGAAGTCGCTGCCGAATCCGAAACTGGAGATCATGAACGTATCGACTTCGTTCATCCCCGAGGGTCGCGCCATCGTCGCGACGCGCTGGCTGATGATGAACAGCGCATTGCAGACGATGGCCAGCGTCAGCGCGATCTGCAGGCCGATCAGTATCAGGGCCACTTTGCTGCGCATCAGGGAGGAAATGATCGGGCGAAGTTCCATGGTTATCTCCGAAACGGATATTGCGCTGCGCGCGACGCGGCGCGAAGCACGGGGTGGTTGCCGGACGCAGAAGGACGCGAGGCAATCGTGGTGCCGCACGCGGTGGCCTGCTCGAAACGTCTCACGACTATTGCGTCTTCAACTGCGCGGCGGGCGCGACCTGACACGCACGCCAGGTCGGATAGAGTCCCGCGAGCACCGCTGCGGTGATCGCGAGCGAGATCGTGACGAACACCATCGACCAGTCGAGGTGTGCGACGTTCGAGTAGTCTTTGTACAGCAGGCGCACCATCCACAGTCCGCAAAACGTGAGCGCAAGACCGAGCGCGCCGCCGCTGATGCCGATCACGCCCGACTCGACGATGTGCTGGGTGAACAGCTGCGGCTTGCTCGCGCCGAGGGCGCGGCGCAGGCCGATCTCGCCGGTCTTGCGCATGAACTTCGCGAGCAACAGGCCGATCGTGTTGATCAGGCAGACGAGCAGGAACGCGAACGATAGTCCCACCTGCACCTCGACGTCCTTCGGCACGACCTTCTGGTGCGCAAGGAACTCTTTGACGTCGTCGAGGCGGTTGTTCATCGCTCGCGGGAAGCGGCCGAGCTTCTTCTGCTCGTTGACGTAGTTCTCGAGGAACGCCTTGTATTCCGCTGCCTTCGCCGGCGTGTCGAGCTGCACCCAGAACTGTTGCCAGACGCACTCGGACTCGAGATAGCCTTGCCACCCGGGATTGCTGTTCTTCCAGCAGCTGTTATTGCCACTCGCCTGGGTCTTCGTCTCGATCACGGTCGGATACGGCAGATAGAATTCTTCCGGATCGTTGAGCGTGCCGTTGGTGAGGTCGTAGAACTTGATGCGCGGCTTCCATTCGTCGAGGACGCCGACGACGCTGTAGTCGATGTTGTTCATGCGCACCGACTTGCCGACGCTGTTCTGGCCGCCGAATAGTTTCTCGTTGGTCGCCTTGCTGAGCACGACGACGCGCCCGTGCGCCGCGTCCTGCGAGTGATCCCAGCTGCCGCCGTACTGGAACGGCGGCTCGAACATCGCGAAGAAGTCCGCATAGGTCGCACGGCCGAGCGACAGGAACGGCTTGACCTCGGGGTTCTCGGGCTGGATCGGGAACGCGACCTTGAACATCGCGGCCTGCTTGTCGGCCTTGCCGGCCTCCATGAGCGCCTGCGCATCGCGATAGCTCACCTGATCGGGCGGGCTGCCGTCCTGGTCCCAGGGCTGGTTCGGATCCCAGTTGTCGAGCTGCACATAGTGCAGCACGCTGCTCTTCCACGGAATCGGATCGCCGCCCATGATGTGCATGAGCGTCAGCGAAGTCATGCTCGCCGCGATGCCGAGCGCGATGCCGAAGACCATCAGCGCCGTGAGCACCGGGTTGCGCCGCAGGCTGTGCATGCCGAGGTGGAGGTAATAGGAGAACATGGCGTTTCCTTTTTTTTTTTGCGCGATCAGGCGAGCGAGCCGACCGCGATGGCGGCCGGTGCATGGGCCGTGGCGTCGCGCAGCGTGGGCTCGCTGTCGAAGTCGGTGACCTGGCCGTCCATCACGTGGACGTTGCGTTGCGCACGCGCGGCGAGTTCGGAATCGTGTGTCACCATGACGATCGTCGTGCCCTGGCGGTTGATCTCCTCGAGCAGCTCCATCACGCCACGCGCCATCAGCGAGTCGAGGTTGCCGGTGGGCTCATCTGCCATTAGCAGGCGCGGGGAGCCCGCGAGCGCGCGCGCGATCGCGACGCGTTGTTGCTGGCCGCCCGACAGTTCGGACGGGTAGTGCTTGAGTCGCGACGACAAGCCGACGCGACCGAGCGAGTCCTCGATGCGCTTCTTGCGCTCCGCCGCTCCGAATCCGCGGTAACGCAGCGGCACGTCGACGTTGTCGAACAGGTTGAGATCCGGGATCAGGTTGAAGCCCTGGAAGATGAAGCCGATCTTCTCGTTGCGCAGCTTCGAGCGCGCGTTGTCGTTCATGCCGCGCACATCGACGCCGTCGAGCCAGAACTCGCCGCTCGAGAACTCCTCGAGCAGACCCGCGATGTTGAGGAACGTCGTCTTGCCCGAACCCGAAGGCCCGGTCACGGCGACGAACTCGCCTTCGCGCACGTGAATCGAGAAATCACGCAGCGCGTGGGTCTCGACCATGTGAGTGCGATAGACCTTCGACAGGTGTTTCATCTTGAGCATGTCTGTTCCTCGAAATGGCGAAATGGGGTCAGGCGAAATGGGGTCAGGTTCATTTTTTTTTGCCAGAAAAATGAACCTGACCCCATTTCCCGTTTCAGTTGATGACGACCTTCGGCGCGCTGTTGAACGAATCGGTACCCGAGATCACGATGCGCTCGCCCTCCTTGACGCCTGCGACGATTTCGACTGCGTTGAGGCTCGTCGCGCCGACCTGGATCGGGCGGCGCTCGGCGATGCCGTCGTGCACGACATAGGCCACGCGTCCGGCGCCCGCGTCGACGAACGGCCCGCGCTCGACGACGAGGACGTTCGGGTGCTCGTCGAGCAGGATGCGCGTCGTCAGGCGCTGGTTCTGGCGCAGGCCGGGCGGCTTGCTGTCACTGAAGCGCACGCGCGCGACGACCTGTCCGTTGACGACCTCGGGCGACACCGCCGACAACACGCCGGTGTATTTCTGCGTGCCTTCGGTGATCTCAGCGGGCATGCCGATCGCGAGATCGTGCGCGAACACTTCGGGTACTTCGAGCTCGACCTCGAGCGAGGTGAGGTCGATCACCGTGACGAGACCCGTGTTGATCGGCACGTTCGCCTTCTGCTGCACGAGCAGCTGGCCGACCTGTCCCGCCACCGGCGAGCGCACCTTGAGCAGGTCGACCTGACGCGACAGGTCGGCGACGACGAAGTGTTGACGATCGAGCGCGAGGCGTTTGGTCTTCTGCTCGAACGTGCCGGTCTCGCCGAGCAGGCTCGCATCGGCAAGCGCATGACTCACGTCGAGCTCGGACTTGGCCAGCGCATCCTTCGCGCGCAGCACGTTGATCTCGGGGATCGCGCCGGCCTTGAAGCCACGCTCGTTGCGCTCGACCTCGCGCGCTGCGGTTTGTCGGTCGATCTGCGCCTGGTCGATGACCTTCTTCGCGAGCAGCTGCTTCTGCCGCGCGTCGATGCCCGCGCGCTCGACGTCGATCTCGAGGCTCGACAACGTCGCCTGCTCTTGCTCGAGCTTGTTCTTGAGTTCGGGGCTGTCGACCTCCGCGAGCACCTGTTCCTTGTCGACCTTGTCGCCGGCGTGGGTCAGCAGCGTGATCGTGCCCGGCGCCGTCGCGTACAGCGTCGGACTCTGCGCCGCGACGATTTTGCCCTGCGCGGAGATGTCGCGCACGAGGTTGCCGCGTTTGACCTCCGCGATGCGCAGCGTCGACGCACTGACCGACGCACCCACCGAGACGAGGCGCGCGACGGTCGGACCGACCCAGATGATCGCGGCGAGCACGGCGGCCGTCGACGCGCCGATCCAGATCCAGCGCTTGCCGGGAGCGGCGACGGTCTCGATGCGGCGGTCCTGCGATGCGGTGTCGCGGATCATGGGTGGGGCGGTCCTGGCGATTTGAGCGAATGCCTGGCTGTTAGCAATCCCTGTGCCAAGCAGCATGGCATCACAACGTACTGTAAGTATTGATTTTTCGGCGCCGGTCGGTTCCACAGCCGGTGTCCGCGAACAGGCTGCGGACAGCGCGGACGCCACCCCCACCTTATCGGACTTGCGACCGAAACCCCGGATGCGGCATCTATACAGGCGTGACTGCCTCGTCTTTCCAGCTCGACCTGCCGCAAGGCCTGATCGCCCGCGCCTGCGCGGGGGAGCTCCCGGCGTTCGAGCAGATCTATCGGCGCTTCGAGCGTCCGGTGTTCAACCTCGCCTACCGGATGCTCGGCGACGCGGAAGGTGCGCGCGAGATCCTGCACGACGCGATGCTCAAGGTGTTCCAACGCATCGGCCAATACCGCAGCGACGCGCCGTTCTGGGCATGGCTGCGCCAGATCGCGTTGAACGAGGCGCTCATGCGCCTGCGTCGCGACAAACATATTGACGATCGCGCCGAAGTCCCCGACGTCGCCGATGAATCGGCGCCGCCCTGGGTACGCGCGGATGCACTGGCGCTCGACCGCGCGCTGAACCGGCTCTCGGCGCTCACGCGCAGCGTGCTCTGGCTCTATCACGTCGAAGGCTACGCCCACCACGAGATCGCCGATCAACTCGGCAAGACCGTCAGCTTCTCCAAGTCGCAGGTCGCGCGGGGCACGCAACGCCTGCGCGAAATGCTCGAACCCACGATGGAATCCGCGTCATGTCCGATCCAAACACATTCTCCGACGGCGTTCGCGAATTGAACGCGCAGCCCGTCCGGCTCGGCGACGCGCTGCGCGCGCTGCCGCTGGCGACGCCGCCCGCAGCCGCCTGGTCCGATCTTGCGGCGAGCCTCGCGTCGGCTGCCCCAGCGCAAGACGCCCGGCGACGCCGGCCGCGACGCTTCGCGTTGCCCGTTGCGGTCGCCGCGGGCGTCGTCTTCGCTTTCATCGCGACGCTGTCGATGCGCGCGCCTCGCCTCGCGGAAGAAGCGACGCATGCGAGCGCCGGCGAGCGTGCGACCAAACCGAGCGCCGCTGCATCCTCTGTACACAATGCAGCAAATGATACAAATGATGAAAATGTCCAGGGTCTCGATGCGATGCAGTCGCAGTCCCGCGCACTCGAGCGCTGGCTGCGGGACACCGGCAGGGATTCCGCACCACAGACCGCGCAGGACCTCGCCGCTAGCGCGGAGATCGAGGACATGATCGGCATGGTCGACGTGCAGCTGGCCTCACCGGGCGCGGGACACGCCCCTGCGGCGCTACCACTGTGGCAACGGCGCGTGGCGTTGCTCGAAGACCTCGCGACGCTGCGCTACGGCGCCAGCGTCAACCAACTCAAGCCCGGCCTGCTCGCGAGCGAGAACGGCGAGACACGGCAGGCCACCTGGAACAACTAGAAGGCACGCACCCATGAAACACGCGCTGTTCGCCCTACCCCTCATCGCCTGCGCTGCTCTCGTCCCGATGGGCGCATTCGCGGCCGACGCGCCGCCGGCAAAGACGGATGCCGACGCGCGCGCAGCCGAGACGCGCGCCGCTGCGGATGCTCAACGCGCGAAGTCCGATGCCGAAATCGCATCCGGGCAGACCCAGCGCGCGAAGATCGATGCCGAAGCGGCCAACACGCAGGGCCAGCGCGCGAAGCGCGACGCCGAGGCCGCGAGGGCTGATGGCGAACGTGCGAAGGTCGACGCGGAATCCGCGCGCCACGACCTCGAGCAGATGCGCCAGCAGATGCGTGATCTGTCGCGACGCATGTCCGAGTTGTCGACGAAGCTCGGCGACGTCGGTCCGCGCGCGTATGCCTATCGCTATCTCGGCGATCCCGACAGCGGCATGATCGGCGTCGTCCTCGCCGACGACGAAAATCACACGCGCGTGAACGCGGTCACGCCCGGCGGACCCGCCGACAAGGCGGGTCTCCACGCCGACGACATCATCGCCGGCGTGTCCGGCGAGGGCATGGACGCGAAGTCGAAGGACTCCCCCAAGCGCGCATTGCGCAACCTTAAGCCCGGCCAGAAGCTCACGCTGAGCGTGCGTCGCGGCGACAAGACGCTCGAGATCCCGATCACCGCGGAGCGCCGCGAGCCGTTCAATTTCGGCGCGGCCTTCGGCGCCGACCTCGGCAGCCTCGGCAAGCTCAAGGAGTTGCAGATTCTCGGCGATGACGGCCAGCTCGGGCCCGAGTTCAACAAGCGCATTCAGGTGCAGGTCGAACGCGCGACGCGCGAGGCCGAGCGTGCAGTCGAACGCGCGCAGCTGACCACGGAAGAGGGCGCACGCGTCGCACAGCATGCGACGGAGAACGCGCGCGTCGCGTTGCGCAAGGTCAGCCTGTCGATGCCGTGGTGGGGTCTCAACCTCGCCAATCTCAATCCGGATCTCGGCGCCTATTTCGGCACCGAGCATGGCGTGCTCGTGCTGTCGGCGGATGTCGACTCGTCGAAAGCGCTGAAGTCGGGCGATGTGCTGCTCGCGATCGGCGGCAGGAAGGTCGAGCGACCCGAGGATGCGCTGCGCCTGCTGCGTGAGCAGGCCGGCAACGAGGTCAAGGTCGAAGTGTTGCGCCAGCGCAAGACGCAGACGCTGAGCATGCGTGCGCCAGAGTTCAAGACAATGTTCGTTCCGGCGCCGCCGATCGCGCCGGTCGCTCCGATCGCTCCGATCGCTCCGGTCGCACCGACGCCGGCCATTCCCGCGCCGCCCCCCGCGCCGCCGGTCGCGCCGCCGCCGGCCCCACCGGCCCCGGTCGCGCAGCCGACGCCGCGTGCGGAGCCCGCGCCGCCAGCGCCACCGGTTGCGCAGTCTCGCGCCGCGCCCGATGCACCCGCGCGGTTGTCAGGCGCGTCGCGCGTCGTCTGAGATTTCAGAAGCGCTGGACGCCGCGCCCCGGCGGCGGCGATCGCCACGGCATCGACGGAGCCAGCCGCGCTGCTGCGGATCAGCGCGGTTGAAGCGCTGGCCGAGGTACCTTCCGCAGCGGAACGCGGGCACGTCGTGAACCTGATCCTTGGCGATTGCGCGCAACCATGCAAGCGCGCTGCGCCTGCCAGCAGCAGCGCGTGCGACTTCAACAACCGTGGCCGCCGCGACGTCGTCGTCACTCGCGTGCCGCGGCGGTGGATGGCGAGAATGCCCATCGAGGCGAACGCGTCACGCCCTTCGCGTTGCGAGGACGAGCGTCGTGCACTCGTCTCGCGCGATCAGCATGGCCACCTGCCGACCGAGCGCCGACAGCGACGGCGGCGCGCGCAATCCGAGCACTTGCACACAGGGCAATCGCATGACGGGAAAGCGCACCGGCTGCGCCCGCCAGCGCGCGCGTCCGCCGAGCGCGCGCATGAAACGGCCGAGCGCCTGACACGCCGGTGTCGCGAACGCAGTCAAGCGGTGTATGCCGCACTCGGCGAGCATCGCATCTCAGGCGAGATAGTCGGAATCCGGCAACAGATACAGGCTCGCAAGATGTTGCTCGCGCGCGTCACGCAACTCGAGCCATTCGCGCGGCCCGTTCGCGGCCACCGCGCCGTGCGCGGTCAGCGTGGCACACTCGCCGAACGCGACCAGCGCGGGATGATCGAGCAGCAGGACGCCGCGCGCGAGGAGACGCGCGCGCGGGAACACGAGATCTGGACCGTCGCGATGGAGCCACAACGTCGGGCCGAGACGAGACAGCCAATCGATGAAACGATGCCAGTCGGGCTGCGCCGGAGTGTGGCCGGCAGCGGCCGCGCGCTCCCAGGACGTCCTCGCACAGGATTCTTCCGGCCCGATCGTCGGATACGGGTTGTGGTCGTCGCTCATCGCTGCACCTCAACTTGAGAGATTCACCTGGAGTCCGCGCCTACGCTGCGCCGGGGCGATTCGGGTGTCGATGTCGGTCGGCGATCGATCTCGTCGCCGCATCGCCATTGGCTGGTCGGTCAGGTTGGCGGGCGCCGCAGAGGACCGCGGATTCTGCTATCTGCTGCCGGCTATGCGACCGTGCGGATCGTGCGTGCGCGGCGGCGAGCTACTTCGTGAGGATCAGCTTTCCGTTGCGTGTCTGGCGCAGGCGGTATTCCTGGTCGCCGTGGTTGATCCGCACTACCTGCGCGCCATTGAACAGGCGACCACTATCGAATGAGATCGGCGCGTCGGCCGCCACACGCATGCCTGGCGAGCGGACCGTCGTGTTGTCGCCGACACGTTCTGGCGCAGTGCTGATGGCGTGCATGGATGCTCCTCTTTTGGCTAATTCATAAATAATAATGATTCGCATTTACATGTCAAGGCTAATTGTTCTTCCCGCGCCCTGTCAGCCGCGCGGGCATGCCAAGCGTTGACCCGCGCGTCACTGCGCCGCCTATCGCTTCGCCACCGTCCCGGCCGTTCCCAAGATTCCGGCGCTTACCTTTCTTTACAGACCCAGCTGTGACAGGCCCACATCTCCTCGGCAGAATGACATCGCCCCCGCATCGGATCGAACGCGCCCCATGCACAACAAGCCTCTCCTGATCGCAGGCGCAGTCGTCGCGATCGCGTTGGTCGCGGGCATCGGCTACTACAGCGGTCGCGCCGTGGCACTCAACGACGTGCAAGGCGAAGCGGATACGCGCGCCGCGTCAGGATCGTCGACTGCCAAGGCCGGCAACGCCGCGGGCGCCGGCCCCACGAGTGTCAACCCCGCGCCGACGAGCGCTGCACCGAAGACGCAGCGCCTGCTCACGAGTGCCGCCTCCAACAGCAGCGCGACTGCGCCGCTGCCGCTGCCCGGCACGCCGCTCAAGGACAACTTCGCAGATCTCAAGGCGCGCGCCGACGCGGGCGACGCGGCCGCCGCATCGCGCCTGTTCCAGGACCTGCAGCATTGCCGAGAGGCCGATCGCCTCAGCCAGTTCCTGCCCGCGGTCGCTAACCGCATGCTCAACGGCGCGCTGCCCGCGAATCCCGATGCGGCGCAGCGCAGCGACCGCGCGCTCGGGATGATCCAGCGCGGACTCGACTTCGCACAGAACAACGCCGCGCTCTGTGCCGACCTCACCCAGGATCAGATGGCCGCGCTCGTGCCCTCGACGCTGCAAGCCGCGCAGCTCGGCGATCCGCAAGCGGCCGATTGTTACGTGGGCGCCAACCTCAACAACTGGCCCGACGTGCTCAATAACCCCGACTGGATAAGCCAGTACAAGAGCAACGCGTTGCCGCTCGCGACTTCGGCGTTGCAACAGGGCGACTGGGCGATGGTCGGCATGCTCGCGTCGGCGAACGCGGGCAGCCCGCGTTCCAACAACATGCTGAATCAACTCACCGGCACCAACCTGCTGCAGGCCTATACCTACGCGAAACTCATGAGCCTCGGCCAGCCGACCGGTTCGAATCCGTCGACGCGCTCGACCAACGCGTTGACCACGCTGTCGAGCCAGCTCAGCGCGGACCAGATCGCCGCCGCCGATGCACAGGCGCAGTCGATGTACCAGCAATACTTCGGCGCGGCGCCGCGGCAGACCGGACAGATCGCGAATACGATGCGCTCCTGTCAGACCGGATTTTGATCGCTGCGCATCGCGGCGCGGATTGCAAGGTGGTGATGCGGCTCTCCGTGCATGAGTCGCGACAATCGTCCAGTCCGCGTCGAAGAATTGACGCGGTCGCGCAACCTCTGGAATCACTTCGGGAACCCCTTGCAAACGCTTCTGATTTCCACCCTTACGGTCGCGCTCGGCGAAATCGGCGACAAGACGCAACTGCTCGCGCTGATCCTCGCCGCGAAGTACCGCAAGCCGGTGCCGATCTGCCTCGGCATCCTCGTCGCGACGCTCGCCAATCACGCGCTCGCGGGCGCGTTCGGCGCGATCGTCGCTGCATGGCTGTCGCCGCAGACGCTGCGCTGGATCGTCGCCACGAGTTTCATCGTGATCGCGTTGTGGACGCTGAAACCGGACCATGCCGACGAGAGCGAGGCTGAGTACGGCACCAGTCACGGGGTATTCTTCGCGACGCTCCTGAGCTTCTTCCTCGCCGAGATGGGCGACAAGACGCAGATCGCGACCGCCGTGCTCGCGGCCGAATATCACCCGATCTGGCAGGTGGTGGCGGGCACGACGCTCGGAATGCTGATCGCGGACGTACCCGTCGTGCTGCTGGGCGCGCGCTTCGCGCATCGCCTGCCGCTGCGCGCCGCGCGCGTCGGCACAGCGCTGCTGTTCATCGCGTTGGCGGCATGGATCGTGCTGCACTGACCCGTTGCGGTTGGTTTCCGTTGGCGGGATGGGTCGGCGCGCAGCGCGCCGGGTGAGGGTGGCGTCGCGCGATGGCGCTGGCGTCGAGAGCGACTCTCATCCGCCACGCGCGAGGGCTTGGTCGTCGAGAGCCGCCCTCATCCGCCTTCGGCACCTTCTCGCGCGCAACGGTAGATGGAAGTGCTCGTCACCTTTCCGCTGGCGAGAGAGACGGCTGCTTGCGACGCCGCGAGCGCAACCCGTTGCGCAGTTTTTGCCCCTGCTCTACGCTCGGGGCATCCGGGGAGCCGCTCTCAGCACGCTGCGCGGCGGGTCTGGCACCGCAATCCAGCGGCTGCATCCAACCAGCGAGATCGAAAATCGATGAGTCTGAAACTGCGTCTGATCGTAATGAACTTCCTGCAGTTCTTCATCTGGGGAGCCTGGCTCATCACGATCGGTGTCTACTGGTTCCAGAACAAGCACTGGTCAGGCGCGCAGTTCGGCGCGATCTTCTCGACGATGGGCATCGCCTCGCTGTTCATGCCCTCGCTCGCGGGCATCATCGCGGACAAGTGGATCAACGCCGAAAAGCTCTACGGGGTTTTTCACCTGCTCGGTGCGGTGATGCTGTTCATCATCCCGACGATCGGCGATCCGGGCACGCTGTTCTGGGTGATGCTGCTCACGATGATCTTCTACATGCCGACGATCGCGCTGGCCATCGCGGTCGCGTACAACGGCATGAAGGAATCGGGCATGGACCTCGTGCGCGACTATCCGCCGATCCGCGTCTGGGGCACGATCGGCTTCATAGCAGCCACGTGGACCACGAGTCTGCTCGGCCTCGAGGCGTCGTCGGGCCAGTTCTACGTCGCGTCGGCGTCGTCGGCGCTGCTCGGCATCTACGCATTCACTCTGCCGCGCTGCCCGCCGCGACTCGATCGCGCGCACAGCAAGACGCTCGCTGACTCGCTCGGCCTCACCGCGTTCGCACTGTTCCGCAACGGCAAGCTCGCGACCTTCTTCATCTTCGCGATGCTGCTCGGCGCCGCGCTGCAGCTGACCAACGCCTACGGCGGCACGTTTCTGCACGACTTCGACAAGGTCCCCGAATACAAGAACCTGTTCGCCGTGCAGCATTCGGGCATCATCATCTCGATCTCGCAGATCTCGGAAACGCTGTTCATCCTCGCGATCCCGTTCTTCCTCGTGCGCTTCGGCATAAAGACGGTGATGCTGATCAGCATGGTCGCGTGGACGCTGCGCTTCGGCATGTTCGCGTTCGGCGACCCGGCGAGCCTGTTCGGCCTGTCGATGATCATCATGTCCTGCGTCGTCTACGGCATGGCGTTCGATTTCTTCAACAT
>JBDTYX010000065.1:0-15796 GCA_040005435.1 Rudaea sp. | reverse complement strand
GCTCGTTGATGCCGATGTAGTTGCCGAGCGACTTCGACATCTTGTTGACGCCGTCCGTACCCTCGAGCAGCGGCATCGTCAGCACGATCTGCGGCGGCTGCCCAGCCTCCTCCTGCAACTGACGGCCCACCAACAAGTTGAATTTCTGGTCGGTGCCGCCGAGTTCGACGTCGCTTTTGAGCGCGACCGAGTCGTAGCCCTGCACGAGCGGATAGAGAAACTCGTGGATCGCGATCGGCTGGTTACCCTTGTGGCGCTTGTCGAAGTCATCGCGCTCGAGCATGCGCGCGACGGTATGCTTGGCCGCAAGCTTGATCATGTCGGCAGCACTCATCTTGCCGAACCACTCGGAATTGAAGCGCAGCTCGGTGCGCTCGCGATCGAGCACCTTATAGACCTGCGCGGCATAGGTCTCTGCGTTCGCGAGCACGTCCTCGCGGGTCAGCGGCTTGCGCGTGGCGTTCTTGCCCGACGGATCGCCGATCATTCCGGTGAAATCGCCGATCAGGAAGATCACCTGATGCCCCAAGTCCTGAAACTGGCGCATCTTGTTTAGAAGGACCGTATGGCCGAGATGCAAATCGGGCGCGGTCGGGTCGAATCCGGCCTTGATACGCAGCGGCCGCCCGAGCTTGAGCCGGGCGATCAGGTCGTCGCGCTTGATGATCTCGTCAGTGCCGCGCGCGATGAGATCGACCGCCGCCGCGAGCTCGGCCGGGAGCGCATTGCTGTCCATGGGAAAAACCTCGCAAAAGGTCTACCCGATCTTGCACCAATGCTTTGCTTGCGCCGCGACGCAGCAGCAGGTGAGGATCAGGTTAATTATTTGTTAATGAGAATCCCGTCGCAAGTGCTTGTCGGACCTAGCATTGACGAGGGCTGGACCAGTGGCTAAGGTACGGCCTGCTTGTGCCTGATTCTCCCATAAAAATAGGGCGGCCGTGACCGAGAACAGATTCGACCCCAGCGCTTCGCGCAGCAAACGACCGAACAATTTCCTTCGCTCCGCGCAACCTGCCGAATCTGCGGCCTCAGCCAATCAGAAAAAATTTACTTTGTTGCACAGAGCGATCAGCGCTCCGGCAAACTGGCGCCACAAGCATTGGGCCCTGGCCGGCGCCGTCGCCGCGAGTGCGCTGATGGCGGGGCTCGCGCTCCCCGGATTTGCGGTCGCGATGCGTCAGACCAGCGCCAGCGGACCCCTCACGACGCTCGACCTCGACGTACCGCAACTTTCTGACGAAGAGGTTCAAGGGCAACCGCCGGCCGGCTCAGACGAACCGGATTGGCAGGTCGTCAAGGTCCATTCGGGCCAGACCCTTGGCAATATCTTCCACGAGCAGGGCCTCTCGCCGAACGATCTCGCGCGCCTGCTCGATCAGCAGGAAAATGCGCCCGCGCTGTGTCACATCCACCCCGGCGACGAGTTTGCGTTTCAGCGCAGCCGCAGCGGGGCACTGAACGCGCTACGTTTCGATCGCGACGACCGCACCCGCGTCGTCGTCAGCTTCGCCAACAAGAGCCTGCGCGAGACGCACATCGATCGCGCCGTCGAGCGCCGCACGCATGTCGCACACGGCGTGATCGAGTCCTCGTTGTTTGGCGCCGGCGAAGAAGCCGGCATGAGCGACATGATGGTGTTGCAACTCGCCGAGGCGTTCGGCTACGACATCGATTTCGCCCAGGACCTGCGCGTCGGCGACAGCTTCACGGTTATCTACGACGACGTCTATCGCGAAGGCGAGCGCCTGCGCGACGGCAACATCATTGCCGCCACCTTCATCAACCATGGCAAGCGCTATTCGGCCTTCCGCTACACCAACGCCGAGGGCGACACCAAGTTCTACAGCGAGGACGGCCGCCCGCTGCGCAAGACGTTTCTGCGCACGCCGGTCGACTTCACCCGCATCACGTCGGGATTCAGTGTCGCGCGCATGCATCCGATCCTCGGGACGATGCGTGCGCACAAAGGCGTCGACTACGCCGCGCCTATGGGAACGCCGATTCGCGCCGCCGGCGACGGAAAGATCGCGTTCCGCGGCTGGCAGGCGGGCTACGGCAACGTCGTGGTCATCCAGCACAATGGGCACAACAGCACGCTCTACGGCCACATGTCGCGCTTCGCCGGCGAGCAGGTGGGTCAGCGCATCGCGCAGGGCGCTACGATCGGCTACGTCGGCATGACTGGCCTCGCCACCGGGCCGCACCTGCACTATGAATTCCGCATCGACGGACAGCACCGCGACCCGCTGACGGTCACCATGCTGCCACCGGAACCGTTGCCCGGCGCCGAGCTCGGCCGTTTCCGCACCGAAACCCAGCCCAAGCTCGCCAAACTCAAGTCGCTCGAGGCCACGCGGCTCGCGTCGGCAAAATGATCTGAGCAGAAGCAGGTGGCGGTGAAAGCGGCGCTGTATCTTGGTCTCATGTCTGGCACGAGCGCGGACGGCATCGATGTCGCTCTGGCCTCTTTCACCCCACGCCCCAAACTGATCGCGGGACTGACCCACCCGTATCCGCGCGCGCTGCGCGAAGCGATCCTGCGAATCGCGCAGGGCGACGGACACATGACTCTCGACGAGCTGGGCGCGCTGGACGTCGAAATCGCGCGCACGTTCGCCGAGGCTGCATTGAAGCTGCTGCGCCAGGCAGGAGTGAAGCCTCGGCAGGTGCGTGCGCTCGGGTCACACGGACAAACGATCCGCCATCGTCCGAGCGAAGCGACACCGTTCACAATGCAGATCGGCGACGCGAATGTGATCGCGGAGCAGACCGGAATCGTTACGGTCGCGGATTTTCGTCGCCGGGATGTCGCGGCTGGCGGCCAGGGCGCACCCCTGGCGCCGGTCTTCCACGCGGCCATGCTCGGACGCAGCAGCAAGCCGCGCGTCGTGCTCAACCTCGGCGGGATCGCCAACATCACGATCCTGCCCGGCCCCGCGAAGAAACCTATTCGCGGTTTCGACACCGGACCCGCCAGCTGCCTGCTCGACGCATGGACCGAGCGCCATCTCGGCTTTCCCTACGACAAGGATGGCGCATTTGCGGCATCGGGCAGCATCGACGCCATACTGCTCAGGCGCTTGCTCGGCGAGCCCTATTTTTCCAAACCGCCCCCCAAGAGCACGGGGCGCGAAGTGTTTCACCTGACCTGGCTGCAATCGCATCTGCGCGGCCTCGTGCTGGCACCCAAGGACGTGCAGGCGACGCTCGTCGCGCTGAGTGCCGAGTCGATCGCGGCGGCGATACTCACCGAGGCACCGGATACGCGTCACGTCTTCGCGTGCGGCGGCGGCGTGCACAATCCGGTACTGATGCAGGCCATACAATCGGCGCTCTCCCCGACCCGCCTGAGCAACGTCGCAGCGGTGGGCATCGATCCTGATTTTGTGGAGGCGATGACTTTCGCGTGGTTCGCGCGCGAGCGGCTCGAAAATCGCGCGGTGAAGAATGTTGCCTCGGTCACCGGCGCGAGCGGCGCTCGCGTGCTCGGCGGCATCTACTCAAGAATCTGAAGCGGGCGTGGATTCCGAGTCGGATTTTCGCGTCATGTCCGCGCTGACGAGCGAATCCCGCCTCATCAGCCAGATGATCAGCACAAGCGCCGGCAACCCGATCGCCGCCGTGTAGGCGAAGAACGGCGCATAGCCGAAGCCGTCGACGATCCTGCCCCACTGGCTCGCCAAGCTCTTCGCAGGCAGGCTCCACAAAGTGCCGAATAGCGCATATTGCGTCGCCGTATACGCCGTATTCGTGAGCGACGACATGAACGCGATGAACGACGTGCCGGCGATGCCGTTCGCGATGTTGTCGAGACTCACCGCCGCGGCCAGCCATGCCACGTCCGGCGACGAGCCTGCCCCTGGATTCGCTGCATGCGCCGCGAGATAGAGCGAGAGATGGCCGCCGAGGAAGGCATAGAAGAGATTCGCCGCGGTCAACAGCACGCAGCCGATCAGAAGGCTCGCAGGAATGCCGTGCCGCTTGACGAGAAAGCCCGCCAGCAGTGCACCCGCAAGCGTCAGTGCGACGCCGTAGCCCTTCGATACGAGTGCGATCTGGTCCAGCGAATAGCCCAAGTCGATATAGAACGGGATCGCGGCGACGCCCATCGTCATGTAGTTGAGTCGATAGGTCAGAATCAATGCCAGCAGCGGCAGGGCGACGAGCCAGCCGTTACGCGTGAAGAAATCGACGATCGGACAAACCACGGCGCCGATCAGCCAGGCCACAGCGTTGCGCAGCAATTCGGGCCAATGAGCCGAGCGTTCCAGAAATGCGATCACCCGCGCTTCCTGTGCGAGCGTCGCCCTGTCGATTCTGGTTTGTGGTTCATCAATTAGCAGCGTGGTCACGAGGCCCACCGCCGCGAACGCTGCCATCGCCAGATAGGCGGCGGTCCAGCCTTGGCCGGACGCGACGAGCAGTGCGCCCGCACCCGCGGTGATCAGGGCGACCTGGTAACCGATCTGATACGCAGCCGCCATCGCGCCCTGCCATTCGGCGCCAACCGATTCGATGCGATAGGCGTCGACCGCGATGTCCTGCGTTGCCGAGCAAAATGCCGTGAACACGGCGAGCCAGGCGATCGACATCGCGCTGGAGGTGGGGTCATGCACGGCCATCGCGCAGAGACCGATGACGATGCCCAACTGCCCCAAGATCATCCAGCTTCGGCGCCTTCCGAGCCGATGCAACAGCGGTAACGGCAGGCGGTCGACTACGGGCGACCAGAAGAACTTCAACGAATACGCCAGCCCCACGAGGCTGAAATATCCGATCGTCGTCCGATCGATGCCCGACTGACGCAGCCGCGCCGACAACGTCGTCAACACGAGCGGAAACGGAAGCCCGGCCGCAAATCCGAGAAACAGCATCGCGCAAACGCGAGGATGCGCATAAGCGGCCAGGGACTGCCGCCAGCGCGCCATCAAGACCGTCACTACGCGTAGTCCACGGTATAGGGTGCGTGATCGGAGAAGCGCGGCGCCGGGGCGATTGCACAGGCCTTGAGTCTTGCGCGCAACGATGGACTGACGACCTGGTAGTCGATTCGCCAGCCCACGTTGTTCGCGCGCGCCGCGCCGCGGCTGGACCACCACGTGTATTCGACCGCATCGGGCTTGATCGCGCGGAAGGTGTCGACCCACCCGGTCTTCGGCACCGGCGTGCCGTCGCCGTGTGCATCCGCAATCAGGCCATTTAGCCATGCGCGCTCCGGCGGCAGGCAGCCTGTGTTCTTCTGATTGGAGGCCCAGTTCTTGATGTCATTCTTGCTGCGCACGATGTTCCAGTCGCCACAGATGACGTAATCGCGACCTGACTTCAGCCACTGCGCGAAGATTTCGCCGAGCCAGTCCATGACCTTGTACTTGAACCGCTGGCGCTCGTCGCCCGATGTGCCCGAGGGCACATAGAGCGACACTACGCTGAGTTTGCCGAAGCGCGCCTCGATGTAGCGCCCTTCCTCGTCGAACTCCGGCCAGCCGAGCGCGGTTCTTACCTCGTCGGGTTCCCTGCGCGCATAGATCGCGACGCCGCTATAGCCTTTTTTCGTCGTCGCATCGCGATAGAAGCAGTGATGCTTGTCGGGGCGGAACTTCGGATCGCCGAGCTGTTCCTCCTGCGCCTTCGTCTCCTGCAGGCAGACGACGTCGGCACGCTGCTCTCCCAGCCAGTCGAAGAAGCCCTTGTTCGCCGCGGAACGAATGCCGTTGGCGTTGAAGCTGATGATGCGCATCGCGAATTTGTAACCGTGGCCGGATCGCCGCCTAGAGTAGCCGATCGGCGCGAAAAAGCGCGGAGTTGCCGACGCGCGCTGAAGTGAGGTGGCCAACCTTGCTACTATTTCAGCTCTTTCCCGCCGCCCGAATGTCCATGCACCCGCACCTGCGCGAATTCCTCGACCTTGCTCTTAAGAGACAGGCGCTGCGCTTCGGCGAATTCACGCTGAAATCCGGTCGCGTCAGTCCGTACTTCTTCAACGCTGGCATGTTCGACTCCGGAGGAGATCTGCTCGAGCTCGGCCGGGCCTACGCCCGCAGCGCGCTCGCGTCGGGCATCGCATTCGACATGCTTTTCGGTCCGGCGTACAAGGGCATCCCTTTGGCCACCGCCACGGCAATTGCGCTGGCGCAGACCGCGCGGGGAAGCGTCCCGATCGCGTTCAACCGCAAGGAGGCGAAATCCCACGGCGAGGGCGGGATCATCATCGGCGCGCCACTCAAGGGTCGGGTCCTGATCGTCGACGACGTCATTACCGCGGGCACCGCGATTCGCCAATCCCTGGAACTGATCGACTCGCAAGGCGCCACTGCGGCCGGCATACTGATCGCGCTCGACCGGCAGGAGCGCGGCCAAGGCGTGAGGTCCGCGGTGCAGGAAGTGCAGCAAGAGTTCGGCATCCCGGTCATCGCGATCGCCCAGCTCGCAGACCTGCTGACGTTGGCCGCCGAACGCCCCGAGCTTGCGGCGTATCGCGAGCGGCTCGATGCCTACCGCAGCGCCCACTCAGCCTGATTGCACGATTCTTGCAGCAGATTCCCGACAGCATTCCGCCACCTGGGGCTCCCCGATGAAACGCTTACTCTGCACTTCCCTCCTGCTCGCAGGCGCACTCACGACGATGGCCGCGCTTGCCGCCGGCCCGACCCCGAGCGGCAGCGGAATGCGCTACAAATGGCGGGATGCGCAGGGCAGCGTGCACTTCGCAGACACGTTGCCGCCCGAAGCCCTGCAGGTCGGCTATGACGTGGTCAACACACAAGGAGACGTCGTCCGCCATGTCGATCGGCCGCGCACTCCCGAGGAACGCAGGGCGGAAGCGCTGGCCTCGGCGCAGCAATCGGCCGCCAAGAAGCGCGCCACGGATGCCACGGCGGCGGACCACCAACTGCTCGCGACCTACCCGGATGAGAGCGATCTCGCGCGCGTGCACAAGGACCGCATGGTCGCGATCGATCAGACCCTGAGCAACATCAACGTGAGCCTCGCCGACCAGGAGAAGGGTCTCTCTGACCAGCTCGCGCACGCGGCGACGTTCGAACGCGACGGCAAGCCGGTACCGGCAACCGTCCGCGCGCAAATCGAGACGTTGCGCAAGACGATCGCGGAACAGCACATATTCATCAGCCGCCGCGAAGAGGAGCGCGCCGAGCTGATCCGGCGGTCGGACGCCGAACTCGCCCATTACCGTGAACTGCATGCGAAGCAGGAGCAGATGCAGGCGGAGCAGCGATGACGAAGACACGCTTTTAGAACGGCAGCGCGAGTTTCGGATTGATCGCGAGAATCTGCGCGCGGAATTCGTTCTGGATCCGCGCCAGCGCTGTTGCGGAGTCGGCATCGAACCGCAGCACGAGCGCCGGCGTGGTGTTCGACGCACGCACGAGCCCCCAGCCATCGGGCCAGTCGGCGCGTACGCCGTCGATCGTGATCAGGCGCGCGCCATCGAACTTCGCCGCCTGCTGGAAGCGCTCGATGAAGGCGTAGTGCTCGCCTTCCTGCATTTCGATCTTGAGTTCGGGTGTGCTGACGCCTTTCGGCAATTCGTCGAAGACCTCCTGCGGCGTGCGCACCTCGAAGTCGCTGCCGAGTATTTCCAGCAGCCGCGCTCCGGCATACAGCCCGTCGTCGAACCCATACCAGCGTTCCTTGAAGAAGAAGTGCCCGCTCATCTCGCCCGCGAGCGCGGCGTCCGTCTCGCGCATCTTCGCCTTGATCAGCGAATGGCCCGTGCGCCACATGATCGGACTGCCTGCGTTCTGCAGGATCATCTGCTGCAGCTTGCCCGTGCACTTGACGTCGTAGATGATCGTCGCGCCCGGATTGCGCGACAGGACGTCCTTGGCGAACAGCATCAGGACGCGATCAGGGAAGATGACCTCGCCGTTGGCAGTGACCACGCCGAGCCGGTCGCCGTCACCGTCGAAGGCGAGTCCGATGTCGGCCTTGAGCTGCTTGACCGACATGATGAGGTCTTTCAGATTGCGCAGGTCCGAGGGGTCGGGGTGGTGATTGGGGAAATTGCCGTCGACTTCGCAGAACAGCGGTTCAACTTCCGCGCCGATGCTCGCGAACAATTCCGGCGCGATCGCACCGGCGACGCCGTTGCCGCAGTCGATCACGACCTTAAGCTTGCGCTGCATTTGCACATCGCCAGAGATGCGGTCGATGTAGTCCCGTGTCACGTCGCGGCTCGTCAGCGAGCCGCTGCCACTCGTTAAATCCTGCTCGACGATACGCGTGTAGAGTTTCTGGATCGCGCCCTCCGACAACGTCTCGCCGCCGAGGACGACCTTGAAGCCGTTGTAGTCCGGCGGATTGTGACTACCGGTCACGCTGACGCCGGATCCGATGTCGAGATGATAGGCGGCGAAATATAGAAGCGGCGTCGGCGCGAGCCCGATATCGGTGACGTTGGCGCCTGCCGCGCGCAGGCCTTCGATCAGCGCTGCGGACAGCTCCGGCCCCGAGAGACGCCCATCGCGGCCGACGGCGATCGCAGCCAGGCCTCGCGCAGCCATCTCGCTGCCGATTGCGCGTCCGATAAGGCGCGCGACTTCGGCATTGAGCGACTTGCCCAAGACCCCGCGGATGTCGTAGGTGCGGAAGATGCTGCGATCGACCGCTAGCGACGCAGGCCTTACCGCTGCCTCGGCTTGTTTGGCGGGCGCAACCGGCACCGGCAACAGCGCCCTCTCCTGATCCGCGATCGCCGTCGCTTCGGCGAGCGTCGGCTCGTATGCGGCTGCGCGCCCGTGCCGCTGCAGCATGCGATCGAGTGCAACCCGCCAGCCGACGACGCGCGCGTAGAACATCGTCGCTCCGATGAAGAGCACGAGCAGCGCCAGCGGGATCAGTAGCCACAGGTTGCGTGGCAGGAAGATCAACGGTTGCGGCGGCACGCGGCCGAGGCGGAACAAGCTATCGGGCACGCTCGCTCCGGAATCACCGAGCGAATTTCCGATCGAGTTCGCACCGATGCTCGCGAGAATCAGGTCGCCGCTGCCCGGCCCCTGCCGCAAATCAATCCGACCGGCATCGAGCGGCCTGCGGAACGCGGCGAGTGCGGGCTCGAACGGCATTGTCAGATAGACGTAGGCGAGCGTTTGCTTGTCTCGAACGATCGGCAGCGCGTAGGCAAGCGCGCGCTTGCTTTCGACGCCCTGTACCTGGGCCGGGGTAATCGAATGCAGGTGGCTCGCGCGCAGCAGCAACGCCGAGCGCGCGTAGCCGAACTTCGAAAAATCGCTACCCAGCACTTCGCCGAGATCGCCGCGGTAGAAGTCGACGGTGACGAGTTCGGGCAATACTTGTTTCAGCGCGGCGGCGGCGGCGGGCCGGCCAGACTCTCCTTCGGCCAACGCATCGACTACGGCCGGCGTCGCGGCTGCTTTCTCGACGCGGCTTCTCGTATCCGCGAGCAGTGTGCCCAGCGCGGTCGCGTCGGCATTCAAGACCGCGTCGAGCTGTTCGGCATTGCCGCGTTCGGCGAATACGAGCCACGACTGCCAGAGCAGCACGAACGCGACCAGCGCGACGAGCGTCGCGGCAATCAGGAAAGCATATCGGCTCAGCGCGCCGGGCCCGAGCTTGCGTGCCGCGGTGCGCTTCGGCGCCGGCTGGACTTGCGCGTCGGCGTCGGCAGATTTCACGACTGACTTGCCCATGGCTGCTGCGACTCCGTGTCCGTCTGCGCGATCGCCCTTTAGGCGCTGCCGGAATGGCCGAAGCCACCACTGCCGCGCCGACTGGCCGCGAAATCCTCGACGACGAGAAATTTCGCCTGTGCCACCGGCAGGAATACCAGTTGGGCGATGCGATCCCCCGGCATGATGGTATATGGCGCGCCAGCGCGATTCCAGCACGAGATCATCAACGGTCCCTGGTAGTCCGCGTCGATCAGGCCGACGAGATTGCCGAGGACGATGCCATGCTTGTGCCCGAGTCCCGAGCGCGGCAGGATGACCGCGCAGTATCCAGGGTCCGCGACGTGGATCGCGATGCCGGTCGCAATCAGCGCGCTCGCCTGTGGCTCGAGCACGAGCGGCGCGGCGATCAGCGCGCGCAGGTCCACGCCCGCGGATCCGGATGTTGCCTGCGCGGGCAATGGAAACTCCGTGCCGATTCGCGGATCGAGGATCTTCAGCTCGACATCGATCATCTGCGCGGCGGCCGGCGTTTTGCACGTACCTCGCACGCCGCGGCATAGTGCGCGGCGATGCGCGCGACCAGTTGTCGCGCCAGCTGGGCCTTGCCGGCACGTGCGAGACGCTCACTGCGACCTGAAGAAACGAGCAGTATCTCGTTTTCGCAGCAGTCGAATCCCTCACCATTGCCGACAAGGTTGGCCGCGATGAGATCGGCCTTCTTGCGCTCGAGCTTGGCCCTGGCGTAAGCCTCGAGTTTCTGCGTCTCGGCCGCGAAGCCGACGACGAAAGGCCTGCGCTTTAGCGCGCCCACCTCGGCGAGAATGTCCGGGTTCTCGGTGAGCTCCAGGCTGAGCGCGTCGCCGCTTTTCTTGATCTTGTGCACGGCGATGTCCGCGGAGCGATAGTCTCCGACCGCCGCGGATGAAATGAAAATGTCCGTCGTCGGGATCTCGCGAAGCACCGCATCATGCATGTCGCGTGCGCTGCGCACGTCGGTGCGGGTCACGCCCGCAGGCGTCGGCAGCGAGACCGGGCCGGCGACCAGGTGCACGATGGCGCCCTGCTCGGCGGCCGCCTGGGCGACCGCGAAACCCATGCGCCCCGAACTGCGATTGCCGATGAAGCGCACCGGGTCGATGTCCTCATAGGTCGGGCCGGCGCTGACAAGCACGCGTTTGCCCGCGAGCAGTTTGGGTCCATGCAACGCCACGAGCTCGTTGACGATCGCGTCGGCCTCGAGCAGGCGACCAGAGCCGAATTCGCCGCAGGCCTGGCTGCCATCCGCGGGACCGAGCACGTCGACGCCGCGCGCGCGCAGCGTCGCGACGTTCGCTTGCGTCGCGGCATGCGCCCACATTTGCTGATTCATCGCGGGCGCCACCGCGACCGGCGCGGTGCTGGCAAGACACAGCGTCGTCAGCAGGTCGTCGGCGAAGCCGTGGGCGAGCCGAGCGATCAGGTTGGCGCTCGCCGGTGCGATCACTATCCGCTGCGCCCAGCGTGCGAGTTCGATGTGGCCCATGGCCGCCTCGGCCGCTTCGTCCCACAGCCCGGTACGGACCGCCTCGCCCGACAGCGCCTGGAACGTCAGCGGGCTCACGAAACGCGCGGCGTTCTCGGTCAACACGACGCGCACGAGCGCCTCGGCATCGCGCAGGCGACGCACGAGTTCGGCCGCCTTGTACGCGGCGATACCGCCGGATACGCCGAGCAGCACGCGCAAACCGGCCAGTGTGGATTGAGCCATGTAGGACATCCATGGACGACGAATTCGTCTCATAGCTTACCGGAATTTGCCGGCCCTCCCGGCTTCGGCGCGCAGCGCGATCGCAGAGGATGCACGCATGCCGATCCGCGCCTGGCCCACTGCTGAACGTCCGCGCGAGAAGCTGCTCGCGCGAGGCGTGGCGGCGCTCTCGAATGCTGAACTTCTCGCGCTATTGCTGGGTTCGGGCGATCACGGCAGGTCTGCGCTCGAGCTCGGCCGCGACCTGCTCACGCCGCGCGGCGGCCTGAGCGCGCTGCTCGAACTGGAACCGACCGCGATGGCGGCCGAACGTGGCCTCGGGCCCGCGGCTATCGCTCGGCTGCACGCCGCGCTCGAGCTGGGCCGACGCCATCTCGCAGAGGAACTCGATCGTCCCGACGCGCTTGCCGACCCGGCGGCCTGCGCGACGTACCTGCGTTCGCGGCTGCGCAGCCATGTCTACGAGGTATTTGCAGTCTTGTTTCTCGACAACCGCCATCGCCCGATCGCATTCGAGGAAATGTTCCGCGGCTCAATCCACGGTGCGAGCGTATACCCCAGAGAGGTCGTCCGCCGCTGCCTGCAACACAATGCCGCCGCGGTGATTTTCGCCCACAACCACCCGTCGGGGGTCGCCGAGCCGAGCCAGGCGGACCGCGAGATCACCGCCCAGCTAAAGCACGCGCTGAACTACATCGACGTGCGCGTCCTCGACCATTTCATCGTCGGCGGAGGCATCGCGACGATGTCGTTCGCCGAGCGAGGTCTGCTGTGATGTGGGAACGAAGGTCGGTGGCGCCGGCGTGCTTCGCCCAGTGGCCAGCACGAGAGCCCGCTATACTTTGCGCGGGGAGCCGGAGCAGAATCGCCAGCGTGATCTTTTCCTTTCCGCGTGAATTTCCCGCCGACGACGTCGAACGCCGCGTGCCCGACGTGGCTACGGCTCGGCTGCTGATGCGCGAACGTCGTCCGGACGTGACCCAGCTGATCGAACAGCGGCTGCAGCGTTTCCTCGGGCAACTCAGCGATCGTCACGGCGCGCTGATCGAGCAGGCGCGCGACGCGGTCCTGATCGCGTTTTGTCGAGTCGCGTTCCGGCACGGCAGCTGGGGCAACGATTTCCATGCGTACCACAACGAGAGTCACATCGTCGAAATCCTCGGCTCACGCACCGAGCGACTCATCGAGACGGTCGGCATGCGCGCGCTCAAGCCGGGCGACTGGTTTCTGCTGGGCCTGTTCGCCGCGACCCACGACTTGCGCCAGCGCGAGGCGCCGCTGTTCGAAGCCGGCATCGGCAGCAACGAACGCGCAAGCATCGAGGAGACCGAGCGCATCCTCGAAATCTGCGGCTTCTCGCGCAAGCGCCATCGCGAAGTCTTCATGGATATCGAGCTGATGATTTCTGGCAGCACGTTCGATGCCCGCCCGCCGCCGTCGATGCTCGAATACAACACCGCCGAGTTGCTCGTGCAGTCGCGCGGCGCTCTGGCACGCAACCTGGACAAGAAGCTCGACAAGCACTCGCCGGGATGGCGCGACGACGCGCGTGCCCTGCACGCGTTGCGCCTCGCGCAGATTGCCGCGGACCTCGATACGGCCAATGTGGCCGAGACTTTCGCCGTATTCATGACGAGCGCCACGCGGCTGTGCCTTGAACGCGAGATGCGCAGTCATCGCGATCCGGCGAGTACCGAAGCTTTCGCGCCGGTGCTGCAGTTCCTCACGGTCGGCCAGGAGCGCTACTTCTTCGATCTGCACCGATTCGGGTCGGACTTCGGGCGGCGCTCGTTCGAAGCCGGCAAGCTCGACAATGCGGAAAAGCTCAGGGCGATGACCGCTCAGCTCCGCAAACGCGCGAAAGCGGGCGGCATGCGCACCGGCAACGACGTGCTCGATGCGTGCAGGGAGATCACCACGTCGATTGGTTGAGAGGCGCTCATCAAGTTCGCCTGGCGTCCGCGCGCATTCGACGCAGTGTGCAGGCGCTGGTGCATCCCTGCACCCTGTGCGCAACATGCGCATCCCGCACACCGCGCGTTCCTGGAAGCTGCCTGCACGCCTGCGACTGGCACAGCCTACATCGCTTGCATTGCGAAATTCTTACGCGCTGACAGGCAGTTAGCGCGTGGATTTATACACAATGCTGCATTGTCGGCAATTGCAACTTTTTACAATTGCGTGACAGCGCGACGTTATACAAATAATCTATCAGAATCATATTGTTATGATATTTCTGGCGCGCCGCCACGGAAAATTACGTGAAGATTGACTCCGCGGCGGAATTGCGTTAACGCAGGCCTATGCACACAGTTATCCACAGGCGATCGCTGCGTCGGGCTGGGCCTAGTGGTCATGCAGGAGGAACACCTGCGGCCGGCGCGCGAGCGCCCGTGCTGCACGTATTCCCAATCCCGCGATCAGGATGTACAGCAGCGCCCATCCGAGTAGCACGAGATCCGCCACCCGATCGATCGCCGCCGTATCTCGCAGCGGCAGCAGCGCAGGCGTGGTGCACAGCAGGGTGATACCCAACAAGGAGGCCGCGTGGAGCGCCGGCCGGGGGATCGCCTTGCCCGCAATGACAGTCAGGCTGTGGACGATGCCGAACCCGACCGCGCCCGCGGTCGACAGGGTCAACGCGAGCATCAACCGGCCTCCGCCGCCCGCACCGAGACAGGCGAGCATCGCGAAGGCGTATAGACCTGCGCAGGCAGACAGCGGCAGGCCGAGGATTGCACGCACGAGACTGCGCTTCGCGGTCGCCGCATCGATTCCGGGCAGCAGCGCGAGTAGCGACAGTTCGCCACCCGGATCGGAATACAGGCGCAGCAGGCGCGCGGACGCAACGCTCATCGTCACCAACGGGACGATCGTACCAACGGCGACGATCGCAAACACGATCCAGCCGGCGATCGTGCTGCTCGTGAGCCACTGCAACAGAACCGGCATCAACATGGGCGAAAGCACGAAGGCCCCCTGCACCGCGCGCTGTCGCCAGCCGACGGGTGCGAACGCGCCGCCCAGCCAGACGCGCAATGCGTGTACCGGCGTGCGTGCTCCGATGCCACTCAGTCTGACCTGCCGATGCAGACCGTCGCGCGCCGATGCCCCCACTGCGATCGCCTCCGCGCCTCCGCAGACTCGGCTTCGGCTCTGGAGTTGTAGTTGGATCACGAGCGGCACGCTCCAGCCGCCGAAGCTGTACGCGTCGGCGCCGATGATGCGACGCCACCGCCACAGCGCCACGACCAGCATCGCTGCGGCGAGACTCCAGCCGAACGGGATGAAACCAGGGTCATTCAGACCGGGGATCAATCCACGTGCGTTTAGAAATTGCATCGCCGCCGGCACGATCGAGAACAGCGCTGCGAGCACGCTCGGCAGCACCTGAAACATCAGCGCGCCTGCGGCGATGCACGAGAATAGTGCGGCGACGCGCAGGAATTCGGTCTGCGCCGCGACCGTCAAGATGACAGCAGGCAGCAATGCCGTAAACACCCACTGTGAGAGCAGGTTGGCCACGACGACCGCATCGACATCCGGCAGACGCAGCACCCGCGCGTCGCGCTGCAACAGCAGTGCGCGTCCGGCGACGTACGTCCACCAAAAGCCCATGCCGACCGAATACGCGATCATCGGCACCACGAGCTCGCGAGTGCGCGCGAACACCAACGCGAGCGCGGTCGCCGCGACCCAGAACGTCAGCGCCAACGCGCGTTGCCTCCGGTCTATCGTCGCTCCCGTGATGCTTAACACCGTGGCGGCGTTCATTCGGCGATCTCGACGAAAAGGTCTTCCAGGCCGAGGATGTCGAGACGTACGCCGGGTTCCCGGACCACGGCCGGCCAGTCCGCGCCCGGGGCTCGCTCGACGACGACCGATACCGCGCCGCTGAGCGCGGACGAGCCCCCCGATGCGTGCACGCGCCGGTGGATCTCGCCGGAAATCGGGCCTCGCGTCGCGAGCGCCGCCGGCAAGGAGACGCGCGCGAAGAGTTCCTTGAGATCGTCGATCGGCGCCTCGAGCAGCTTGCGTCCCTCGTGCAGGAACGCGATATGCGATGCAACGCGCTCGAGGTCGGAGACGATATGGGTCGAGAACAGCACGCTTGTGCCGTCGTCGTTCGCGCGCAGCGCTAACTCGCGCAGCAAGTCGCGGCGCGCGACCGGATCGAGCGCGGCGGCCGGTTCATCGAGCACGAGCAGGCGCGGACGAACCGCGATCGCGCGGATCAACTCGACGCGCTGGCGCTCGCCCGGCGATAGCTTCGCCAGCACCTGACCACGCGGCAGTTGCCAGCGCGCGAGCGTGGTCTCGACGAAGGAATGGTCCCATGCCGGATAGAAGCGGCCGACGAATTCGAGCATCTGCGCGACTTCCATCCAGGCCAGCG
>JBDTYX010000237.1:0-4680 GCA_040005435.1 Rudaea sp. | reverse complement strand
ACTTCGGCGCTCTCGACTTCCCACGGCGTCGCGGGCGCGAACGCGAACATGTTCGCGAGGACCGAGCTCGGAAACACTTCGCGCTTGTTGTTGTAGTACATGACGCCGTCGTTGTAGGCCTGGCGAGCGAACGCGATCTTGTTCTCGGTCGAGCTCAGCTCTTCGGAGAGCTGCATCATGTTTTGGTTGGCCTTGAGATCGGGATACGCTTCGGCCACCGCGAACAGCCTGCCGAGCGATGCGGTGAGCTGGGTCTCTGCGCCGGTGAGCTGTTGCATCGCCGCCGGATCGCCGGGATTGCCCTTCGCAGCGGCCAGGCCGTTCATCGCCGCGCCGCGCGCCGCGGTCACTTCCTCGAGCGTCTGGCGCTCATGTTGCATGTAGGTCTTCGCTGTCTCGACGAGATTCGGAATCAGGTCGTAGCGACGCTGTAGTTGGACGTCGATTTGCGAGAACGCGTTCTTGTATCCGTTGCGGGCGGTGACGAGCCCGTTGTAGATGCCAACCACCATGAATGCGACGACCACGACGATAGCGAGAAGTATCAGTAGAGTCATAACACCTGTTCCCCGAGTTGGCGCTAGAATGACGCCCCGTGCCAAAAAGAATAGCACGGGTGTGGGGATGCATCCGCGCAGCGACAATCGAAGGGACTGCTAACCCCGACCAGACGATATGCTTTTACGAAATCTAGTCCTGCCCCCCGCCATTCTGCTCTGCCTCGCCTCCGTCCTCGTCGAGGCGCGCACTCCCCGCACTGCCGTCGCAAGTCAGGCCGCTCCGGCCAGCGCATCCGCCGCAGAGGATGCTGCGACCGCGAGCGCGCGGATCGCGGGCGACGCCGGGGCGGCCGTGCATGACCTCAACGGGTTGCTCGATCGCGTCGAGGCATCCGGCCAGGTCTCCGGGCTCGCCGTCGTGGTCGTCAAGGATGACCGCGTCCTGCTGCAGCGAGGTATCGGCTACGCCAACGCCGCGACCCGCGCGCCGGTCACCCCCGACACAGTCTTCCGCCTCGCCTCGTTGTCGAAGGCCTTCGCCAGCGCGCTCGCCGCACTGCTCATCCAGGACGGTGTGTTCGGCTGGGACACGCGCATCACGGACGTCGTGCCGGCGTTCGAGCTGATGGACGCGAACGCGAGCGGCAAGTTGACGGTGCGCGACATCCTGAGTCAGCGCGTCGGCCTGCCGCACAATACCTACGACCGCCTGCTCGAAGCCGACGAGCCGTATGCGCAGCTCGTCGACCGGTTGCGCGAAGTGCCGCTGGCCTGCGACGTCGGCGAATGCTACGGCTATCAGAACATCACCTATTCGCTGATCGGCGACGTGATCTACGCGCGCACCGGCGACTTCTTCGCGCATCAGGTCGAGAAACGACTGTTCCATCCGCTCGGAATGACGACGGCCACCTACGGTCGCGACGCGTTGGAATCGAGCGCGAGCTGGGCACGCCCGCACGCACGCGTGCGCAACGGCTGGGTGCCGTTCGATACACGTGACGCTTACTACCATGTCGCTCCCGCGGCCGGCGTGAATGCGAGCATCAAGGACATGACACAGTGGCTGATCGCGCAGATGGGGGGGCGTCCGGACGTTCTGCCGGCCGAGCTCG
The DNA here is from genome assembly GCA_040005435.1 of Rudaea sp. GTDB lineage: Bacteria > Pseudomonadota > Gammaproteobacteria > Xanthomonadales > Rhodanobacteraceae > Rudaea. The sequence continues at coordinate 3,065 of JBDTYX010000237.1, read as the reverse complement.
TCGGCGCGTTGCACGCACCGCAGATCTTCACGCCGATCGAGGGTCGTACCGCGCCCTGGCGGCGCGCGCGTGTCTCCGAAGCACAGTACGCGCTCGGCTGGCGCGTGTTCGACTACAGCGGTGAAACGCTGATCTTCCATGCTGGCGCGGTGAAGGGCTATCGTTCGATGATCGCGTTCTTCCCGAAGTCACGCTTCGGCGCGGTGTTCCTGTGGAACTGCGAATCCGCGATGCCGATGGGCCTGCTGCCGATGTTGCTCGACCGCTATCTCGGGTTGCGCGAGGTCGACTGGGCGGGGCTCGATGCACCCGCACCCGCACGCCGCGCACACGTGGTGTTTCGCGCCGCGCGTCACTGACCGGTCCTGCGCGGCCGGCGCAGTGCATGAAAAAAGCCCGCACGGACGAAATGTGCGGGCTTCGGATTGCACTGCGGTCTACGACCGCGGCCGCCTCGGGCTAGAGCCTGAATTCGATCCGCGTGCGCACGGTCTGCTCGGCCGGCTTGCCGTTCTCGATGCGCGGCTGGAACGTCCAGCTCTGCACGGCGCGCAGTGCGGCGGCGTTGAACACGCGCGCCGGTGTCGCATTCACGACCGACGCATCCCTCACCTTGCCGTCTGCGCTGACGACGAACGAGACCTCGACCCAGCCCTCCTGGTGATTGCGCGCCGCATCGTTCGGATACACCGGACTGACGCGAGTCACGAGCGTGGCATCGCGATTGCTGCCCGCCGGGGCCGCGGCCTGCGCGGGAGCCGGCGCGGGAGCCGCTGCTGCCGCGACCGGCGCAGCGGCGGGAGCTTGCTGCACGGGCGCCGGGCCGGGTGCCGATGGCGGTGGTGGCGTGACCGCCGCCGGTGGCGACCCTGCGGGCGCAGCCGCGGTTGCCGGCGCGCTCGCGGCGGCGGCCTTCGCGGCGGCGAGTGCCTTGTCCTGGTCGCGCTGCAGCTTGTCCTTCTCGCCGTCGAGCTGTTTGCGCTTGAGATCGAGCTTGCCGCGCAGAATCGTCAACGCGTAATTGTTCGCGTCGGCGCGACCCATGAGATCGATCGCGCGCTTGCCCTCCTCGAGCTGGCCTGCGTTGATCTCCTGTTCGATCGCGCCGGTGGCCATCGGGAACATCTCGCGCAGGCCGTCGCGTGCCGCCACATTGTTCGAGTCCTTGTCGAGCACGGCAAGGTAGTACTCGGCGGCGTTGTTGCCTGGCGGCTGCACGAAACGCGACTCCGCGAGCGCGGTACCCGCACGCTTGAGCAGTTCGGAGACGCCGAGCGACTTCAGCGGGGCAGGCGCGGCCAGTCCACTGGCTTCAGGGGTCTGCGCCGTCGTTGCCGCCGGCGCGTTGGCCGACTCGGTCTTGGCGGGTTGCGCAGCCGTCTTCGGCTGTTCCTCGCTCTTCCCGCATGCCGCCACGAGTGCGGTCATGATCGCGATCGAGAGCAACCTGTTTCCCGCTCGATATTTGCCGTTGTTGCCAGCCATGTCGCACCCCTTGATTTCGTCGACGTCGTTCGTCAATCGTGATCGTCAAACCGTGTTGCGTAGCATTTTCGTGTTGCCGCGGTTCCTTGACCGAAATCATAGTTACCGCGGCGCGGACGTGACGCGACTGCGTCACCGAACCCGCAACGTATGATGTATAGCAAGATTGATGCCGAATCCGCTTCAGGTCTCGACCGGAATCTTCACGAGCGTCTTGAGCTGGTCGACCGGCGTGGTGCCCGGATCGCTGATGTACTCCTGGATCAGCCGGTCGCGGGGCTTGTAGCCATGCACCGCCAACCACGCATAGGCCTTCATGATGGTCGCGGAAAGCTTGTCGTAACCGCCGACATGCGTGAACAGGACCGCCTTGCCGGCGTACGTCGACCCCGATTTGATGTCCCCGGTCGGCGGGCTGTCGTTCGCGGCGACCGCGATCGCCGCATCGAAACTCCAGCCCGATTTCTCGTCATAACCGTTGGTTATGGTCATCGGCGGCCCCTGCATCGTCAGGTGGCTGACGGTCAGGAATGCGCCGAGCTGACGATATGCGGCAGTCAGTGCCCCCTTCGCGGCAGCGTCGTCGGTCACCGGCCCCGCGCTGATGTAATACACCTTCTGTGCGACGAGGTCGATGGCATCGCCCGTGATGCCCGCGATGTCGGCCGGCGGGAACGTCTCGACGAGCGCCTTCAACTTCTCGAGTCCGCGTTCATAGTCCTTGCCGACCATCGAATCCATCATGAGACCGAAGTAGCGGCCGACGAGACTGCCTTCGAAAGACTGATCGAGCGTCCAGGTGACCTTGGTTCCGCCGTCGACCGGAACGAGGTGGAAGTCCGCCGTTGGCCTGCCCATGTCGCCGAAGTCGAGTTGCACCCTCAGTAACTCGTTGGGCTTCGCCGCGACGATCTCCTGGCTGCCCGACCCGACGTCCTTGTTGCCGACCCACGCGAACTTCGCGCCGATGCCTGCGGCTGGGCCGCTGAAGGTGTACTTCGCCGCCGGATCGAGATCGAACCATGGCGACCACGCGCTGAAGCGGTGTGGATCGTTGATCACGCCAAATATCTGTGAGGCAGGCCGGTTGATTGTCGTCGAGCGCTCCACGTGCGCGGCTTTCGGCAGGAAGAATGCGATTGCGACGAGTGCGACGACGAGTACCGCGACAGTTACGAAAAAACCCTTCAGGTAACGCATGGCTCACACCCTCCCCAGGTCAACACGCGATGCGACGCATCGTATGACAACGGCAAAGAGATGGCTAGGCGAGACATCGGTGGCGCAGGGATCGCAGCGCACCGCACCGGATAGATGTTCCGGGAATGATTCACGCGGGGTTCGTTTGAAGCCTCTCCCCGTGCTGGGCAAGTCACGGGGAGAGGTAAACGGGGTATTGCAAGTTCTTATTGCTTACTGTTTCAAAACCGGACGCAGACTCCGCGTCCGGTGAACTCATGGCCTTGCGGCCTCTAGATAGCGTATTGCTCGGTTGATCGGAATATCTGTGTGAGTTGCGATTTACTTCTTCTTCGCGGTCTTCTTGGCGGTCTTCTTGGCAACCTTCGCCTTGGCGACCT
>JBDTYX010000236.1:0-4714 GCA_040005435.1 Rudaea sp. | reverse complement strand
CGCAGGCGTTCATCACGACCGACCTCGACGACAACCAGATCACCGCGTTCCATCCGGGCGCGATGATGCGCAGCCACGAAAATCACGTGCGCGACGTGCCCGACATCCAGTTCGGCATCGTCGGCCCCGACGGCCGCGACGCGATGCTCCAGCATTCGAACGAGTTCGCTGAGGCGAACATTCCGTTCATCTTCGATCCCGGTCAGGCGATGCCGCTGTTCAACGGCGAAGAATTCCGCGCATTCATCGAACAGGCGCAGTACGTCACCGTCAACGACTACGAGTCGAACCTGCTGCAGCAGCGCACGGGCTGGGACGAGATGCAGATCGCCGAGCGCGTCAAGGCCTACATCGTCACGCGCGGCCCGAAGGGCTCGCTGATCCACACGACCAAGCGCACCTACGACATCGCGCCCGCGCACGAACGCCGCGTCTCCGACCCGACCGGTTGCGGTGACGCGTACCGCGCGGGCCTGATCTACGGCCTCATGAACGGCCATGATCTCGAGACGACCGGTCGCATGGCATCGCTGATGGGCGCGCTCAAGGTCGAGCATCCGGGTACCCAGAACCAGCGTTTCACGTACGCCGAGTTCGCCGACCAGTTCAGGCAGCAGTTCGGCTACGGCCTGGACTAGAATCGCGAGCCGGCGCGGCGCGAGAGTCTATCGCGCCCGGCGGCATAGGCCATCCGCATTCAGTGCTGCGCAGGCACGCGCACGCGCACGGCGCGATGGATCCTGAAGCACGATCAGACCGAACGACGCGACTTTGCTTTAAAGTGCACTCACCGTGCGGCGGCCAGGGGGCCACGCAGAGGTTCAGGATCGCAACCTCGTTGCGCGATTTCGAACCGCCTCGCGGACCGGTACACCATCCTGGCCGCGGCCTTGGTCACTCCTGGCGCTCTGCCGCCTCGCGCAAACGGCGCAATGTCGTCGCTCGGACATGTCATGGATCGATCATCTGCGCACCCACCCAGTCAACCCGCCCCACGAGACGGCGGCGCTGTCTGCACGACGGCTCGATAGCGGACTGAAATGCCACGACACACACCGTCTTCCGGAAAATCGCAGGGCCTCTCGCGCTGCGTCGAGAAAATGCATGGCGCCGGTATTCCCGCGTGGTGGGAGCCGCTGTTCGAACGCTGCAGCAACCGCTCGATATTCCTGTCGCCGGAATGGCTGCGGACCTGGCTCGAGGTCTACGGCGGCGATTTCACCGGCCACTGGATTCACTGGGAGGTGGACGGCGCCGTCGTCGGCGGCTGCCTCCTGACCAAGCGCACGGTCTGGCGCTATTTTTTCCGGCAACGCATCCTCTCGTTCAACGCCACCGGCATCGCGAAGCAGCGCACGCCGCTCGCCGAATTCAATGACCTGCCGTTCGTGTCCGGCCATGAAGAGCAGATCCTCCTCGATCTCGCGGATTTTCTGTTGCAGCGCGGCTGGGACCGCCTGTCGCTCAGCGGCTACGAGGATTCCGCGCTGCTCGCGCGCGTCGCCGCGCTGCTGCCGGCCTACAAGATCGAACGCGATTCCAGGCCAGCGCCGTATGTCGATCTCACGGGGTTCAAAGAGACGACGGTCGAATCCGCGCTCAGCGGCAGGTATCGCAGCCAGATGCGCAAGTGTCGCGAAATCTACGAGCAGACCCTGGGTGCCGTCGCGCTGACGCGCGCAGAAACCGCTCAGCAGGCGCAGGCGTATTTCGACGAGCTCGCCCAATTGCACAACGATCGATGGCAGAAGAAGGGGGACGAAGGATCGTTCCAGACCCCGTCGGTCGTGCAGTTCCACCAACGAATCATCGATCGCCTCTGGGACAAGAACGCGGTCGATCTGCTGCGCATCCGCGCCGGCGAGACCGTCGTCGGCTGCATCTACAACTTCATCGATCGTGGCAAAGTATATTTCTTCCAGTCGGGGTATTCGTACGATAACAATCCGAATATCAGGCCAGGCCTCCTGTCGCAGCTGATGGCGATCGAGGACTACCGGGCGCGTGATTTCGTCGAATACGATTTCCTCGCAGGAGACGCCCGCTACAAGCGCATGTTCGCCAAGCAGCACCGCGTGCTGCATTGGACGGCGGTCTATCGCAAGAGCATCTGGAATAGGCTCTTCTTCTTCGCAAAGCACATCAAGTCGCGACTTTCGGCGCGGCGAACGACATGAGCGATTCACGCGTCGACGTCGTCATCCCGACCTATAACCGCGCCTATTGTCTGGCGCGCACGATCGACAGCGTGCTCGAGCAGACGCATCCGCATTGCCGAGCGCTGGTCATCGACGACGGCTCGACCGATGCGACGCGCAGCCTGATCGGCGATCGCTATGGCGGCAACCCGAGCGTGGTCTATGTGCATCGCGCCAACGGCGGCGTCGCAGCCGCACGCAACACCGGCCTCGCGATGGTCGGCGGCGATTACGTCGCGCTGCTCGATTCGGACGATCTGTGGCAGCCCTGGAAGATCAAGCTGCAGCTCGACTGCCTGCGCGCGCTGCCAGGAGTCGGCATGATCTGGACGGACATGAGCGCGGTCGACTCCGACGGCAAGCTGGTCGAGGAGAGGTATCTTCGACGCATGTACGGCGCTTATAGCGGCGTCCCGACCGAGGCGATCTTCGCGCACAGCGATTCGTTCGACAGCCTCGTCGGAGAGCGTATCGATATCGGCACCACGATGCAGCCGCGCGTGTACTGGGGCGATATTTTTTCGCGAATGGTTTCCGGCAACCTCGTGCACACGTCCACGGTGCTGATGACCCGCGATCGCGCCGCGCGCGTCGGCGGATTCAACGAATCGTTCAAGTACTCCGGCGAGGACTTCGACTTCCATCTGCGCACGTGTCGGGAGGGCCCGGTCGCGTTCGTCGACGTACCCTCGATTTACTATCGGATCGGCAATGAGGATCAGCTGACCCGGCCCGAATATCGAATTCACATGGCGATGAATTTTCTCGCAACGATCGAGCCCGTAATCCGCGACGACCGGTCCAGGATAACGATGTCCGAGGCCGAGCTGAACGCGCTGCAGGCGCGCGCGCACGCCTGGATTTCCAACGTGATGTTCGAGGACAACGATCCTCGCGGCGCGCTTCGCCATTCGAGGGCGAGCCTGCGTTACGTGCCGCTGCAGAAACGCATGTGGCTGATCTTTATGCTTTCGATGCTGCCCGAAGGCACGCGGGCGCGATTGCTGCGAGCCTACAGGCGCTCGAAGAAGCCATCCGCCGCCGACTAGTCCGCGCCACGCCCGGCCTAGGTCGCACGAACGCCCGCAACGGGCGCGATCGGCGCGGCAATCAGGTGCGCAGCGAAAATGGCGAAAACTGCGTATCGCGATCGAAATAATCTTCGTGTTCGGCGCGCTTGAGCGCCGCGATGATCCGATACGTCAGCGGCGTCGCGAGTACTTCCCAGAGCACCTTCAGGATGTAGTTCGAAACCATCACGGTCAGCACCAGGTGGGTCTCCCAGACGCCGAGGAAGGCCGCCGGATAGAACACGAGCGAATCGACGCCTTCGCCGCAAATCGTGGATCCGATGATGCGCGACCAGAGCGCGTTGCCGTTGGTCCACACTTTCATCTTTGCCAATGTATACGAATTGACGAACTCGCCGAGGAAGAACGCGCTTATCGAAGCGAGCACGATGCGCGGAGTCTGGCCGAATATCGAGTCGTAGGCGTCCTGCCCGTGCCAGCCGTCCGCGGGTGGCAGCTTGACGACCACGGTCGCCATGATCGAAGCGAAGATCAGCGCCGTGAGGCCGGACCAGATCACGCGGCGCGCACGCGCATAGCCGTAGACCTCGGTGAGGATGTCGCCGAACACGTACGAGATCGGGAAGAACAGGACCCCCGCGCCGAACGTGAACGCGCCGACGATCGGCAGGTTCACGGTCGCGATCTTGGCCGGGCCGATCAGGTTCGAGCACAACAGCACGCAGACGAAGGCGCCGAGGATGAAATCGTAGTAGCGATATGTGCGAGGAAATGGGGCCGCGTCGGCAGGCATGTGCGAGGTCCGCGTGTGGATGGGTCTAGCATGCGACCTCGACGACGATTTCGCCAGCGTAAGGTTTTTTGCACAGGCGGGTCTAATCGACAATGGTGCCTGCACTTTAAAATCGCGCGCCGTACCTCGAGGAGAGAACCTTGCGTCGTCGAACCGTTGCCCTGCTCACTTTGCTGCTCGCCGCCGCGTTCGCCGGCCCCGCGCTCGCGCTAGATCATGCGTTGGCATGGCAAGCCAAGGGCGTCGACGGCAAGCTCATCCGCTTCGATCCGCAGCACCTCGCTCGACCTGCGCTGCTGTTGTTCTGGGCGACCTGGTGTCCTTACTGCGAGGCGCTGATGCCATACCTGCAGAAGGTATACGACGCGGCGGGTCGCGACCGTCTCGATGTCTACGCGATCGACATCAAGGAAGACGGCGATCGCGATCCGGTCGCGACGCTTCGCGAACGCAAGCTCACGTTCACGCTCGTGCCCGACGGTGACGCGATCGCCGAGCAGTATGCGGTCAAGGGCACGCCGGGACTGTTCCTCATCGACACGCACGGCGCGATCGCCTACCGCCGCGTCGGCGGCGACGCGCCGCAGAAGGTCGAGGCTGCGTTGCGCGCAAAGCTCGGGCTGCCGGCCGCTTCCGCAGGCGCGCCTGTCACGCACTGAACTGCCCGCTGCACTCTGCCGGCAACGCTGCCG
>JBDTYX010000064.1:0-16064 GCA_040005435.1 Rudaea sp. | reverse complement strand
CACGCCGTCGTAGCGCACGAGACCGTCGTGCGTGCCGATCCAGATGAAGCCGTCGCGGTCGTCGACGATCTTCGCGACCTCGCTCGATGGCAGGCCTTCCGCAAGACTAAGGCTGCGAAAGAAGGGGTCCGGATGCAGCGCATCCGCGCCTTGCGCGTCCGCGCGCACGGCCACGCCGGCCGCCGTGGCCGCCGCCAGCAACGCGATGATCAGCTTGGCGAACATGCGAAGTCCCCCGGTCGTCGCCGACGATCATGCCAGATTGGACAATTGGTAGACTATCGCGCAAAGACTCATCGGAACGCATCGATGCCGGGATTGAATCGTGGCAAGCGCCTGCTCCTGCTGGCGATCATCGCGCTGGTCGCCGCGGCACTGTTGTGGCTCCTGATCGGCATCCTGCGCGGCGGCGTGGCGCTGTGGCAGCAGGTGCGCGACCTGCCGGCGGGCGCGCAATACGTGGTCGCCGCGATCCTCGTGGCGGCATTGCTCGCGCTCGCCGTCAGCGCCTGGCGCCTGCTGCGCCCGCGGCCACGCAAGGCGATCGTCGCGGAGGTGCCGAAACGCGCCGACGTGCAGAGTCGCGTCGACACGCTGACCCAGAGAAGCAGCGATGCCGCGAGCCTGCAGGCAGAACTCGCCGAGCTCGACCGACGCGCGAAGACCAACTCTATCTACATCGCCGTGTTCGGCGAGATCAGCGCGGGCAAGTCGAGTCTGATCGAGGCGCTCGCGCCGGGCTCCGACGCGCGCGCCGACGTGCTCGGCGGCACCACGCGCGCGGTCATGCACTATCCCGCACGCATCGGCGAAGCGATCGTCACTTACGCCGACGTGCCGGGTACCCACGAAGTCGACGGCATCCAGCGCGAGCAGATCGCGCGCGACGAGGCGCTGCGCGCGCACATCGTGCTCTACGTCTGCGCGGGCGACCTGACCCGCGACCAAGACGTCGAGTTGCGCTGGCTGCGCGGCTTCGGCAAGCCGCTCGTGCTCGTGCTCAACAAAGCCGACCGCCTCAGCACAGGAGAGCGCGCCCAGCTCGAGCACGCGCTGGACGAGCGCTACAGCGACCTCGTCGATGCTCGCGCGCTGGTCAGTGCCGGCGGCAGCGAGACCGTCGAACGCGTGCTCGCGGACGGTCGCGTCGAACCAGACACGCGCAATCGCGAGCCCGACGTCAACAGTCTCGCCGACCTGCTGCGCCGCTACGCGAGCGAGGGCGCGGCGGCGTTCGAGCACGCACGCGAGGCCGCCGTGTTGAGTTCGATCCACACACGCGCCGACGTGCTCGCCGCCGAGCTGCGCGGACGCGAATCCAATGACATCGTCGAGAAGTACACCAAGCGCGCCGTCATCGGAGCGATGGCCGCGGTGATGCCGGGAAGCGATCTCATCATTCAGGCCGTGCTAGCCGCGGCGTTGATCCGCGAATTGTCGAAGCTCTACGAGGTGCCCGTGCGCGACGTCGACATCGACGAGTTCGTCGGCCAGGCGCGGTTGACGGTGCGCACGAGCGCATCGCTCGTGCTCGCGATCGCCGGCAATGCCGCGAAGGCGTTCCCCGGACTCGGCACGCTCGGCGGCGGCCTGCTGCATGCGATCGCGTACGGACTCGTGTTCGACAGTCTCGGCCGCGCCGTCGCGACCACGCTGCGCGACCATCACGCGCTGGACCAGCGCGCCGCGCACGTCGCGCTGAACAAGCTGCTCGCGGATTCGAGCATGCAGCGTCTGCGCCGCATCGCCGATCTCGCATTCGACACACAAAAGGACGACGCGGCGCAGTGACGCCGCCGCGCCGTCACCCCCATTGATCAGCGCAGCAGGCCGACCGGCGACGAGTCGGCCCAGAGCCAGCGCCCGTCGACGCGGCGCATGTCGATCACATAGAGCATCTTGCCGTTCGCATAGGGCGTACCCTCCACTTCGACCAGGGCGTGGTCCTCGGCGACCCATTCGCCGCCCGTGACCTTCGGTTGCTTGGGCAGGCGCACGTCGAGAATCTCCTTCGCGGACTTGAGATTTTCCTCGGGACTGCGCCAGTCTTCGCTGTAACCCTTGGCCTGTTCCGCGACCATCAACGCGGTGATTTTCGCGAGATCGTTGCCGGCGACCGCCGCGCGCAACGCGAGGAACGCCTTGCCCGGGGCCTCGCCGTCCTTAGCCATCGGCTTGCTCGACGCGCGCGACAGCACCTGTGCATCGAAGGACATGTCGAGCGACCACGCATCTCCGCTCATCGGCTTGACCGGCCCGTCGGTCTTCACGGTACAGGCCACGCGCGTCGCCGAATTCTCCTTGCAGGTTGCCGTGAGCGAGCCCTGCATACCCATCATCTTGCCGCTCGTGTCGACGTACTGCACGCCGCCGACGTTGGCATTCATGCTGACCTCGCCGTTCTCGCGCACCGAGAACGCAATATGATCGGCATGCAGGATCGTCGGATCGTTGATCGCCGCAGCGTACGGATCGAGCGAACTCCTGATTGCCTCCTTGTTCACGAGCGCCTTGCTCGACAGCACGACGTAGGTCTCGAAGGTGCGCGGATGGAACTGGTCGCGCATCCGGAACGCAGCGACCTCGGCCGGCTTGGTCGGCTTGCCGGCCAGCTCGAACTGCCCGCTGACGGAATCCGCCGCGGCACACGCCGGCAGCGCGAGCGCCGCGAAGGCCAGGAAACTCATCTTCTGCTTGTGCATGGAATTCTCCCCGAGGGTGCGGATATCGCGCCCATGTATCCACCAAGACGCAATTTCTCCGAAGAATCGCTCACTCCGCCCCCTTCCCTGGCAGATCCTGCATCCGGGGCCTAGCGCCCGCTGCGCGGCTGATCGCCACGTGTTGCGCCAGAGCGTTCCACGCAGCGTGCTTGTCCGCGCGTTGCGCTTCGCGCATAGTCCCCTCGATGCGCATTCCAACGATGAAATCCCCAAACTTGCTGACCTGCGCGATGCTGCTGCTCTGCGCGCCGCCGGCTACCGCCGCGCCGCGCGACTATCGCTTCGACAGCGTGCATACGCAGGTCTTCTTCTCGACGAGCCACCTCGGCTATTCGCACCCGAGTGGCAGAATGCACGTGTCGGGTGGTTTCATACGCTTCGACGAGGATGACTGGAGCCACGCGCAGGTCGACGCGACGATCGACGTGACCTCGCTCGACATGGGTGACGCCGCATGGAACGACAAGCTGCGTTCGCGCGAATTCCTCGCCGCAGACAGCCACCCGACCGCGCGCTTCGTATCGAAATCGGTCGAGAAGACCGGCGAACGCAAGGGGGTCGTGCACGGCATGCTGACGCTGCTCGGTGCGACGCGTCCGCTCGACCTCGCGGTGACCTTCAACAAGGCCGGAGTCGATCCGTACACGTTTCGTTCGACGATCGGATTCTCGGCCAGCGCGGCGCTGAAGCGTTCGGCCTTCGGCATGAGCAAGTATCTGCCCGACATCGGCGATGCGGTGGACATCCGCATCGAGGTCGAAGGCCTGCGCGACCGCAATGCGCAGGAGAACGCGCCGCCTGCGCAGACGCCGCCTCCGACCAGCTCGACGGAATCGTGACGATGGCATTCAAGAGCGGCACGACGCACTGGGGTAGCCTCGCCAAGTTTTTCCACTGGACGATCGTGCTGCTGATCATCGTGCAGGCCACCGTGGGCCTCATCATGGTCGACCTGCCGCGCAAGCCGAACATCATCCCGGTCTACAACCTGCACAAGTCGATCGGCATCACGATCCTCGTCCTCGCGGTGCTGCGCCTCGCGTGGCGCGCGTTCGATCCGCACCCGGTCATGCCAGCGGGCACGTCGACGTGGCAGGCGCTCGGCGCGCGCGCAGGCCACGTATTGCTCTACGTGCTGCTGTTCCTCGTGCCGCTGTCGGGCTGGTGGTTCGATTCGGTCACCGCGCTGCGCCCGCTGTACTGGTTCAACCTGATTCCGATCCCGCCGCTCGGCGCGCCCGATCCCGCGCTCAAGGAGCTCGCGCGCGACCGCCACGAGTTCCTGTTCTGGGTGCTCGTCGTCGTCGCTCTGGGACACGCCGCGATGGCGTTCGTCCACCAGTTCGTCAGCCGCGACGGCATTCTTTCCCGCATGCTGCCGGGCCGGCGCGGGCTTGCAACCGCTTCCACCGCTGCCATATCCCCACTGGCCACACCGCTATCGGAGAACCACGATGCGCAAAATCCTGTTCCTTCTGCCAGCGTTGCTGATCCTGCCGTGCGTGGCCCAGGCGCGTGACTGGCAGACCGACGCCGCGCAAAGCACGCTGACCTTCAAGGGTACCTACCAGGGCGGCCCTTTCTCGGGAAAGTTCAAGAAGTTTGACGCCGCGATCAGCTACGATGAGGCCGACCTTTCGAAGGCGAAGTTCGACGTGAAGATCGACGTCGCGAGTGTCGATTCGGGCAGCAGCGAGCGCGACGACTCGCTCAAAGGTGACGAGTTCTTCGATCCGAAGAAATTCCCGCAGGCGCACTTCGTGACGAGCACTTTCACGAAGGCGGCCGACGGCAGCATCAGCGCGCAGGGCACGCTCACAATCCGAGACCAGACCAAGCCGGTGACGCTCAAGGTGAAGTTCGCCGGTAGCGGCGACAAGGCGACGCTCGATGTCGAGACGACGCTCAAGCGTATCGACTTCGGCCTGGGCACGAGCAAGGACTGGGTCGACATCGGCGCCGACGTGCCCGTGCAGGCGCATCTGGTCCTCAGCGGCAAGTAGCACATGGACGCGCGCGAATGGTGGGCCAAGCTGCGCGCGCGTCTCGGCGGCGACGCTGCGGCGGTGCCCGCCGCGCGCGCCGCGGACGGCCACGTCGCGCAGGCCAGCGAGGCGCTGCGCGCGCTGCTCGACGACGGCAGCATTCCCGCGAGCGTGCGCGCCGAGCTCGCAGAGGACTTCACCCAGATCGAATCTCTGCTCGACAAGCTCGCGAGCGGCGAACTACACATCGCGGTGTTCGGCCGCGTCAGCGTCGGCAAGTCGGCGCTCGGCAACGCGTTGCTCGGCCGCGAGGCGTTCGCGACCGGCGTGCTGCACGGCACGACGCGCACGCGCAACGCCGAACGCTGGCAGGAAGTCGCGGGGCAGGGCCTGCACCTGATCGACACGCCGGGCATAAACGAGCTGTCAGGCGAGGAACGCGAACGCCTCGCGTTCGACGTCGCGGCGATCAGCGACCTCGTGATCTTCGTCGTCGATGGCGACATGACTCACTCCGAGCGCGCCGCGCTCGGGACGCTGAGCCGCACGCAGCGGCCGTTGCTGCTCGTGCTGAACAAGTCCGATCGGTACACACCCGACGAGCGCGAACGCCTGCTCGCACGCCTGCGCGAGCATGCCGAGGGCCTCGTCCACGCGGAGGACGTCGTGGCCTGCGCTGCACTGCCGACGGACAAGGTCGTCATCACGGTCGACGCCGTCGGCCGCGAGAGCGAATCGCGCGCGGCGCACACGGCCGACGTCGCGGCACTCGATGCGCGCGTCCGTGCGATCGCCGAGCGCGAAGGCAAGACGCTGGCCGCACTCAACGCCGGGCTGTTCGCGGGCGGCCTGTCCGATCGCGTCGCGCAGCGCGTCGCGCTCGCGCGTCGCGACTTGAGCTCGCGCATCATCCGCAACTACTGCCTCGCCAAGGGCGTCGCGGTCGCGCTGAACCCCGTGCCCGTGGCCGACCTGCTCGCCGCGGCCTCCCTCGACGTCGCGCTCGTCGTGCACCTCGGCAAGGTCTATGGCCAGCCGCTGACGCGCGCCGAAGCCGGCACGCTGATCGCGACGATCTGTGCCCAGCTCGCGGTCCTAATGGGCGCGATCTGGGGCGTGCATCTCGTGTCGAGCGCGCTGAAGGGCATGAGCGCGGGCCTGTCGACCGTCGTCACCGCGGGCGCTCAGGGCGCGCTCGCCTGGTACGCGACCGAGCTCGTCGGACGCGCCGCCGAGCGCTATCTGCTGCAGGGCAAGTCTTGGGGCGAGGGCGGCGCGAAGCGCGCGGTCGCCGACATCGTCGCCGGTCTCGATCGCGATTCGATCCTGCGCGACGCGCGCGCCGCGTTGCTCGCGCGGTTGCGCGGCGACGCCGCGAGCGCGCGTTGACGCAATCGCGACGAATGCGCGCGCAACCTGCATCGCCGCCGCCGTGCCAACCGCAGCCAAGCGGCGGCGCAGGTGAACTCTAGCGAAGAGACCCCACACCGCATCGCTCGCAGCGACGATCGCCGCGATCGGTTTAGCCTTGCCGGCGCGCGCGCACGGTATTCGCAATCTCGCGGGCGGCGGCAACGTGTCGTCGGGGGCCCCGGGTAGCGCCCGCAACGCCGCGGGAGCGATCGGCTACTGCGCCGAGAACAACTATCCCGGTAGCGACGCGGCGGCGTCGATGAAGGATGACCTGATAGGCAAGACCGGCATCGGCAGCGCACACGAGCACGAAGACTTCGGCCGACGGCGCGAATCGCATTGTCAAGGCCAAGGACGACAAAAAACGAGGACCTCGCCGGACGCGACGGCCGCGGCACGATGGGCGGCGTCGGCGACGTGAAGGCCAAGGAGACCAAGCAAGTCCCGCGGCACGGCGTGATCCTTTGCGCGGACGCGCGCCGCGTGCGTGGCGACGCGGCGCGGGCGCGGGCCGCGATCGATCGCGCTTCGTTGTGCGAGAATTGCCGGCCCTATGTCCCGGCGAGACTCTCGCGCATGAAACTCCTGCCACTGCTCTGTCTGGCGCTCCTCGCGGGTTGCGCGCGGCACGACGACGGTGAAATCGCTCTCGTCAATCCGGGCTTCGAAGCCGCGCCGGTCGCCGCAGCGTGGGTGCCGGGCTGGACCTTTTCACGGCATGTCGGCACCGACGCGTACGAGTTCGCAGTCGACGACGAGGTCGCGGCCGAGGGCCAGAAGAGCCTGCGCATGCGCCGCTACGCGGTCCAGGTTTACGGCGCACTCTCGCAGCACGTCGCGCTCGCCGGTCACGCGGGTGAGACGATCGAATTGTCCGCACGCCTGAAGACCAAAGAGGTGGGCGCGAGAGGCTGGGTGCTCGTGCTGACCGTCATCGCCTCGACCGGCAACCAGCAGTTCCGCGCGGCGCCGATGACCGGCACGCAGGAGTTCGCTGAGACGAAGATCCGCGCCAAGCTGCCCGAGGGCGTCGAGGCAGTGGACGTCGGTGCGCTGCTGCGCGACGCAGGCACGGGCTGGATCGACGATGTGCGCCTGCGCCTGGCGCCGGCCGGCTAGCCGTTGCCTCGGTCGCCGAAGAACGCGCGCAACGCCGCGTCGTCGAAAGGCCAGTCGAGCTCGCGTCCCGAGACGTCGTCGCGCAGGACCGGCACGCGTGCGCCGTACGCGGCCGCGAGCGCCGCGACGTCGTCGATGAACACGCTGGCGAATTCCGGAGCGCGCGCGCGCGCGAGCGCCGCGAGCGCCTCGTCGCAGAGGTGGCAGTCGTCGCGCTGGTAGAGAGTAAAGCGCATGGTTGGCGTGTCCGGCGGAAAGCGGCGAGCCTGGGACGCCCGCGCGGTCGCGTCAAGCGCGACGCCACAGGAGCGGCGCGCGGCGTCGGAGTAGAATCCGTCAACCCCTCGGAGCAGCCATGGCCGTCAGCGTATTCGACCTGTTCAAGATCGGCATCGGGCCGTCGTCCTCGCACACCGTGGGGCCGATGCGCGCGGCGGCGCGCTTCTGCACGCGCTGGCTCGAAGAGAAGGGCGATCTCGGGCGCGTCGCGCGCGTGCGCGCCGAGCTGTTCGGCTCGCTCGCGCACACCGGGCGCGGCCACGGCACCGACAAGGCCGTGCTCTGCGGGCTCGAAGGCGAATGGCCCGACAAGATCGATCCCGACGCGATACCCCAGATCCTCAAGCGCATCCGCGGCGACAAGAAAGTCCGCCTGCTCGGCAGGCACGAGATCGCTTTCGACGAGAAGACGGACCTCGTGTTCAACAAGCGCCAGAAGCTGCCGTTTCATTCGAACGGCATGCGTTTCACTGCGTTCGACGCAGCCGGAGAGGTCATCGCGACTCGCGATTACTACTCGGTCGGCGGCGGCTTCGTCGTCAATCACGACGAGGCCGCGGACAACAAGATCGTCGCGGACACGACTCCGCTGCCACACCATTTTCTGAGCGGCGACGAGCTGCTCGCGATCTGCGAGCGCACGGGCAAGTCGATCGCCGAAGTGATCATGGAAAACGAGAAGGTCTGGCGCAGCGAGTCGGAGATTCGCAGCGGGCTGCTCGTGCTCTGGAAGGCGATGTCGGACTGCGTCGCGCGCGGTATGCGCGAGACCGGCATCCTGCCCGGCGGACTCAAGGTGCAGCGCCGCGCGCCTGCGATGGTCGCCGAATTGCGCAATCGTCCCGAGCAATCGCTGCGTGATCCGCTCACGATCCTCGACTGGGTCAACCTGTACGCGCTCGCGGTCAACGAGGAAAACGCCGCAGGCGGCCGCGTCGTGACCGCGCCGACGAACGGCGCGGCGGGCATCATTCCGGCCGTGATGCACTACTACGACCGCTTCGTGCCCGGCGCGAACGAGAAGGGCATCCTCGACTTCCTGCTCACGGCCGGCGCGATCGGCATCCTCTACAAGGAGAATGCCTCGATCTCCGGCGCGGAGGTCGGCTGCCAGGGCGAGGTCGGCGTCGCCTGTTCGATGGCGGCCGGCGGTCTCGCCGCCGCGCTCGGTGGCAGCGTCCTGCAGGTCGAGAACGCGGCCGAGATCGGCATGGAGCACAACCTCGGACTCACCTGCGACCCGATCGGCGGTCTCGTGCAGATTCCGTGCATCGAGCGCAACGCGATGGGCTCGGTCAAGGCGATCAATGCGCAGCGTCTGGCGATGCGCGGCGACGGCAAGCATCGCGTGAGCCTCGACAAGGTGATCAAGACGATGCGCGACACGGGACGCGACATGCAGGACAAGTACAAGGAGACGTCACGCGGCGGCCTCGCGGTGAACGTCATCGAATGCTGAGCGCAACTTGAGTGGATTGCCGTCGCACACCCGCAGGTTCAACTCCGATCGACGCAGCGGCGCACTCGGATCGCACGGCGTTCGCGGTCTGCCAGGGTTCACCTTGGCGCGATCATGATCCGTGCATTCCGACTCACGCGCAGCGCCCATGCTGAAGCGGACGATCATCTTCACGTTGTCGTGTGCCGCGTTGCTCGGAACGCATGCTGCGTCCGCCAAGCACATCTACCAGTACACCGACGAACACGGCGTCGTGCACTTCACCGACGTGAAGCCGGCCGAGAAGGTGGCCGGCGTGAAGACGACGCTCGTGCGCACCGAGTCGCAGCGCATGCTGCGATCGCGAGAGGACGGCGTCGACGAAGACCGCACGATCGTCCTCGTCAACGAGGCCGGTGGAGCGATCACCGCCGAACTCGAAGTCCAGAATGCCACGAACGTGCGCACCGAGCCGGCCGTGCTGCCCGCACGCGTCGTAGTCCCCGGACGCAGCGAGATTCGCGCGCTGCGCATCGTCGCGGTCAATTTGGCCGCCGGCTATCGCTATGCCTACCGCTACAGCTACGCGCTCGGTGACTACCGCGCGCGGCCCGATGCGGTGCAGCATTACGCCTTGCCGTTCTCCACGACCGGCGTCGACGCGACGAAACCGATTCGCGTCAGCCAGGCGTTCGATGGCGCGTTCAGCCACAAGGATCCCTCGAGCCGCTATGCGGTGGACATAATGATGCCCGAGGGCACCCAGGTGCTGGCCGCTCGCGACGGCGTCGTGATGTCGGTCGAAAACGACTACTACGGCAATGGCCTCGACATGGTGGAGTTCGGAGAGCGTGCGAACAACGTGCGCGTCGAGCATGCGGACGGCACGATGGCCGTGTACGCCCATCTCGAACTGGAGAGCTCGCGCGTGCAGGTCGGGGACAAGGTTCATGCCGGCCAGGTGCTCGCACTCTCAGGCGATACGGGCTACTCCAACGGACCGCATCTGCATTTCTGCATCCAGCGCAATGCCGACATGGACCTCGTCGCGCTGCCATTTCAGTTCATCGGAGCGAACGGAGATTTCACGCCGCAACAGGGCATGACCCTCGCGCCGTAGACGCGTGTCGCGCGCTCAGCGCGCGGGCTCACCCAGCGCTTGGATCTGCTCGAGATTTCGCCTGGCCTCAACGGTGACCCCATACTGGTCCCCATATTTGGCGGCGAGTCTTTCATAAGCGGCGCGCGCCAACGACTCGCCTTTGTGGCGCTGGCCGCTGAGGCTGAGCGCGAGGCCGAGCCAGTTTTCGAGCGAGGCGACGTTGGAGTCGTCCGCGGGGAAATTCACCCTGGCGAGCTTGAGCGCACGCTCGATCACTGCGACCGCATCGGCGGGCGTGCCGGAACGGACCAGGCTGAGCCCGTAACACTTGATCGCGGCGATCTTCCCTGGATTCCCGTCCGGCAGATGGTCGGAGATGCGATAGGCGCGCAACGCATAGTCGAGCATCGCGAGATTGTCCTTGCGTTCGAATTCGATGCCGGCGATGTTGATCAGCGTCGAAGCCACGTCGGGCGAGCTCTCCCCGAGCGTTTCGACTTGTTGCGGCAGCACATGCTCGGTCAGCATCTCGATCGCCGCATCGAGCTTGCCAGTAGCGAGCAGCGCGGCGGCGAGGTCGCTGTATAGCGAGATCCCCACAGGCTTCTTCTCCGCGTGCGCGGCAGCGAGCAAAGCGACGCCCGCGCGATACATTGCCAGTGCCGCGACGTCGTCTCCGCTCCGGTGTTCGGCGGCTGCGTAGTTGCGGTACACCTCAGCCCGATCCTCGGCGGCCGCGTCGGGATACTCCGCGAGCGCACGCTCGTACCATTCGATCGCGCGGGAGGTGCTGCCGTCCTGCATCGCGATCTCGCCGAGCAGGGACGCGCTATCGCCGCGCTGCAGCGCGCTGCCAGCCTGTTCGGCGAGTTGACGCGCAGCGCTGGCCGACCTTGCGGATTCCTCGTAACTGCCGAGATCGTACTGCGCCGCAGCCAGCGCGAGATCGGCCTCGATCTGCAGGCCCGGTTCGTCGCGGCCGCCGAGCAGCGCGCGGTCGCGTTGCGCGCGCTCGCGCGCCGCGCCGTAGTCCGCGAGCGCACGGTAGGTTTTCGCGAGCACGAGCTGGGCCGATGCAGTAGTCGCCGGGTCCGCAGTCAATTCCTTGTCGGCCATCGCGCGCGCGCGCGCGAGTGCCTCGACGACCGTCGCCTTGAGTCCGAGGTAGGAGGGATTGGCTGCGCCGAGAGCATCGGAAAGAAACTTGCTCGCCTGCTGCGCGCGGTCGCGCTCGTGGATCGCGATGCGCGCCTGCTCGCGCGCGACGCGCGCCTGCCACAGCGCGACCGCGCTGCCGGCGATCAGCGCAAGCGTCGCGATGCCACCGGCCGCGACCGCAAGCCGGTGGCGGCGAACGAATCGCCGCACGCGCTCCGCGCGCGGCGGCGTACGCGCGAGCACGCCGTCGCCTGCCAGCCAGCGACGGATGTCGTCCGCAAACTCGGCGCATGAGCGATAGCGCTTCGCGGGACTCTTCTCGAGCGCGCGTCGCAGGATCGCGTCGAGGTCGCGTGCGTTGCCGTCGTGGACCTGCACGAGCGGCAACGTACTGGGATTGGCGGGCGATGCCTCGCAGACGACGCGTTCGACCGTGCTCGGTCGCATGTCGGGGAATGCATATGGGCGCTGCCCGGTGACGATCTCGAAGAGCAGGACGCCCAGTGAATAGACGTCCGCAGCCGTGCCGACGTGCTCGCCGCGTACCTGCTCGGGACTCGCGTATTCGGGCGTCCCGAGCCCGGTGCGCGTCGGCGTCGATCCCGTGGTATCGAGCAGCTTGGCGATGCCGAAGTCGAGCAGCTTGGGCCGGCGTTGTCGATCCACGAGCACGTTGCCGGGCTTGATGTCGAGATGCACGACGAGCTGGGTGTGGGCGTCCTGCACCGCGTCGAGTATCGGCAAGAACAGCGTCAGGCGAGCGCGCAGGTCCAGCCCATGCGCGGCCACGAATCTCGTGATCGGCACGCCGTCGATGTATTCCATGACGAAGTACGGTCCGCCGTTCGCGTCCTGGCCGACGGCGAGCAGCCTGGCGATATTCGGATGGTGCAGTTGCCCGAGTATGCGTTGCTCGTGCACGAACCGCTCGCGCGCGTCGCCCGCGTCGAACACGAGCAGCTTCATCGCGACAGGCTTGTCCGAGACCCCGTCCGCACGCGTCGCCCGGTAGACGTTGGCGCCGCTGCCGATCAGCGCATCGAGGCGGTAAATGCCGACATTCTCGCCGCTACGATTGATGCGTGGCTCGCTCAGCGGCTCGGCGAGGAAAGGATCCGTGCGCGCGTCGGCGGCCAGCATGCGTTCGACCTGTGCGCGAAGATCGGCATCGCCTGCGCACGCGCGGTCGAGGTAAGCCGCGCGCAGCCCCGGGTCGAGCAGGACCGACTCGCTGAACACCTCAAGAGCGCGCTCTACGTCGCTCATGTCGTGGCCGGCGGCGCGAGCGCCCCCCGCAGCCAAACCTGCGCCGTGCGCCAGTCGAGGGAGAGCATCGCCCGCGAGACGCCGAGCAGCTCGGCCGCGTCGTCGAGTTGGAAGCTCGCGAACCTGCGCAGTTCGATCGCGCGCGAGTTACGTGGAATCTGCTGCTCGAGCCTCGGCGCCCGATCGGGCACGACGAGGTCGACCTGTCCGTCCGCATCGACGA
Source organism: Rudaea sp. (assembly GCA_040005435.1). Taxonomy (GTDB): domain Bacteria; phylum Pseudomonadota; class Gammaproteobacteria; order Xanthomonadales; family Rhodanobacteraceae; genus Rudaea. Next base: position 3,358 of record JBDTYX010000064.1, on the reverse strand, counting down.
CATCGACGACATCGACGACACTGTCCGCGACCTGCTCAACGTAGCGCCACGCGGCGCGGTGCGCGCACCCGCGATCGATCGGCATCCTGCGCGTCGCGCGGGTCGCGATCGCATGCAAATGCCTACGCTCGCGCGCATCGGGCACGCCGCTATCGCGCTTGATGAATGCCTCGAGCACGGGCTTTTCGGCGACGAGGCTAGCCGCGCGCGGGTCGGCGATCCAGCGCGGATCGATCGCATGGCGCACGCCGTGGACGACGTTCAGCGAGATCGCCGCAGCGGCATCTCCGCACCGCCAGCGCGCGATCGAGGCCGTGATCGATTCGTCACCTGCATTCACCGCCGCCACCCGAAGACGTTTCTCGTCGATCCTACACCGGCGCCGAACGCGCGGTCGAGGAGTCCGCCGGGCGCCCTTCCTAGGGCAATCGCGCGTATCGATCAGCGCCGCCCAAGGACCCGCTGGCGGACATCAACCCGCACGCAGCGCGAGGTTACGGTCGAAGTTCTGCACCTCGTCGATACCCGCAGCTGCGCCCGACGGCGTCGCCACCGTGCAGGCGGTTCGTCGTCAGGTTGTCCGCATCAGGCAGCAGTGCGAAATGCTGCTCGGCGGCCTGCTCAGATGCCGCAGGCGCGAGGCCGAGCACGAGCGTGGCACTCCAATGCGGCGTGCGAGACGATGCGCGAGGCGCCACCGCGTGCGGGCGCGACCTCGAACGACGATCCGATTCCGCAGACGATGTCCCTCAGCATTGATTTCCCCACATGGACTCGCCTTCGTCCCTGTCGACGCACCGCCCGCGCAAGAGATATTGCGGTCTGCCCCGTCGACGCCTCGCTCGTCGGCCCCGGCGGTACTGCGCTTCCAGCAGTACGAGTGCGGCCGCGAGATGATCGACTTCGGAGCAGTCGAACGAGCAACAAGATATTCGGGCCCGCGTGGCGGAATGTCCGTCCGGCATTTGTTGGCTTGGACCCGAGCGGCGCGGCTATAATGTGCGGCTTTGCAGCTCGCTTTGCACGCCAACGGCCGACTCATGAATCACGCTTCCGAAACCCAACGCCGGCGCACGTTCGCGATCATCTCGCATCCGGACGCGGGCAAGACGACGCTCACAGAAAAACTGCTGCTGTTCGGCGGCGCGATCCAGATGGCCGGCAGCGTCAAGTCGCGCAAGGCTGCCAAGCATGCGACGTCCGACTGGATGGCGCTCGAGAAGGAGCGCGGCATCTCGGTCACCTCGTCGGTGATGCAGTTTCCCTATGAGGGCCGCGTCGTCAACCTGCTCGACACGCCGGGCCATGCGGATTTTTCCGAAGATACCTACCGCGTGCTGACCGCTGTCGACTCGGCGCTGATGGTGATCGACTGCGCCAAGGGCGTCGAGGAGCGCACGATCAAGTTGATGGACGTCTGCCGCCTGCGCGACACGCCGATCATGACGTTCATCAACAAGCTCGATCGCGAGGGCCGCGCGCCGATCGAGCTGCTCGACGAGGTCGAGTCGGTGCTGCGAATTCCGTGCGCTCCGGTCACCTGGCCCATCGGCATGGGCTCGCGCCTCAAGGGCGTGTATCACCTGCTGACCGGCGAGATCCACGTGTTCGAGCCGGGCCGCAACTTCACGCGTCAGGACTCGAAGATCTTCGCGTCGCTCGACGACCCGCAGCTCGAGGCGCGCATCGGATCGGACATGCTGCGCGAACTGCGCGACGAGCTCGAACTCGTCGAGGGTGCGTCGCATCCGTTCGACCTCGCCGCCTATCTCGCGGGCAGGCAGACGCCCGTGTTCTTCGGCTCGGCGGTCAACAATTTCGGCGTGCAGCTGCTGCTCGACTTCTTCGTCGAACACGCGCCGGCGCCGACGGCGCACGCGTCGACGACACGGATGATCGAGGCGAGCGAGGAGAAGCTCAGCGGATTCGTCTTCAAGATCCAGGCGAACATGGACCCGATGCACCGCGATCGCGTCGCGTTCATGCGCATCTGCTCGGGCACGTTCGACGCGGGCATGAAGGCATTCCACGTGCGCACCGCCAAGGAGATGAAGCTCGCCAACGCACTGACGTTCATGGCGAGCGAGCGCGACATCGTGCACAGGGCCTACCCCGGCGACGTGATCGGCATCCACAATCACGGCACGATCTCGATCGGCGACACGTTCACCGAGGGCGAGCCGTTGAGCTTCACCGGCATTCCGAACTTCGCGCCCGAGCTCTTCCGCCGCGCGCGGCTGCGCGACCCACTGAAGATGAAGCAGCTGCAGAAGGGGCTCGCGCAATTGTCCGAGGAGGGCGCGACGCAGTTCTTCCGTCCGCTGATGTCGAACGACTTGATCCTCGGCGCGATCGGCGTGCTGCAGTTCGACGTCGTAGCGTATCGGCTCAAGGACGAGTACAGCGTCGACTGCAGCTTCGAGACGGTAAACGTCGTCACCGCACGCTGGATCCGCTGCGACGACGCGAAGAAGCTCGAGGAGTTCCGCGAGAAGGCCGCGCTCAATCTCGCGATCGATGCGGCCGGCGAACTCGTCTACATCGCGCCTTCGCGCGTGAACCTGCAGCTCACCGAAGAGCGTTGGCCAGGCGTCACGTTCGCCGCGACGCGCGAGCACGCGGGCGCGGTCGAGGTTTGACGCAACCCGCGAGCAGCGTTGCTTGCTGGCGTTCGCAGGGGCGGCTTCGGGCGCGTCGCGCGGATCGTCGCGTGCGGATCGGGCAGACGATGGCGACGTCGCGCGCAAACCGCGCATCGTAGGAGTCGTCGCTAGTCTGCGAGTCGAGGTAGATCGTGGCGTCGTCGACCATGCTCGCGCCCGCGACGTCGACGCGGGTCGCCGACAGCGCCAGCACCGCGAGTGGTTTTCAGCGATTCGAACCCCTCGAACCAACAGACTATACGTAGGTTTGACTCAGAGAATTTCTTCGGCAACGAGCGGGCGCTCGGGCCGCAACTCGGCACCACTCGGCCGCCGCAGAAGCATGTCTGCTAGCCGGCGATGTATTTCTGCAGCTGCTCTAGCTGCTCGGCCTGATCGTCGATGACGGCCTTGACGAGATCGCCGATCGAGAGCATGCCGACGACCTTGCCGTTGTCGACGACCGGCAGGTGGCGGATGTGCTTGTCAGTGACGAGGCGCATGCAGCGATGCACCGTGTCGCCGGGCGACACGCTGATGACTTCGGCGGTCATGATCTCGCGCACGGTCGTCTGCGCGGACGAGCGGCCCTTGAGGATCACCTTGCGCGCGTAGTCGCGCTCGGAGACGATGCCCGCGAGTTCTTCCCCGCGCATCACGAGCAGCGCGCCGACGAACTTGTCGGCCATCATCTGGATCGCGGCGAGGACCGGCTG
>JBDTYX010000063.1:0-16095 GCA_040005435.1 Rudaea sp. | reverse complement strand
ACGCGCAGACCGAAGGCATCATCATGGTCGGCGAGATCGGCGGCAGCGCCGAGGAGGAGGCGGCCGAGTTCATCAGCGAATACGTGACCAAGCCGGTCGTGTCGTTCATCGCGGGCGCGAGCGCGCCTGCCGGCAAGCGCATGGGTCACGCGGGCGCGATCATCTCGGGTGGCAAGGGCACCGCGGCAGCCAAGTTCGCCGCGCTCGAAAAAGCCGGAGTCTCGACAGTGAAGTCGCCTGCCGACCTCGGCAAGACGATGGCGGCGCGCCTCAAGAAGTAACGCCGCAGCGGCGTTAACCGGGTTGATGCAGTAAACGATGCAGGGCCGCGACGCGTTTCGCGGCCCTCGCCTTTGGAGGGTGGATGTCGCAGTTGCGTGTTGCTCTCGCCCAGTTCGATTTTCCGGTGGGCGCCGTCGCGCGCAATGCGGACCGCATTGCGCAGATGATCGTCGAGGCGCGCGACGTGCATCGCGCCGATCTCGTGCTGTTCCCCGAGCTCGCGCTGAGCGGCTATCCGCCCGAGGACCTGCTGCTGCGCCCGAGCTTCCTCGCTGCCTGCGAGCAGGCCCTGATCGCCGTCGCGGCCAACGTCACGGGTATCGTCGCGGTCGTGGGCTGGCCGCAGGCCGCGGGCGCGGTCGTGTTCAACGCAGCGAGCGTGCTGCGCGACGGCGCGATCGCCGCGACCTACCGCAAACGCGAGCTCCCTAACTACGCGGTGTTCGATGAACGCCGTTACTTCGATGTCGACCCCGACGGCGGCAGCTGCGTGTTCGACGTCAAGGGCGTGGCGGTGGGTCTGTTGATCTGCGAGGACCTCTGGTTCGCCGAGCCGCTCGCGGACACCGTGCGCGCGGGCGCGCAGCTCGTCGTCGTGCCGAATGCGTCGCCGTTCGAGCGCGACAAGCACGCGCAGCGCGACGGGCTGATCACGACGCGCGTGCGCGAAACGCATCGATACGGGCAGGGCGCCGCGATCGCCTATCTGAACGTCGTCGGCGGCCAGGATGCGGTCGTGTTCGACGGCGCCTCCGTTCTCGCGGACGCCGATGGCCACGTCCACCAGGCGGCGCGTGCGTTCGAGGATCACTGGCTCGTCGCGGACTTCGACCCGGCCACGCGCAAGTTCGCGCCGGTCGACTGGCCGTTCGAGATCGACGAAGGCCGCGATTCGCTGGCCTGGCGCGCGATCGTGCGCGGCACGCGCGACTACTGCGAGAAAAATGCTTTCGACAAGGTCTGGATCGGCCTGTCGGGTGGCATCGACTCGGCGCTCGTGCTCTCGCTCGCGGTCGATGCGCTCGGCGCGGACAACGTCACTGGCGTGCGCCTGCCGTCCAAGTATACGTCTGGCCTCAGCAACGATCTCGCGAGCGAGCAGGCGGCGGCGCTCGGCGTCAAGCTGCTGACGCTGCCGATCGACGCGCCGTTCAAGGGATTCATCGAGGCGCTCTCGGAGACCTTCGCGGCCAAGGGGCCGGACGCGACCGAGGAAAACCTGCAGTCGCGCAGCCGCGGCGCGCTGCTGATGGCGCTGTCGAACAAATTCGGCGGCCTGCTGCTGACGACCGGCAACAAGAGCGAGTACGCGGTCGGCTACGCGACGATCTACGGCGACATGTGCGGCGGCTATGCGCCGATCAAGGACCTCTACAAGACCGAAGTCTATGCGCTCGCCAACTGGCGCAACGCGATCGCGGGTGCGCCCGTGATCCCGCAGGCCGTCATCGATCGCGCGCCGTCGGCCGAGCTGCGCGAGAATCAGACGGACCAGGACTCGCTACCGGCCTATGACGTACTCGACGCCATCCTGTATCGGCACGTCGATCAGGAGCAGTCGCGCGAGGACATCGTGCGCGCGGGATTCAATGCCGACGTCGTCGACCACGTCCTGCGCCTCGTACGCGTCAACGAATGGAAACGCCATCAGGCGGCGCCCGGCCCGAAGATCTCGCGCCGCGCGTTCGGCCGAGAGCGGCGCTATCCGATCACGTCGGGCTGGCGCTGACGTGCATAGCGCTGCGCCGTCGCCCACCGCGGCATGCAACCTTTCCGCTGCTCGGCGCATCCAAGCGGAGCATGGGCGACGGCACACCAGCAGGAAGAAAGATGCGCACCGTTCTCGTCATTGACGACAATCCGGCGATCGTGACCGCGCTCGAGGTACTGCTTAGCCTGCGCGACATCCGCACGCTGCGCGCTTCTTCGCCCACGGACGGCCTCGCGCAGCTCGCGCGCGAGCACGTCGATCTCGTCCTGCAGGACATGAACTTCCAGGCCGAGACGACGTCGGGCGAGGAGGGCGTGGGATTGTTCCGCGCCATCCGTGCGAGCGAGCCCGACATGCCGGTGATCCTGCTGACCGCGTGGACCCACCTCGAGACCGCGGTCGAGCTCGTCAAGGCCGGCGCTGCCGACTACCTCGCCAAGCCCTGGGACGACGGAAAGCTGCTCGCCGCGGTCGAGAATCTGCTAGAACTCGGCGAGGCGACCCACGAAGTCAAACGCCTGCGCGGCGAACGGCGCGAGGCGCGCAGCGCGCTGCGCGGCCGCTTCGACCTGCGCGGCATCGTGTTCGGTTCGTCGGCGATGGAGCGTCTCATCGAACTCGCCTGCCGCGTCGCGCGTGCCGATGCGCCCGTGCTGATCACGGGCCCCAACGGCGCGGGCAAGGAGCGCATCGCAGAGATCGTCCACTACAACTCCGCGGTCAAGGACGGACCGTTCGTCACCGTCAATTGCGGCGCGCTGCCGTCCGAACTGATCGAGGCCGAGCTGTTCGGCGCGGAGGCTGGCGCCTACACCGGTGCGAACAAGGCACGCGAGGGGCGCTTCGAGGCCGCCGACGGCGGCACGCTCGTACTCGACGAGATCGGCAACCTGCCGCTGTCCGGGCAGATGAAGCTGTTGCGCATCCTCGAGACCGGCAAGTTCGAACGCCTGGGCTCGAGCAAGACGCGTGAAGTGAAGGTGCGCGTGCTGAGCTCGACCAACGCGGACCTGTCGGCGATGATCCATGCCGGTACGTTCCGCGAGGACCTCTTCTACCGCCTCAACGTGATCGAACTCGCGCTGGTGCCGCTCGCCGAGCGGCCGGACGACATCCTGCCGCTCGCGGAACACTTCGTCGCCGCAGCGGGAGACGCGACGCTCAGCGATGGCGCGCGTGTCGCGATGCTCGCGCACGGCTGGCCGGGCAACGTGCGCGAGCTCAAGAATTCGATACAGCGTGCGAGCCTGCTCTGCCGCGACGGCCTCATTCAACCCGCCGATCTGGGCCTCGTCGCGCGCAGCGGCGGGCCGATCCGCGCAGCCGCTGTGGAGCCCGATCGCGCGGCGATCGAGGCGTCCCTCGCGCGCGCCAAGGGCGTGATCAGCCAGGCGGCCGCCGAGCTCGGCCTGTCGCGGCAGGCGCTCTATCGGCGCATGGAAAAGATGGGCATCGAGGGCTAGATCCACGCGCCCCGCGCGGCAGTCGTGGCATGCTGTTGCGGTTGAAGGCCTCGTGCTGCACCCGGATGCGACCGTTCTCACTGGAAGGCAAACTCGCCGCGCTGCTCGCGGCCGTGCTGTTCGTCGGCTGCGCGACGACGGCCGTCGTCGCCTATCTGCTCGCGTCGCCCGGATATGCGGCGGCCGCGGCATTCCTGGTTCTCGCTTTGCCGCTGATCGCAATTGCGCGCGCGACGATCCAGCCGCTGCAGAGTCTGCTGCGCGCGCTGTCGAGCGGCGTGTCGCGCTATCGGGACGGCGACTTCAGCACCTCGCTCGCCGAGTCACGCAACGACGAATTCGCCGAGCTGATCACGGCGCATAACGAGCTCGGCCGCGTGCTGCGTGAGCAACGCCAGGATCTCGTCCAGCGCGAGCTGCTGCTCGACACGATGGTGCAGAATTCGCCGACGGCCCTGGTCCTCGTCGACGGCGCGGGATTCATCGTCTACGCGAACCTCGCGGCACGTGGCCTGCTCAACGGCGGGCGCACGATGAACGGGCTCGGCTTCGAGCGTCTCGCCGCAGAATGCCCCGCGCCGCTGCAGGCCGCGCTGGCCTCGCGTCAGGACGGCCTGTTCAGCGTCGACCTCGACGGCGAGACCGAGACCTTTCACCTCGCGCAGAAGTGTTTCCGACTGCATGGGCGCGAGCACCGCATGTTCCTGATCAAGCGCCTCACGCGCGAGCTGTCGCGCCAGGAAGTGCAGACCTGGAAGAACGTCATCCGCGTGATCAGCCACGAGCTCAACAATTCGCTCGCGCCGATTTCGTCGCTCGCGCATTCCGGGCGCGAGATTGCGCGCAAGGGCGATACCGCGCGGCTCGGGCCCGTGTTCGACACGATCGAGGACCGCGCGCGTCATCTGCACGGATTCATCGGCGGCTACGCCGAATTCGCGCGGCTCCCGCAGCCGCGCATCGAGCACGTCGACTGGCCGGAGTTTCTCGACCGGCTCGGGCAGCAGCACGCGTTTCGGCTGATCGGAGACGCGCCTGCGCGCACGGGCGCGTTCGATCGCGCGCAGGTCGAGCAGGTGCTGATCAACCTGCTCAAGAACGCGCACGAATCTGGAAGCGCTGCCGACGGCATAGAGGTCGCCGTCGGCGAACGCGGCGGCGAGACGCGGATCGAGGTGCGCGATCGTGGCAGCGGCATGAGCGAAACCGTGCTCGCGAACGCGCTGCTGCCGTTCTATTCGACGAAGCGCAGCGGCACCGGCCTTGGCCTTGCGCTCGCGCGCGAGATCAGCGAGGCACACGGCGGCAGGCTCACGCTCGCCAATCGCGAGGGCGGCGGCCTCGTGGTGACGATGATCCTGCCGGCTGGTCTGTGACCAAGACGGATCGGCGAGTCCGTGCGCTCGCGAGTCGCGCGGATGCGGCCGATGGTCAACGACCGCGCGCAGGCGCTCGACGCTGGACGAGGCAAGAGAGTTGCAGGAGGCCAGGCCGAACGCGCTCACGTTCGCCGCGCCGGCGCGGCCTGCGGCGGCATGGCGACGGTGATCGCGCGATCGCATCTGCCACGTAGCGGCGCGCGGTCCTGCCCGCGTTCAAGCGATTGGCGGTCGCAATGCTATGATCGAAACCGGTACACCGTTCACAGATTGACACGATGGCAACGGATCCCATCCAGATTCCCGGCTACGAGGTACTGCGCCCGATAGGGTCTGGCGGCATGTCCAATGTCTACCTCGCGACGCAGCGCTCGCTCGAGCGCAAGGTCGCGGTCAAGGTGATGCGTCGCAGCTTCGATCACGGCGCCGACTCAGGACAGGTCGAGAAGCGATTTCTGCTCGAGGGCCGGACGCTCGCCAAGCTGCCGCACCGCAACATCGTCGCGGTCTACGACATCGTCAGCAACGATCGGATCGCATACATCGCGATGGAGTATCTCGGCGGCGGCGTACTTTCGGACCGCATGCGCTCGGGAATCTCGCTCGCGGATGCGGTGCCGGTCATCGTGCAGATCGCGAGCGCGCTCGAATTCGCGCACAGCCGCGGCGTCGTCCACCGCGACTTGAAGCCCGCCAACATCATGTTCCGCGACTCGGGCACGCCGGTGTTGACCGACTTCGGCATCGCGCGCTCGCAGGACGGCGCGACGATGCGCCTGACCCAGACCGGCATGCTCGTAGGCACTCCTACTTATATGAGTCCCGAGCAGATCAACGGCGTCGCCGTCGATGGCCGCGCGGACCAGTACAGCCTCGGCATCCTGTTCTACGAGCTGCTGACCGGAGCGCCGCCGTTCCGTGCCGAGACTTCGATCGCCGTGCTGATGGCGCATCTGTCGCAGGCGCTTCCCCCGCTGCCGGCGGAGTTCCGCGCGTTCGACGACGTCATCGCGCGGATGCTCGCGAAGAACCGCGACGACCGTTATCCGAATCTCACCGAGTTCAGCGACGACCTGAAGTCGCGCCTGATCAACAGCGACACGCTGCTGATGCGCCTGCAGGTCGATCCCAATCAGCCTTCCTCCGAACAGCTGCGCGCGCTCGGCTTCTCGACGAGCACGCCCGGTGCCGGCGGCGTGCCGCGCACGCCGGTGCCGCGCGCGGCCAACCGCGCATCGTCCGACGGCGACGCGCAGCGCGGGCGTTCGCTGATGCTGATCGCGGCGGGTGTCGTCGTCGCGTTACTCGTGATCGCGGCGGCCTGGATGAGCTTGAGCAAGCGACCCGACCTCAGCGGCGCCGAGCGCGAAGAACTCGTCTCGGTGTGGCTCGATCGCGCGCAAAAGCGCATCGACGCGGGGCAGCTGATGGAGTCCAAGGACGGCGGCGATGGAGGCGCGTTCCAGTACCTGCAGAAGGTCCTCGAGACGCAGCCCGATAACGCGAAGGCACAGACGCTGCTCGATCGCGTCGCGACCGAGTTGCGCACGCAGGCGGAGGCTTCTCTCGTGGCGGGCAACAGTGCCGCCGCCGCCGCACTGATCGCCGAAGGCCTGCAGGTGCGGCCGCAGGACGTCGCGCTGCTCGCGCTCAAGGCGCGTGTCGATCAAAGCCGCAAAGGCACACCCGCGCCGCCGCCCGCGGCGCTGCAGACGACCGCGCCGATTGCGCCCGTGCCGCCTCCTGCGCCGGTCGCGGAGCCCGTGAAACCGGCGCCTGCGACGGATGCGCGCGGCGAACTCCTGCTTAACGCGTTGCCCTGGGCGAACGTCGAATCGGTTCTCGACGAAGCGCAGGTGGCGGCGCGGCTTCCGCAGGATGCGAGCACGCCGGTGCTGCTGCAGCTGCCAGCCGGAAAGTACGTCGTTACTTTCCGCAATCCGCAGACCAGCAAGCCGATGCAGGTCGCCGTGACCGTCGAGGGCAATCGCCGGGCGAGCGCCGTAGCGACCTTCGCGACGACCTCGGCACAGGGATACTTGTCGCGTGCGGGCTGGTAGCGCGAGCCGGGTACTCATGGCGCTCGTCGCATGCGGCGTTGCGCTGGTCGCGTACGCGGACTACGAGGACGACTACGCGGCCGGACTCAAGGCGCTCGACCAGGGCCGCGTCGCCGAGGCGCAGCGCTTCTTGCAGCGCGCATTCGAGCGGCAGTCCGAGCCAGTCGACAAGATCATTCTCGACGGCAACCCGCAACCCTACCTGCCGCTGCACTTTCTTGGCGTCGCCGCGGCGCGTTTGCGCGACTGCGCGGGCGCCGAGAAGTACTTCAGCAATCCGACCAACCGGCGCATGCTCGCGCGCCTCAACGCGCTGCGCCAGCAGGAGCAGCAGGTGCTCACGAACTGCAGCCCGCTCGCGCAGACGGCCGCGGCGAATGCGACCGCGGGAAAAGAAGTGCAGAGAGCGGAAGCCGCTCCCGCGAAGGCGCTTCCGCCCGAGGCGCTCGTGCAGGCGCTGCAGAACTACATCGGCGGCCGCTACCTCGCCGCGACGCGAATCGATCCCGCGACGCTGACCGAGCCGCGCGCGCGCTTTCATGCGTACGTCGTGCGCTCCGCCGCGCGCTTCATGCTCGCGAGCACGGGCCTCGGCGATCAGGGCCTGTTCGACGCCGCGCGCGGCGACGCGCGCGCGGCGCGCTCGATCGATGGCCGAACCCAGCTCGATGCGGCGACGTTTCCACCACGCTACCGCGCTTTTTACGACGCGACGCGCTAATCTGTACGCGGGGTGAGTCGGGGCGTTCGCGATTCCACGAGGAGGACGTGACATGGGTTCCACAGTGGCTCTGGTAATTGTCGTGCTTTGCATCGTCGGCATTCTCAAGACGGTGCGCACCGTGCCGCAGGGTTGGGAGTGGACGAAGGAGACCTTCGGCCGCTACACCGGCACGATGGAGCCGGGGCTGCATATCCTCGTTCCGTTCTACCATTCCGTCGGCAAGAAGATGAACATGATGGAGCAGGTGCTCGACGTGCCCTCGCAGGACGTCATCACCAAGGACAACGCGGTCGTGCGCGTCGACGGCGTCGTGTTCTACCAGGTGCTCGACGCGGCGAAGGCGGCCTATGAGGTGTCGAACCTCAACCAGGCGATCCTCAACCTGATCATGACCAATATCCGCACCGTGTTGGGCTCGATGGATCTCGACGAGTCGCTGTCCAAGCGCGACGAGATCAACGCGCGCCTGCTCAAGGTCGTCGACGAGGCGACCCATCCGTGGGGCCTCAAGTGCAACCGCATCGAGATCAAGGACATCCAGCCGCCGCAGAACCTGATCGACTCGATGGCGCGACAGATGAAGGCCGAACGCGAGAAGCGCGCGAACATCCTCGAGGCCGAAGGCTTCCGCCAGGCGGCGATCCTCAAGGCCGAAGGCGAGAAGCAGGCCGCGATCCTCGCGGCCGAGGGCAAGCGTGAGGCCGCGTTCCGCGAAGCCGAGGCGCGCGAGCGTTCGGCGCAGGCGGAGGCGAAGGCGACCGAGATGGTGTCGAACGCGATCCGCGCGGGCGACATCAACGCGATCAACTATTTCGTCGCGACCAAATACGTCGATGCGCTGAAGGCGATGGTCGGCGCGCCGAACCAGAAGATCATGCTGCTGCCGATGGAGGCGACCGGCATCTTGGGTTCGCTCGCGGGCATCGCCGAACTCGCGAAGGCCAGCCTCGCAGAGCAACAGCAGGCGCCCGTGCGCCTGCCGCCGGCCAAGGCGCCCGCGCCGCCCGCCGGGATGACTTGATCACGCGCTACCACCGCCCAATTTCGGATGTCGCCATGTACGAGTCACTGACCCTGCACTACGGCTGGTTCCTGTTCGCGCTGATCCTGACCGTCGCCGAACTCGTGCTGCCCGGTTATTCGCTGCTCTGGATCGGCATCGCGGCGGCCGCGGTCGGCGTGCTGATGCTCGCGATTCCGACGCTGTCGTTCATGGTCCAGGCGATCGCGTTCCTGCTACTCGCCGGCGCGAGCTGCTGGATCTACTGGCGCTTCGTGCGGCCCGCCGTCGACGGCCCGAGCGACCAGCCCCTGCTGAATCGGCGCAGCGAGCAGTTCATCGGTCGCCGCTACGCACTCGAGACCGCGATCGTCCACGGCCGCGGCAAGGTCAAGGTCGGCGATTCGCCGTGGCTCGCCGAAGGCCCCGACTTGCCGGCCGGCGCGGAAGTGGAAGTCGTCTCGGTCGAAGGCACGACGCTCAAGGTGCGCGCGGCACTCTAGGGCATGTTCGCCCACCTGAGCGTCCTGATCTCGGTCATCCTCGGGCTCGCGCTCACGCATCTGCTGGGCGGATCGAGCAAATTGATCCAGCCGGCCGAACTCTGCGTGAGAATGGCCGCAATCCGTATTTGGTGAGCATCGGCCTCGCTTGGTCAATCGGCCGGCGCCTCACATGTGCTGTTCGAGCAGCCGCTTGAGCGCCGTCGTCTCCTGCGCATCCATGTCGGTGACGATCGCCGCGTGCTGCCCGCCGAGCTCGGCGGAGAGCAGCGTCGAGCCACGCGCCGCGTGTGCGTCCGATAACGACAGGCCGCTCGCGGCATCGAATACGAACACGTCGATCAGGTGCTGGCCGTGGCGGTAGACGAGCACGGGCACGCGGCTGCCTCCGACGTAGTCGATGCGGCCGCCGACGAGCGGAAAACCCTGCTCCGCGAAGTCACGCACCTGAGGCGCGTCGGCGACCTTGCCGGCGAACCACGGCTTCACGGTGTGTCGATCGCTCGAGACGACGTCGACGGGCGATGTCGCCGCGAGCGCGCGCCAGTGGCTCGCGAGCAGATCGCGCTCGACCTGGCCGGCACCCGTGTCGGCGCGATCGCGCGAGAACCAGGGCGTGAGCAGCGCGCCCGCACAGAATGCGAGCGCCCACGAGGCGGCGAGCGCAAGCCCCATGATGCGTGGCCGCGAGCGCGGCCGCGTAGCCGCATTCGCCGCGACGATGCGCGCGCGCAGCGCCGCCGGCGCCACGTGCTGCGGCAGCTCGCGCCGCAGGCTGCCGCGCAGCTCGTCGAGTTCCACGAGCGCCGCGCGGCAGGCAGCGCAACCGTCGATGTGCGTCTCGAGCTCGCGCCCGGCTGATCGGTCGAGCTCGCCGTCGAAGTACGCCGCGAGCAACGGGTGCGCGTTCTCACAGTCCATGCATGGCCTCGATTCGTGTTGTGGATTGCGCGTTGCCGGACAACGCCTTGTGCAGCATCGCGCGTCCGCGCGCGAGCCGCGACATGACCGTGCCGATCGGTGCCTGCAGTACGTCCGCGATCTCGCGGTAAGAAAGCTCCTCGATTTCGCGCAGGATCAGCACCTCGCGGAATTCGGGCGGTAGTTCGCGCATCGCGCGCGTGAGGCGCGCGCGGCGCTGCACCGCGAAGATGCCGTCCTCCGCCTCGTTCGCGTCGGTCTGTGGCAGCCAGGCCTGTGCGCTCTCGGCGGTTGGATCGATCGAGACGTTGCGCTGCTCCTTCGCCCTCGCGGCGAGGCGCGCGAAGCAGCAGTTGCGCACGATCGTGAGCCACCACGCGCGGGCATTTCCACCTGCGTAGGTGTTGGCCGAGCGCGCGGCGCGCAAGTAGGCGTCGTGCACCGCGTCGGCCGCATCCTGCTCGTTGCCGAGCAGCCATCGACCGAGGTTGTACGCGGCATCGAGATGATGCCGGGCGAGTTCATCGACGAAGCTTCCGACGCCTGCGCTCATTTGCGTACGTGCACGATCCCGGTCATGAACGGATGCAGGGTGCAAAAGTAGCTGAAATCGCCCTCGCTGGCGAAGACATGTTCGTAACGGTCGTCGGTGTCGATCGCCTTCGAGACGAATGCCTTGTCGCTCTCGCTGATCGTATGCGGCGTCTCGTCGTGGTTGGTCCAGACGACCTTCGTGCCCGGGGCGATCGTGATCTCCTTCGGTGCGAACGCGAACTTGGTGATGTCGACGGTCGGCACCTCGGCGCCGTAGGCGGTCGCCGAGGCGAGTACAAGGAGCAGAAAAAAAATCGGAGGCGGCAGGGTCATCGGTTTAAGCTCATCGGATCGGATTGTTCGGGAGCGGGGCGCATCGGGATCAGGCGTGCTCGAGCGGGGTGTCGACCAGCGCGAGCTCGTGCTTGCCGCGGACGACGCTGAGCTCGCGCGTGCCGAGCAGTTTGCCGAGCTCCCCCGCGGGCACCTTGACCGGCCCGGGCTCGCCGATGCCTGCCTGCCCCGGCGTGGGCAGCGGGTAGGCGAGCGACATCGCGGTGTGCAGAGCGATGTTGCCCTCGACCTTCTGCAGCACCTGATGGATGTGGCCGTTCAGCACGGTCACCGAGCCAAACGGCCGCAGCAGCGCGAGCGCCTGGCCGGCGTCCGCGGTGCCCCAGCCCCACTGCGCGTAGACGGTCCACAGCGGAATGTGGGCGAGCACGACGATCGGCGTCGAGCGCGACACGCCCGCGAGGTCGCGCTTGAGCCAGGCGAGTTGCTCGTCGCCGAGCGCTGTCATCGTGCCCATCTTGAAATTGAGCACGTTCGACAGGCCGATGAAATGCACGCCGCCCTCATCGAAGCTGTACCAGCCGCGCTGCTTGCCGTCGTGGTCGAAATATTTGAGGTATCCGGACAAGCCGTCGTCGATCGCGTCGTGCTCGCCGGGGACGGTATGCACGCGCACGCCGAACTCGCTGAGCAACTCGCGCGCCTGGCCGAATTCCTCGGGCTTGGACAGATGACTCACGTCGCCTGTATGGACGATCAGCGACGGCGTCCGCGGCAGCGCGCGTACCTCCGCGATGGCATGTCGCAGGCTGCCGGCGACGTCGGGATTGGCTTCCTTGTGAAAGCCTATGTGCGTGTCGCTGATCTGGACGAAACTGAAGGTTCCGGGTTTCACCACAGCGCCGGTTGCGCCGGCGGCCTGCGCACGCGGCACGCCACCTGCGACGGTCCAGATCACGGCGGCGCCGCTCCACGCGGCGAGGCAGCCGAGCGCGCGGCGACGGCCCGGGTCGAGCACGGGTTCGGAGGAAGGCAGGCGGGTGGTGGACGACATGGCGATGACCTCGATGGCTGGGGGTGCAGACATCCAGATCGGTGGCGGCGCCGATTTATTCCCGGCATGCGATAATCCCGGTCCACAATGCGCCGGGCGGACCCGTCCTGCGGCTGCGAGGTCCGGTGCGGATCGCCTGTCGCAGACGGAGTGCTTCTTCCGATCGCGCAGAACGCCGCCCACGTCGTCGCCCAGGGACAAGGGTGGCCTCGCGGCCTCGAGGACGGATGGATGACGCAGCAGACCATACTCAATGCAACCCATCGTGCGCTCGGCGCGAAGATGGTGGATTTCGGCGGCTGGGACATGCCGCTCAATTACGGCTCACAGATCGAGGAACACCACGCCGTACGTCGCGACGCCGGCATGTTCGACGTGTCGCACATGACTGTCGTCGACCTGCACGGTGAGCGCACACGCGAATTCCTGCGCCGCCTGCTCGCCAACAGCATCGACAAACTCAAGGTATCGGGCAAGGCCCTCTACTCGTGCATGCTCACCGAGCAGGGCGGCGTGATCGACGACCTGATCGTCTACTTCCTCGCCGAGGATTTCTTCCGCGTCGTCGTCAATGCCTCGACGCGCGACAAGGATCTCGCCTGGATCGAGAAGCAGGCGGCGGCGTTCGATGTAAAGGTCGGCGAGCGACCGGACCTCTCGATGATCGCGGTGCAGGGTCCGAACGCGCGTGCGAAGGTACAGTCCCTGCTGACGCCGGCGACGCGCGAGCAGGCCGCGAAGATCGGCAAGTTTGTCGCGTGCGAAGGTGACGACCTGTTCATCGCGCGCACCGGCTACACCGGCGAGGACGGCTACGAGATCATCGTGCCCGAGACGCAGGCGGTGTCGCTGTGGAACCGGCTCCAAGGCGCCGGTGTCGCGCCGGCCGGACTCGGCGCGCGCGACACGCTGCGTCTGGAGGCCGGCATGAACCTGTATGGACAGGACATGGACGAGACGGTCACGCCGTGGGAGGCGGGCCTCGCATGGACGGTCTCGCTCGAACCCGGCCGCGACTTCATCGGTCGCGCTGCGCTCGAGAAACAGAAGGAGGCCGGGGTCGGTCGCACGCTGGTCGGCCTGGTCATGGACGAGAAGGGCGTGTTGCGTCATGGCCAGCGCGTCGCGACCTCCGCGGGCGACGGTGAGATCCTCTCTGGCACGTTCGCGCCGACCCTCGCCAAGGGCATCGCGTTCGCGCGTATCCCCGCGGCGGCGACCGGCGCGATCGAGGTCGATATCCGCGGCAAACTCGTGCCGTTGCGCCAGGTCAAGTATCCCTTCGTCCGCGACGGCAAGCCGTGCGCAGGCATTTGATTTTTTTTGCGTGAAAGGCCGTGTAAAATCGCTCCCGGTACCCCCCACTCGCGAACACTCAGGATTCCACTCATGAACGAAATTCCCGGCGACCTGAAATTCTTGAAGTCCCACGAGTGGGCGCGCATCGAGGACAACGGCACTGTCACGGTCGGCATCTCCGATCATGCCCAGGGCCTGCTCGGTGATCTCGTATATGTCGAACTGCCGAGCGTTGGCGATGACATCAAGGCCGGCAACGCCTGCGCAGTCGTCGAGTCGGTCAAGGCCGCGTCCGACGTCTACTCCCCGATCTCGGGAGAGATCGTCGCGGTGAATGCCTCGCTCGCGGACAAGCCCGAGACGATCAATGAGGATGCGTACGGCGAGGGCTGGATCTTCGTCGTCAAGCCGAGCAGCCTCGCCGAGGATTCAGAAGAGCTGCTCGATCCCGATGCCTATGCCGAGGCCATCGAGGAGGAGGAGCACTAAGCCCGCCGCATTCTTAAGTCCCTCTCGACCGAGGCGCGTCCAGTACGCGCCTCGCCCGTTCAGAGTCCTCGCCTTTTTTTGTAGCACCTGCGATGGCTGCATTCCGGAACTAAAAAAGCCATGCCCTTCATTCCCCATTCCGAAACCGACGTCCGCGAGATGCTCAAGGCCATCGGCGTCGAGCGCATCGAAGATCTGTTCGACGAGATTCCGGCGGCGTTGAAGATCGAGCAGCTCCGCCAGGTGCCGAGCGGACTCAACGAGATGGAGATTACGCGGCTCATGAAGGCGCGCGCGGCGCAGGACGGCACGCCGCTGAATTTCTGCGGTGCCGGCGCGTACGAGCACCACATTCCAGCGGCGGTCTGGGCCATCGTCTCGCGCGGCGAGTTCTATTCGGCATACACGCCGTACCAGGCCGAGGCGAGCCAGGGCACGCTGCAGCTGATCTACGAATACCAGACGATGATGACGCGGCTGACCGGCATGGACGTCAGCAACGCGTCGATGTACGACGGTGCGACCGCGCTCGCGGAGGCCGTGCTCATGGCCGAGCGCTGCGCGAAGAAGGGGCCGCGCAAGGTGCTCGTGCCGAAATCGGTGCACCCGGCGTACCGCAAGACGCTGCACACGATCGTCGACCTGCAGGACATCGAGGTCGTCGAGTTCGACGTCGACGCGAGTGGCGGCGTATCGGTAGCCGGCCTCGACGCGCGTGACTTCGGCGCCTTCACCGCGCTGGCGATCCCGCAGCCGAATTTCTTCGGCGCACTCGAGGACGTCGATGCGCTGACCGACTGGGCGCACGCCCGCGGCGCGCTCGTGATCGCCGTCGTCAACCCGCTCTCGCTCGCCGCGCTGAAGCCGCCGCGCGAATGGGGCACTGCGGGTTCGAACAAGCAGGGCGCGGACATCGTCTGTGGCGACGGCCAGCCGTTCGGCGTGCCGTTGTCGTCGGGTGGACCGTACTTCGGCATCCTCGCGTGCAAGCAGGAATTCGTCCGCCAGATGCCGGGTCGAATCGTGGGCCGCACGACCGACGTCGACGGCAAGCAGGGATTCGCGCTGACGCTGCAGGCGCGCGAGCAACACATCCGTCGGGCGAAGGCGACCTCGAACATCTGCACCAACCAGGGTCTGCTCGTGACGGCCGCGACGATCACCATGGCGATGCTGGGTTCCGAAGGTGCCGTGCGCGTCGCCAATACGAGCATGCATAACACGCGAGCGTTACGCGACCGCCTCTGCGCGATTCCCGGCGTGAGCCAGTTGTTCTCGCGCCCGTTCTTCCACGAGGTCGCGTTGAATCTGCCGCGCGCGGCGAACGTCGTCGTCGAACAACTCGCGCGCGAGGACGACATCATCGCCGGCTTCGCGCTCGGCGAGGAATATCCCGAGCTCGAAAACGCGTTGCTCGTCTGTGCCACCGAAACGAAAACAGAGGCAGATCTCAATCGCTTCGCGGCGGCATTGCGTCGCGTGCTGAGCTGAAAATTTCGCTTCGACCTCCGCGAAATTTTGCTCTTTCGGGATTGCGTGCGAGACGGAGACGCCCGCGGATTTTTCGCAAAATCTCGCAAATCGTGCTCAAAACCGCTTCCCCGGCGACCCATTTGCAAATTTTTTTTCGCCCCTTTTGGGGAGCGTTCAGAAGCGGTTTTGGTTCGCTGATCGAGTTGCGCGCGCAACGACGCATCCGTCGACGCGATGGATGAAGCTAAAATATACGATTATAAATAGATAAACATATACATTTATCTGGCCAAGCATATCGGCTGTAACCCGCATCAAATCGTGCTTTTCCGCAGATTGCGCCGGATCAATACCGGAGCCAGTTTTCGTTTGCCCGAATCTGCTTAAAAACGTATAGACGTCTTTACCGCTTGGTCATTCTTTTCTGCGACCGCCGTTGCGGCCGACGAGGGCCGCTGAATGGGCGCCGCGAGCGGGTCGCGACGGTCGGTGCGGTAACACAAATCTGTTGACAGAAAAACACTTCCGCAATAATTTTTGCGCCAACGTTACATATGTACGCATGGAATCCATGACGGCGGCGAAGTTTGTAGTCCCATACATCGAACACGGCAACAAAGCAGTTGCCGTAAAAAAAGTGACGGTTTCGATACCGCTTCACGTGCTCCGACTACTCTCCGACGAACGCACACGCCGCCAAGTCAACAATCTTCGGCACGCCACGAACAGCGACTTGCTGTGCGAGGCGTTCCTGCACGCTTTTACTGGGCAACAACTACCAACTGACGAGGAGCTAAGACGCGATATGGCTATGAAGAAAGCTGCAAAGAAACCCGCTAAGAAAGCTGTGAAGAAGGTCGCCAAGGCGAAGGTTGCCAAGAAGACCGCCAAGAAGACCGCGAAGAAGAA
>JBDTYX010000235.1:0-4767 GCA_040005435.1 Rudaea sp. | reverse complement strand
AGATTGAAGCTGTAGCGCGCGGTGAAGTTGCCCTTGATCTTCGGCGTGATCGGCAGCTGGGCGCCCTTCGGTGCGAGCGGCGCGTCGCAGTCGCTGATCGGGTTGTCATTGGCGTCGAGCGTTCCGCAATAGTTCTCCGTCAACTCGGAGTGGTAGATCGCGATGCCGCCCGACAGAATGAGGTTGTACGACGCCGACCAGACGAGGTTGGACTCGAAGCCGCGAATGCGCGCCTGGTTGGCGTTGCGGATTTCGGTCAACCCATTTGCGCCGACGACCGCGAACTGGAAGTCTTTCCAGTTCTCCTGGAATACCGCGCCGTTCCAGCGCAGGTGATGATCGAACCACTCGGTCTTCCAGCCGAACTCGTAGTTCGTCAGGAAGTCGGGCTGGTACGGAGGAAGCGTGCCGCGACGATTGATGCCGCCCGGGCGGAAGCCCTCCGACCAGGTGCCGTAGATCATCTTGTCGTCGTCGAGCTTGTAGGTCAGGTTGGCGCGACCGATGTGGTCGCTGTCGGTGGTCTTCTTGTCGAATTCCAGGCACGGCGCGTCGAGGAACGTCGTGTTCGGAATGCAGGCGGCCTCGCCCTGGCTGCTGCTGTAGCCGGCCGCGTAGCCGAAGAAGCCCTTGAGGCTGTCCTCGGTGTGGAAGTAGCGCACGCCGACCGTGCCGGTGAGGCGATCGGTGAGGTCGTAGGACATTTCGCCGAAGATCGCCGAATCGTTGTCGTTGCGGATCTGCCGCGTCAGCCAGATCGTGTTCGGCCAGCCGGTGACCGAGAGGTCGGGGCTCAGGTTGTCGATCAGGTAGTCCTGCAGGATGTTGTGCGACTGCCGTTCGGCGAACAGGCCGACCGAGTAGCGGAAGCGCTCGTCCTTCGGCGACGACACGCGCAGTTCGTTGCTGGTCTTGCGGTACTTGTCGGCCGCGTGGATGTGCTGGCTCGGGTCGATCAGGTTGCCGTTCTTGTCGGTGATGTACGCGCCATAGCCGTAGAGCGTGTCGTACCAGAACGAGTAGTCGCTGTAGTCCTGGTCGTAGTGATCGCTGCGGTCGATATGCGAGACGTTGTACACCACGTCGAAGTTGCCGATCTTGCCCTGCACGGTCAGCGCGGACTGGATCCAGCGGTCCTCGAAGTTCTCGGGGAAGAAATGCGTGACCTTGAGGTCGCCGACATGCGGGTCGAACGCGTTGACGCCGAGGCCATGCGCGCCCTGCCCGACCACGGTCGGCGTGATCGACCAGTCGTCGTTGAGGTCGATCTTGAGCGCCGCGCGCGCGCCGCGCGTGTCGGTGAAATTGTAGTTCTTGCGCGCCGTGCCGGTACCACCGGCGCCATCGGCGTTGCTGATCGTGATGCCCGACGTCGGATACGTGCGTGCGCCCGGCACGTTGTCGATGTAGCCCGGGTCCTGCTTGCTCCAGCCGACCACACGCAGCGCCATCCACTGGGTCAGCGGCAGGTTGACATAGCCCTCGGTGAGGAAGCCCGTATTGCCATGATCGATCGTGTCGACCTCGGTGCTGACGCTGGCCGAGAACGCCGACGGATCGGGCTTGTTCGTGATGATGCGGATCGTGCCCGACTGCGCGCCCGCGCCGTACAGCGTGCCCTGCGGACCGGCCAGCGCCTCGATGCGCGCGATATCGTAGATGTGCGGGTCGATGTTGCCGACGATCGTCGTGATCGGCTCATCGTCGAGGTAGACGCTGACGCTCGGCCAAGGTCCCGAATGGTTGCCGTTGCTGCCCGACTCGATGCCGCGCATCGAGAACTGGCCGAAGCCCGGCGAATACGCGCCCTGCGACGAACTCGTCGACAGGCTCGGCAGCAGCTTGACCCAGTCGTTGAAGTCGCTGACGTTCATCTCGGACAGTTTGTCGGTGCTCAGCACGTCGATGCTGATCGGCACCGCCTGCGCATTCTCTACGCGCTTCTGGGCCGTAACAGTGACTTCGCCGAGCTGCGTCTGCCTGCCTGCCGTCGCCGCGGAAACGGGCTGATCCTGTTCCGGCTCGCTCGCAGCGCACGCCGGAGCGAAGCAGACGAGGCTGATCGCCGCCGCGAGCGGCAGACGCGCGAAGCTACGACGTCGGGCATGAAACTTGTTCTTTTCGGTTGGCATTTTCATGTGTGATTCCCTGGGGCTGTCAGTGGTTTTTCTGCTGGACTAGGTACGAACGCAGACCAGCTCACGAGTGCTGGTCCAAGCGCTTTCTTCAACGGGTCGAACCACGGCTCGAAGTGCAGCCACTGATCGACGCCGTCCTTGTAGATCGGCCGCCTCACCTGCTCGGAACTCGCGGTGCGCACGGGCCGGTCGTTCTCGAAGAAGCGCAGGCACGCGTCCTCGAAAGGCAGCCCGCAGTAAGCGAGTAGCCTGCGAACCTCGCCTTCTGTGTCGGCGACCATGTTTTCGTAGAGCACCCGGTGCACGCGCCCCGGCAACACGCGGTCGAAGTGCGCCATGAGGTCGACGTAGTCGCGGTAGAAGCGACCGAGGTCGTCGAGGCTGTAGCAAAAATTCTGACCGCGCGCGAAGTGCTGCTTGAACGCGGACCAGCAGCAGGCGAGCGGGTGTCGCCGCGCGTCGATGATCTTCGCGTTCGGCAGAATCAATTGGATCAATCCGACGTTCGCGAAGTTGTTCGGCATCTTGTCGATGAACAGCGGCCTGCCGAGTTTGCGATGGATGCGCGTGCGCTCGAGGTAATGCTCGCCGAGCTCGCGCAGTTGCGCAGGCTCCGTCTGCGCGAGCGCTTCGTGATACGCGCCCACGCCAGGCGTGAGCGACGAGCGTCGCAGCGCGCGAGTGATCGAAATGAGGTCGGGCAGCTCCATCGTGCCTTCGACCGCCGAATGGCTCGCGAGGATCTGCTCGATCAGCGTCGAACCCGCACGCGGCAGGCCCACGATGAATATCGGATCGGCCGCGCCGCATCCGCTGCCCGCGCGCGCGCGGAAGAATTCCGCAGTGTAGATCTCGCGCGCGCGGCCGAGTCGTGCGGTCGTGTCGTCTGCGCTGTACGGAATAGTGCGTAAGCGCAACGCGTTCGCTTGCTCGTAGTGATGGAACGACGCTTCGTACTGAGCGCGATCCTCGAGCGCCTTGCCGAGCGCAAATTCGAAATGCAGCCGATGTTCTTCCGCGAGGCCCGCGTCCGCGAGCGCGCTCTCCATCGAGGCGATCTGCGCAGCGCTGAAGCGAAAGGTCTTGAGGTTCGCGAGGCTCCACCACGCCTCACCGAGGCCGGAATCGATCTCCAGGCAGCGTTCGTATGCCGCGATCGAACGCTCCAAATGACCCGCCGTCTTCAACGCATGTCCGTAGCTGAGCCAGACCTGCGCCTGCCGCGCGTGCTTCGCGAGCAGATCGGCGTAGATCGCGATCGCAGATTCGTACTCGCCGACGCGGCAGAGTATCGCGGCCTTGAGGTTGCGGTATGCCGGATTGACCGGCTCGTCGCGCAGCAACCGTTCGAGTTCGGCGAGTGCCGCCTGTGGCTTGTTGGAACGATGCAGGACGATCGCGTAGTTGTGTCGCGCCGCATGGAATCCCGGCGCGAGCTTGAGGCAGCGATCGAGCAGGTTCTCGGCGTCTTCGCTGCGATCGAGTCGCATCGCGAGCTCGGCGAGCATGCGAATCGCGACGACGTCGGTCGGTGCGTGCCTGAGGCGCTGCTTGAGGCGGCTTTCGGCTTCGGGGATGCGGTTGGCCTGGAGCGCGGACGCCGCGGTCATCAGCTCGGCATCGTGCAACGCATGCTCGACGTGCCGCAGGTAGGCCTGTTCGGAGCCCGCGCGATCGCCGCCGGCGTCGAGGTGGTCGGCGAGTTCGCGCCAGACCTGCGGTCGCTGCGGGTGCACAGCCGCCTCGCGACGCAGCGCAGCGGCCGCGGCGCCGTGCGGCGTCTGATTGCTCCCTACCGCAACGGTCATGCACGTCCCCACAGGCGTGTTCGGGCAAGGATAGGGGGTGCTTGCTGCACCTGCAATATGACAATCGGTGAAATCGGATTCGCCGCGCAAAGAAAGAGCCCGGCATCACGCCGGGCTCGATCGGACCGCGATCCCGCGCCGCGATCAGCCTTTGGCGAACACAAGTCGACCGTGGTCGGTATCGACCGCAATTGTGTCGCCCGCCTGGAACTTGCCCTCGAGGATTTCGCGCGCGAGCGGGTTCTCGAGCTGCTGCTGGATCGCGCGCTTGAGCGGTCGTGCGCCGAACGCCGGGTCGAAGCCCACGTTGCCTAGCAGGTCGAGCGCCTTCTCGCTAAGGCTCAGTCGAAGCTGACGCTCGCCGAGCCGCTTGTCGAGGTACTCGATCTGGAACTTCGCGATCTGGCGGATCTGCGCCTTGTCGAGCGGACGGAACACGACGATCTCGTCGAGGCGATTGATGAACTCCGGGCGGAAGTGCGCCTGCACGACGCCCATCACCGCGGCCTTCATCTTAGTGTATTCCTGTTCGGTGTCGCCGCTGAGCTCCTGGATCAGCTGAGAGCCGAGGTTCGAGGTCATCACGATCACTGTATTGCGGAAGTCCACGGTGCGCCCCTGGCCATCGGTCAGGCGGCCGTCGTCGAGCACCTGCAGCAGCACGTTGAACACGTCATGGTGCGCCTTCTCGACTTCGTCGAGCAGGATCACGCTGTATGGGCGCCTGCGCACGGCTTCGGTGAGATAGCCGCCTTCCTCGTAGCCGACGTAGCCCGGCGGCGCGCCGATCAGGCGGCTCACCGAGTGCTTCTCCATGAACT
>JBDTYX010000062.1:0-16210 GCA_040005435.1 Rudaea sp. | reverse complement strand
GGGATGACGGCCAGGTGTTCTGGGCGCGCCGGGCGTATCGCGACGGCTGGCAGTTTCCACAGGGCGGCATGCGCAGCGACGAGACGCCGCTCGAGGCGATGTACCGCGAACTGCACGAGGAAACCGGGCTGCGCCCCGAACACGTGCAGGTGCTCGGGGCGACGCCGGGCTGGCTCAAGTACCGGTTGCCGGAGCGCATGGTCCGGCGCAACCAGCGGCCGCGCTGCATCGGGCAGAAGCAGGTGTGGTTCCTGTTGCGCTTCCTCGGCGACGAATCCGCGCTCAATCTTGATGTCACCGACGAACCCGAGTTCGATCTATGGCGCTGGGTGGACTTCTGGTACCCCGCGACACACGTCGTGACGTTCAAGCGCGGCGTTTACCAGCGCGCGTTGCGCCACCTCGCGCCGCTGGCCGATCCGTATTCCGCGGACTCGCTGGTTCAAGCGTTCGCGGTCACGGGCGACATGGCCGAGAACGCGCTGGCTGCCGCCGAGACGATGGCCGAGCATGCGCGCAGCGTCGCCGAGAGCATGGCCGATCTCGCCGATCAGCTCATCGAGGACGCGTTCGTCAAGACCGCATGAGCCATGCCCCCGCGTGCGGTGACGCGCATCGGCCGTTCCGATTCATCGCGAGGCGCTGTCCGTGCGCGGGCCATGCTCAGGCTCGACAAGTCGTACGCCTTTGCGCTGCCGAGAATGCAGGTCGACGGTCGCGCCGCCGAACACTGGCTCGTTGTTCGAGGGCATCGGCAACGTTCACGATGAGGCTGAAGCGCTCGAGCGTGTAGATCGAATTTGCCGAGTGTTCTCGCGCAGCCTCGTCACGTCCCGAAATCGCGCATGCGCTCAGCGCTCCATCGACGAGCTCCTACAGTTACCGAACCAGCGCAGCGTCGCAGGGAAATATCGCGAGCCCTGGCCTCGCTCGCGCTTGCGCGGCCGCACAGGCGCGGTCGACGCAACGACCGCGAGGCTGCGTGGCAACGCGACCAAGTAATTGAATATATTGTAAAATGTCCGGCGCGTTAAGCGTCGAATCTCCAGATGTGACTTCCGTGCGTGTTGGTATTGACAATCATTCGCATTTGCAATCAAATACGCATCTCGCCTTCCTCTCCAGTCAACTGCCATGTACGTCTGCGTCTGCAACGCTGTCACCGATACGATGATCCGCCAGGCGGCCGCCGAAGGCGTGCGCAGCCTCGGCGAGCTCAAGCGTCACACCGGCTGCGCGAGCGCCTGCGGCAGCTGCGCAGACTTCGCCGAGGAAGTGCTCGCCGAGGCGCGTGGCATCAAACGCTTCGCGTTGCCGGTGTTGCAGGCGGCCTGATCCGCGGGCGCCGTTGGTGCCTACGAGCCTCGTCTCGCGCGACGCGTGAGCCCGCTTTCGCTGCAAATGCTCACGATTCGCGTTTCGTCGCGGCGCGCCTGTGCGCGCTATATTGCCGACTGACCATTCGTTCACCAGCGGAGACCCGTGATGAAAGGCGACTCGAAGATCATCGGCCATCTCAACAAGGTGCTGTTCAACGAGCTGACCGCGATCAACCAGTATTTCCTGCATTCGCGCATGTACCGCAACTGGGGCTACAAGGAACTCGCCGAGCACGAGTACAAGGAATCGATCGACGAGATGAAGCACGCCGATCGCCTGATCGAGCGCATCCTGTTTCTCGAGGGGCTGCCGAACCTGCAGGCGCTCGGCAAGCTCATGATCGGCGAGACCCCGCTCGAGGTATTCAAGTGCGACCTCAAGCTCGAACTCGTCGCGCACCCGGATCTCAAGGCCGCGATCGCCGACTGCGAGAAAGCGGCCGACTACGTGAGCCGTGAGCTGTTCGAGAGCATCCTCGAATCGGAGGAAGAGCACATCGACTGGCTCGAAACCCAGCTCAGCCTGATCGACAAGCTCGGCGAGAACGGCTACCTGCAACAGAAGCTCGGAAGCTAAAAGTCGCGCGTTTCTCCGGCGCGGGCGACTCGCCGACGGCGGTCCGCCGTACACGCGTTGCGGCTAGAACGGTTTGACGACCGCGAGCAACACGATCGCGATCAGCAGGAGCGCGGGCACCTCGTTGAAGAAGCGCAGCCAACGCGACGTATGCGCCAGCTGGTCGCGCGCGAACTGGCGCGTGAGGCGGACGAGATAGCCGTGATAGGCGATCAGCATCGCCACGAAAGCGAATTTCGCGTGCAGCCATCCCTGCTGCATGAAGCCGGGCGCCAGCGCGAGCGTCCAGAACCCGAACACGATCGCGAGCGCGCCACCGACGTGGGTGATGCCCAGGAGTCGCCGCTCCATCACCTTGAGCTGCGCGCGCACCTCGGCGCTGGTCGTCTCGACGTGGTAGATCAGCAGTCGCGGCAGATAGAACAGTCCCGCGAACCAGGTGACCACGAACACGATGTGCAGAGCCTTGATCCAGAGCATGACGGGCGCAACACTTACTTAACGGAGGGCTGAGTATAACGGCCCACCGCGATCGGGCAGCCGCCCGCACGCGCTTTCCCACCCCATTTGGTTCCCCGCAACGGCATGGTGCACGTTCCGAGCCCGCCCGAACTCGTCGTCCGCCCGCTGCAGCGATTCCGTTGGCGCGAGTGGGCCGCGCTCGCGCTGCTCTGGTTCGCCTCGCTGATCGTCGTTGCGGTCGTCGTCTGGCTGATGCACGAGCGCGTAGCACTCGGTGGCAGCGATTCGCTCGATCGCGCGATCGCCGAGAATGGGCTGCTGAAGCAACGCGTCGCGGTGCTCGAGCGCGCTGACCAGGTCGCGCGCACCGCGAGCGCCGAGCTGCAGCGCCAGATCGGTCAGCGCCAGGAGGAGATCGCGGGACTGCGTGCCGACCTCGCGTTCTACAGTCGCCTCACCGACGCCAGCGCAGCGCGCGAGGGGCTCTCGGTCGAGGGGCTGAGTCTCAAAGGCGCCTCTGCGCCGCGCATGTACGATTTCACGATCACGCTGACGCAGAATCTCAAGCCAGGCCAGATCGCGAACGGCAGGGTGAAGCTCAGTGTGAAGGGCATCAAGGAAAACCAGCTGTCGACGCTGTCGTGGATCGACGTGACTCAGGATCAGGATGCGAACGGGCTCGCATTTTCGTTCAAGTATTTTCAGCAAATAAAGGGTACCCTGCTGCTGCCCGAGGGGTTCGTGCCGAATGGCGTCCGCGTCGATGCCGACGGCGGCGCCCAAATGGGGAAGGCAGAACGGGAATTCGGGTGGACTCAGGCGCTGACATCCCAAGGAGCACGCAATGCTGGGTAACAAGAACAAATCCCCTCAGCCGACGGCCGAAACGACGTCCCTCATCGCCGTTGGCACTCACATCCACGGCGACGTCAGCTTCAGCGGCCGCCTGCATCTCGACGGCACGGTCGAAGGCTCGTTGCACGGCGACGGCGACAAGGCCGTACTGACGCTCTCGAATCACGCCAAGGTCAGCGGCGAGATCGCCGCTCCGCACGTGATCATCAACGGCGTCGTCGCGGGCGACGTCTGCGCGACCGAGCGACTCGAGCTCGCGAGCGGCGCGCGCGTGGACGGCAACGTCTACTACAAGATCATGGAGATGTCCGCGGGCGCGCAGATCAACGGCAAGATCGTGCATCGCGCCGAGCCCGGCCGACAGCTGCCGAAACCCGAAAGCGCGCACATCGAGCGCGTCGACGTGGCCGATTTCGCCGAGGCCAAGAACTTGAAATCCGGCACGGCGGCCTGATATCAGCTTGGCCATGGAAACACCCACGCCGAACTACCAGAACGCGCTCGAGCAGCCGCTCGTCTTCACGGACGCGGCCGCGCACAAGGTGCGCGAGCTGATCGCCGAGGAGAACAACCCCGATCTGAAGCTGCGCGTCTACATCTCCGGCGGCGGCTGTTCGGGCTTCCAGTACGGCTTCACGTTCGACGAGCAGCGCGCGGACGACGATCTCGCGCTCGAAAAGGAGGGCGTGATGCTCGTCGTCGATCCGCTGAGCTTGCAGTATCTGATGGGCGCCGAGATCGACTATTCCGAGAACCTCAACGGTGCGCAGTTCGTGATCCGCAATCCCAACGCGAAGACGACCTGCGGTTGCGGCTCATCCTTCAGCATGTGACGTCGCGCCAAGCGCCCCGGTCTGCGACAATGCACGCATGACCCGAGCCGTTTCTCCTTCGAGCGCACGCAGCCGCAACAACACCTTTTCGCACATGCTTCTCGACCGCCATGGCGAGCAGCGCGACGACGCCGAGTGGATCGCGACGATGCAGCTCTCAGACTCCGCGCGTTACGTCCTGCTGAGGCGTGACGGCCGCGCGCTAGTCGACGGCTCACGCACCGCGTTGCGCGGCCTGCGCGGCGACGAAGCCGCCGCCCTGATCGGCGCGGCTCCGCCGGTGGCTTACCTCGGCAGCGACGCGAGCGACTGGTTTCTCGTGCACGCCGAGGACGAACTCGCGGAGCGCGTGGCGGGAGAGATCGGCGGAGCGTTCGTCGACCTGCGCAGCGCCGGGCTCACGCTGCCGGAATCAGACGCTGGATTGTTCGCCTACGCGCGCGCGCTCAGCAACTGGCAGCAGCGCATGCGCCATTGCAGCCTGTGTGCGGCGCCGCTGACGTTTGAAGCGGCGGGTCACCGCGCGCGCTGCACCAATCCGAGCTGCGCGAGCCTGCACTTTCCGCATACAGATCCCGCGATCATCGTGATCGTCACCGACGGCGAGAAGTGCCTGCTCGGCCGCGGCACGACCTGGCCCGAGCGACGCTTCTCGACGCTCGCAGGATTCGTCGAGCCCGGCGAGACGCTCGAGGATGCCGTGCGCCGCGAGGTGTTCGAGGAGGCAGGCGTGCGGGTCGGCGACTGCGACTATCATTCCTCGCAGCCGTGGCCGTTTCCGGCGTCGATCATGCTCGGCTTCACGGCGCAGGCGGACGATCCGATGATCAACGTCGGCCCCGAGCTGGCCGAGGCACGCTGGTTCGGCGTCGAAGAATTCGTCGACGCGCTAAAGTCGAAGGAACTCGTTATCTCCCCGCCGCTCTCGGTGTCGTATCGGCTGATTGAGCACTGGCTGCGTTCCACGGCCGGCATCGAGCTCGCAGCGGTTGCCAACGACGAGCCCTTTCTCGCGCGCCGCTGAGCGCGTCGTATACACTATGCTGCAGCGCGGGCGCAGCGTCTGAATGCCTGCGCGCAAGAGCGGACACGACTGAAATTCACGGACACGCCATGGCCCAGTTATTCGTCGCCATCCTGATCTCGCTCGCGATCGTGCACTACCTGCCCGAGCCGCGGCGCGTGCGCAATTTCTCCTGGCTGCGCGGCTGGCAGGCGCAGGGCGCACGACAGGCCAGCGCGGGTATCGGCCTCGTGCTCAGCATCGGGCTGCCGGTGCTGCTCTGTCTCCTCGTCCAGTTCGCGCTGCATGCGACGTTGTTCGGCCTGCCGGCCCTCGTCTTCGCGGTGGCGATTTTCACTTATTGCATGGGGCCGCGTGATCTCGAGCGCGACGTCGAGGCCGTCGACAAGGCGCCCGACACCGACGCGCGCGATGCTGCCGCGCAGGCGTTGCGTGCCGAAGAAGCGCCAAGCCCCCTGCCGTTTCGCGCCGCCGAACTCGTCGAGAGTGCGTTCATCGCCGCCCTGCGTCGCGTGTTCGGCGTGATCTTCTGGTTCGTCCTGCTCGGGCCCGCGGGCGCGCTGCTGTATCGGATCACCTCGCTGCTCGCCTATACGCCGGAGCATGCGTCGGCGCTGCCAATCGCGCAGCAGGATCTCGCGCGCAGGTTCGCACGCGCTCTCGACTGGCTGCCCGCGCACCTGATTGCGCTGGCGCTCGCACTCGCGTCGGATTTCGACGCGGTGTTCAAGGCCTGGCGCGACTATCACGCCGCGCTGCCGAGCGCTGCGTTCTCGGCCGACCCCGACTTCCTCAACGTCATCGCGCGTGCCAGCGTCGACGCCGACGTCGCGGGCGGAGACGGACACGTGGTCGACGTGCACGAGCCGCTCGTCGCACTCGATGACGCGATGACGCTGATCCGGCGCGTGCTGATAGTCTGGATCGCGCTGATCGCGCTGGTCGTGATAGGCGGCTGGTTCACCTGACTGCACGAGGCGACGCGCGGCCGTCGCCGCCGGGTCAAGCCGAATCGCCGCGCAGTTCGCGCACCTGCGCTTCGAGTAACGCCGCGGTCGCCTGCGCCGCGGGGATCGGCACGCCCGCGACGATGTCGATGCGCGAACGGAAACGACGCGGCAGACGCGCGCGGCGCAGCATCGAGTCGCGCCGGCTGAAGATGCTGCCCCACAGGCCGCGCAGCGCGATTGGCACGACCGGCACGGGCCGTTGCGCGAGGATCCGCTCGACGCCCGGGCGGAACGACTGCATGCTGCCGTCGAACGTGATGCCGCCCTCGGGGAAGATGCAGACAAGGTTGCCCGCGGCGAGCTCGCGATCGACTTCGGCGAACGCGCGCTCCATCAGTTCGGGATCCTCCTTCCTGCCCGCGATCGGGATCGCCTTGGCCGCGCGGAATAGCGGCCGCATCAACGGCAGGTTGTAGATCTTGTAGTACATCACGAAGCGCACCGGGCGACGGATGCTGCCGAGGATGATCATCGGATCCATGAAGCTGACGTGATTGCAGACGAGCAGCGCGGCGCCTTGCTCGGGAACGTTCTCGAGGCCGCGCTTGTCGATGCGGTACAGCGTGTTGATCAGAATCCAGTCGACGAAGCGCAGCAGGAACTCGGGCACGAGCGAGTAGATGTAGATCGCCACGACCGCGTTCATGAGTGCGGTGGCGAGCAGAAGCTGCGGGATGCTCAAGTGGACGAGGTTGAGCAGCAGGGCCGAGACCACCGACGCGACGACCATGAACAGCGCATTGATGATGTTGTTGCCGGCGATGATGCGTGACAGCTGGCTGCGTTCGGCGCGGCTCTGCACGAGCGCGAACAGCGGCACGATGTATAACCCGGCGAACACGCCGATGATCGCGAGGTCGAGGGCGATGCGCCAATTGCCCGGCGCGGCGAGGAACGCAAGCGGCGACAGATCCGAGACGGTCGCGGGGTGCGGTCGCGCGAAGTACAGGTCGATGCCGAACAGCGTGAGTCCGATCGAACCGAACGGCACGAGTCCGATTTCGACCTTGTGCCCCGACAGGCGCTCGCATAGCAACGAGCCCACGCCCGTGCCTATCGAGAACAGCGCGAGCGCGAGCACCTGCACGCCGTCGCCGCCGCCGAGATAGAGCGTCGTGTAGTTCGGCAGCTGAGCGGTGAAGACCAGGCCGAAGAACCAGAACCACGAGATGCCGAGCACCGCATTGAAAACGGTCCGGTCGCGCGCGACGAAGCCGATCGTGCGCCAGGTCTCAGTGAACAGATTCCAGTTGAACTTGAGGTCCGGCGCGGTCGCTGGCGCGGGCGGGATCGCCCGACTCACGAGATAGCCGATGACCGCGATCGCGATCACCGCGATCGCCGCGAGCGTCGGGCCGCTGGGGCCCGCCGCTGCGATCATCGAGCCGCCGAGGATCATGCCGAGCAGGATCGCGAGTGACGTGCCCATCTCGACGAGCCCGTTGCCGCCGACGAGCTCGGTCTGCCGCAGCGCCTGCGGCAGGATCGCGTACTTTATCGGCCCGAACAACGTCGAGTGCACGCCCATCAGGAACAGCACGCTGAGCAGCACAGTGGCGTCGTGGTGCAGGAAACCCCACGCCGCGATCGCCATCGCGACGATCTCGAAGACCTTGACGAAGCGGATCGTGCGCGTCTTCTCGAATTTTTCCGCGATCTGGCCGGCAGACGCGGAAAACAGGAAGAACGGCAGGATGAACAGCGCGGGCGCGAAGTTCGAATACGTCGTCACCTGTTCGATCGACAAATTCATGTGGCGTGCGAGCAGGAGCACGGTCGCATTGCGGAAGACGTTGTCGTTGAACGCGCCCGACGCCTGGGTCAGGAAGAAAGGCAGGAAGCGGCGTTCGCGCAGCAGGCGGAACTGGCCGCCAGGGGCATCGCGCTGCTGCGCGGAATCTGTCGCGGTCGACTCACCCATCTCCTGCCTCTGTGTGTCGCGTCTGCGCCTGCGTATAGCGTAGCAAATGCCGCCGACACGTTCAGCGTGGGTCGGGCGGGCTATGCGACCCTGACGCTGAGCGCCTGACGACCGGCGCCTGATAAAATCGGTCGACCAGCCTGCCGCGGATCGCGGCGCCTTCGGAAATCATCATGATCAACGAGACAACGCGCCGCGCGCGCCTCATCCTGCTGTGCCTGCTCGGCCTGACTGCGGTTGCCGCGGCCGAGACACAGCTTCGGCCGGTGCCGAACCCCGACACGGCGAAACTGGCGCCCGAGGCGGCCAAGCTTCTTTCCACACAGCGTGCCGAGTTCGACAAGGTAAAGCCGAGCCTCGTCGGGCCGCCGCTCGCTCAGGCGTATGCCGACCTCGGCGCGCTGTACGCGCGCGGCGGTTTCGACGAGGCCGCGGCGGTCGCGTTCGCCGACGCCTCGCAGGTTACCCCCGACGACAGCCGCTGGTACTACCTGCGCGGCGTGATCGCGCGCAAGCTCAAGCGCGACGAGGAAGCACGCGCGAACTTCCAGGCGGCACTCGATCGCGACAAGGTCTACATGCCGATCCGCTACCGCCTCGCCGACACGCTGATCGTGCTCGGCGACCTCGCCGGCGCGCGCAAGGTCCTCGAGGACACTGCGAAGGCCTATCCGACGCAGGCGGCCGCTTTTTCGATGCTCGGCCAACTCGCGTTGCGCCAGCAGCGATTCCCGGATGCGATTGCGGCTTTCACCCACGCGCTGTCGATCGAACCGAAAGCCAATGAGCTGTATGCGCACCTTGCGGAGGCCTACGCAGCGCAGGGCAACGCGGCGGCCGGCGCGGATGCGCGCGCGAAAGCGGGCAACGTTGCACCGACGCTGGACGACCCGCTGGTCGTCGGTATCTCCGCCGCGGCCGGCGCCGGCACGGCTGCGGGCGGAGGCGTCGCCCAGGCGCAGGCGCTCGCGCGGCAGGGACGCATTCCCGCGGCGCGCGAGGTCCTCTCTCGCATCCTCGACAAGAATCCGGGCGATGTCGACGCGCTGCTGCTGTCGGCGCGAATCAATGCGGCAACCGGCAACGGCGCGATCGCGCGAGCGCAGATCGACCCCGTTCTCGGCGCGCACCCGGACAACGCCGAGGCGTGGCTCACGAGCGGCATCGTGGCTGAGTACGCCGGCGACGAGGGCAAGTCCAGCGACGACTACCGTCGCGCTCAGCGGCTCGACCGCAAGCTCGTCGACCCGTGGCTGATGCTCGGCAACGCTGAGATGCGCCACGGCCGCTACTCGCGAGCCGCCGGACAATACGAAGAGCTCGTGAAGCTGCAGCCGAATACGCCCGAGGCCTATGCGCACCTCGTCGCCGCGCAGGTCATGCAGGACAAATGCGAGGAGGCGCTGCAGACGATCAATGGCGCGATCGCCAAGCATGCGAACGACGGCGACTTCATGCAGATCTTCGTGCGCCTCGCGAGCACCTGCGCGCAGGCGAGCAAGCAAGTGCGGGATACCGCGTTGACCTACGCCGAGCTGCTCTACAAGCAGCGGCCGGATGCGGGCAATTCGTCCGCCTACGCGCTCGCACTCGCTGCGCATGGCAAGTTCAAGGAGGCGCAGGAATACCAGGCCGAGGCGATCTTCGAAGCGACGCGCGCACGCGACGCGGCGGGAGTCGCCCAGTTCAAGGCGACGATGCAGCAATTCGTCAAGCAGCAGCTGCCAGACAAGCCGTGGTCCGCGGAGCATGCCTATTTCAAGGCGCCGCCGCTCGGTGCGGTGGCCGCGGCGAATCCGGCGCCCACGAAAAAGCCGTAGCTCCAGGTTTCGTCGAGCGGCCCGCGCATTGCCAAGCGCGGGGCTTTTCGCCACCATGCGGCATGGGGATGGCTTCGGATCGATGGAGGTTCTGGCGACGCAAGCCGGCGCTCCTGTGGCGTACTCGCGTCGAGCGTGAACGCTCTGCGATCGGTCGCTTCAACGACGAGGTCCAGCACAAACTCGATGGCAAGGTGCCCGCGCACATCGTGCATGACATGCTCGTTGCGTTCGACGAACTGCTGACCAACGTCGTGATGCACGCCGAACAGGCCGCGGGGCCGATCGACGTCGAACTCAAGCGCGGACGCAAGGCCGTGTGCGCGACGATCCGCTACCTCGCTGTGGAATTCGACCCGACCACCTGGCGCGCCGCGCCGGCGGGGATGACCGTGGCAACCTCGCGCATCGGCGGGCTGGGCATCCAGCTCGTGCGCCGTCTGATGGACGATTTCAATTACGAGTACATCGACGGTCACAACGTACTGAACATCGCCAAGCATTGCTGAGTCGCGGCGCTGCGCCGAGAGTCGAGCGCTACGCCGCGCCCAGCGCGCGATGACCGATGTCGCGACGGAATTGCATGCCCTCGAAACGCAAGTCGCCGATCAGCGCATAGGCCCTGTGCCGCGCCGCGCGCAGGTCGGCGCCGAGCGCGCACACCGTGAGCACGCGTCCTCCGCTCGACAGCGCATGTCCGCCCTCGCTGCGCGTGCCCGCATGGAAAACCTTGGCGTCGTCTCCGGCGTCGACGTCCGCGCCGACGATCGCATCGCCTAGTCGCGGCGTGCCGGGATAGCCCTGCGCCGCGAGCACGATGCCGATGGACGGGCGCGCATCCCATTGCGCAGTGGTCCGCGCGAGACCACCGTCGAGTGCGGCCTCGATCAGCTCCACGAGGTCGCTGCGCAGGCGCAGCATGATCGGCTGCGTCTCGGGGTCCCCGAAACGCACGTTGAACTCGATCACCTTCGGCGCGCCGGCGCGATCGATCATGAGTCCGGCGTACAGAAAACCCGTGAACGGCATGCCGTCGCGGCGCATGCCAGCGAGCGTGGGCTCGATGATCTGTGCGATGACACGACGCTCGACCTCGGGCGTGACCACGGGTGCGGGCGAGTAGGCGCCCATGCCGCCGGTGTTCGGGCCGGTGTCGCCGTCGCCGATGCGCTTGTGGTCCTGGCTCGTCGCCATCGGCAGCGCGTGATCGCCGTCGGCGATCACGATATAACTCGCCTCCTCGCCGTCGAGGAATTCCTCGATGACGACGCGCGCACCTGCTCTGCCGAGCGTCTGCGCGCCGAGCATGTCCTGCAGCGCGCCCTCTGCCTCGGCCAGCGTCATCGCGACGACGACGCCCTTGCCGGCGGCGAGGCCATCCGCCTTGATCACCACGCGTTGATCGGAGCTTTGCGCCGCGTGGGCGCGCACGTATTCAAGCGCAGGCGTCAGGTCTTCGAACACGGCATGTCGCGCGGTCGGAATGCCGTGGCGATCGAGGAACGCCTTCGCGAAGGCCTTCGAGCCTTCGAGCTGTGCGGCCTGCGCGGTCGGGCCGAAGCAGCGCAGCCCCGCCGCTGCGAAGCGGTCGACGATGCCCGCGACGAGCGGCGCCTCGGGGCCGACGACGGTCAGTGCGACGTTCTCGGCCTTCGCGAGCGCGAGCAACGCGTCGATGTCGGTCGCCGCGACGGCGGCGTTGCGGACGCGTGGCTCGCGCTCGGTGCCCGCGTTGCCGGGCGCGACGATGACTTCATCGACGCGTGCCGATTGCGCGAGCTTCCAGGCGAGAGCGTGCTCGCGACCGCCGCTGCCGATCACCAGAATCTTCATGTCGTGATTCCTGCTGGGAAAATAGCCCCCTGAGTCAGGGGGCTATTCGCGCCAATGGCGCGAAGGGGGTGTGGATGAGCAAGGCCGTGGCCCAAAGTTTGCCATGCAAACTTTGGGATTGATGCCGCGTAGTGGCATCAGTGCCGAAAGTGACGGACGCCAGTGAACAGCATCGCGAGGTCGTGCTCGTCGGCCGCGGCGATCACCTCGGCGTCGCGCATCGAGCCGCCCGGCTGGATCACCGCGCGGATGCCCGCGGCGGCGGCGGCGTCGATGCCGTCGCGGAACGGGAAGAAAGCATCCGAGGCCATCACCGCGCCCGCGACGGCGAGCCCGGCCTCCGCGGCCTTGAGCGCGGCGATCTTCGCGCTGACGATGCGGCTCATCTGCCCGGCGCCGATGCCGATCGTGCGCTGATCTCGCGCGTAGACGATCGCGTTGGACTTGACGAACTTGGCGACGCGCCACGCGAACAGCAGGTCGGCGAGTTCCGCCTCGGTCGGCGCGCGCTTGCTGACGACCTTGAGTTCGGCGCGCGTGACGTCGCGGATGTCCGCGGTTTGCATCAGCAATCCCGAACCGACACGCTTGACGTCGATATTGTTGCGGCCCTCGCCGTGCGCAATCCTGAGCACACGCACGTTGCCCTTCTTCGCGCAGGCCTTGAGCGCGTCGGCGGCGTAGTCGGGTGCGATCAGCACCTCGACGAATTGCCGTCCGAGGATCGCCTTCGCGGTCGCCGCGTCGAGCGGTCGATTGAACGCGATGATGCCGCCGAACGCTGAGGTCGCGTCGGTCGCATAGGCCGCTTCGTAGGATGCGGCAACGTCGGCGCCGACCGCGACGCCGCAGGGGTTGGCGTGTTTGACGATGACGCAGGCGGGCGTGTCGTCGAACTGGCGCACGCATTCCCAGGCGGCGTCCGCGTCTGCGAGGTTGTTGTATGACAGCTCCTTGCCCTGCAGCTGCTCGAGCGTCGCGAGCGTGCCAGGCACGGGCCACAGGTCGCGATAGAAAGCCGCCTGCTGGTGCGGATTCTCGCCGTAGCGCAAGTCCATTAGCTTGACGAAATTGCTGTTCTGCTGCGCCGGGAACGCGGCGTGCGCACCATCCTTGGAGATCGCCGACAGGTAATTGCTGATGCTGGCATCGTACTGGGCGACGCGGTTGAACGCGGCCACCGCGAGTGCGAAACGCGTGCGCGAGGACAGCGCGCCGGCATTCGCGTCGAGCTCGTCGAGCACGGACGCATACTGTGCCGGATCGGTGAGCACGCCGACGCGCGCGTAGTTCTTCGCCGCGGCGCGCAGCATCGCCGGACCACCGATGTCGATGTTCTCGACCGCCTCGTCGAGCGTGTGCCCCGGCGTGCAGGTCACCTTCTCGAACGGGTAGAGGTTGAGCACGAGCAGGTCGATCGGCACGATCGCATGCGCGGCCATCACGGCTTCGTCGATGCCCGTGCGGCCGAGCAGTGCGCCGTGCACAGCGGGGTGCAGCGTCTTGACGCGCCCGTCCATGATTTCCGGAAAGCCCGTGATCTCGCTGACGTCGCTCACCGCGAGGCCGGCGTCGCGCAGGGCCTTGGCGGTGCCGCCGGTCGACAGCAGCGCAACGTCGCGCGCGGCGAGCCGGCGCGCGAGTTCGATCAGCCCGGTCTTGTCGGAAACGCTGAGCAGCGCGCGCCGCACCGGGACGAGGGAGGGCTCGGACATGGGGAGTTCCGCGAGAGAGTGCGCAAATTATAGCCGCGTTGCAGCAAACGTGAGCGCACGGCCTGCGGGTTTGTCCCGCGCGCTCGCGAAGTGGCGCGAACGTTATTCCTGCGCGGCGAGCTTCTTGCGCAGCGTGGCGCGATTGATGCCGAGCGCCGCGGCCGCGCGGCTCTGGTTGCCTGCCGCCCAGCCCATCACCTCGCGCAACAGCGCTCCTTCTACTTCCTGCAGCACGAGATCGTACAGGCCGTCGGGCGTCCTGCCGTTCATGTCGTGCAGGTAACGGCGCACCGCGCGCGCGACGCATTCGCGCAGCGCGGGCTGCAACGCGGATTCGGGCGCCTCGACGGTGCGCAAGGCAGCAGCGGCATTCATGTTCTTGTGTTTCCCCAGACTCTCAACGGCAGCCATGCCCGTCTTTGCGGGGTGTAATGGTGCGCGGTCTGCGAGTTTATCTTCTGCGCGATCGTTTGATAAGTAATATTTCATCGTCTAATCGATAGGGACACATCGGCGCAATCAATGAGCCGAAACCGCAGTGCCCGATGCCGCCGCGCGCAGCCGCGAACTAGAGAAACCTGAACTCGTACGCGACTGCGCTCTTGCCGGGATCCGCCACTTCAAACACGAGCGCCGTCGAGGCGCCGCTCGTAAGGCCTGCATGGATCGTGCGCGCATCGCCAACGTATTCTGACGGACGGAAGCGGCGCATCGCGATGCGGTGCTCATCGAGGTCTGTCAACGTGATCTCTACGGTCGGGAAGGCCTGGGTGTGATCGGCGTTGTTGCGCAGTGTGGCCGAGATGATCAGCGCCTTCGACACGGACGGGTGCGGACGCACGTCACGCGAGAGCAGCGCGAGACCGTCGGCATCGTGCGGCAAAGGCAGCGTGCAGCCGAGCTTCACACACGCGAGTTCGAGCCAGGGACGAGAGGTCGCGTTGCGTTGCAGTTCGAAGCGCTCGGCGTAACCGACCTGCGCGATCAGCAATGGAATCAGCAGCGCGACTCCGACGCGCCAGGGCCAAGCTGACGCGCGATTCGGCACTACCGGCGTGCGCGTGAACTGCGGCAGCGCTGCGCCTTGCACGGCCGCCTGCGTGAAGAGATCGTTATGCGCGGGCGCATCGGCGTCGGGCACGGGGCGCATGACCGGCA
The DNA here is from genome assembly GCA_040005435.1 of Rudaea sp. Taxonomy (GTDB): domain Bacteria; phylum Pseudomonadota; class Gammaproteobacteria; order Xanthomonadales; family Rhodanobacteraceae; genus Rudaea. The sequence continues at coordinate 1,623 of JBDTYX010000062.1, read as the reverse complement.
TGTCGAGATTCGGAAGATCCGCCTCCGGCAGGTGCGCGTCGAGCCGGGTCACGCGGCCCGGCAGCGTGTCGGTCAGCGTGCGCAGCGCATCGAAGACGGCCGAGCAGTGCGCGCAGCGCACGCTGCCGCGCCCCTTGGCGAGCGTTTCGGGCGTCACCGCATAGACGGTGAGGCATTCGGGGCACTGGGTGAACATCGCCCGATTGTAAGCGAGAGCGTGCGCTTCGGGTGCGCCGCGACCTGCGCTCGCTAGGATCTGCGCGTGCCGGTGATGCGCACCCAGTCCTCGCGACGGGCGACGACGAGGTCGTCGAACCACTGCGCGTAGCGCGCGACGAGTTCTTTCTCCTGCCCGCGCAGGATGCCGGACAGCGCGAGCAGCGCGCCGGGGCGCATGCATACGGCGAACTGCGTCGCGAGATCGCCTAGCGGCCCGGCGAGGATGTTGGCTACCAGGACGTCGGCAGGCGTCGTGGCGAATTCGAGCGGCAGGCACAGATCGAGCCGGTCCGCGACTCCGTTGCGTTCGGCGTTGCTGCGGCTGGAGTCGATCGCCTGGGTGTCGTTGTCGACGCCGATAGCGCGCGAAGCACCGAGCTTGAGCGCCGCGATCGCGAGCACGCCCGAGCCGCAGCCGAAGTCGATCAGCGTCTTGCCGCGCAAGTCGATCGCGTCGAGCCATTCGAGGCATAGCGCAGTCGTAGGATGCGTGCCGGTGCCGAACGCGAGGCCCGGATCGAGGTGCACGACGACCGCTTCCGCGTCGGAGGGTGGGGCGACCGTGCTCGGGTAGATCCACAGGCGTCGTCCGAAACGCATCGGCTTGAACTGGTCCATCCAGACTCGCGTCCAGTCCTGGTCTGCGACCTCGCGGAACGCGATGCGTTCTGGCGACAGGTCGGGCAATGCGTCGACGAGGGCATGCAGCAGCCCCGTGCGATCGGTCGCGCCGTCGAACAGCGCGAGCAGGACGATCTCGTTCCACACCGGCAGCTCGCCGATGCCCGGCTCGAAGATCGCGCGCTCGTCGGGGGTGTCGGCGTTTGCGTCGCGCAGCGTGATCGACAGCGCGCCGAGGTCCTCGAGCGCCACCTCGATAGACGTCTGCTGCGCGGCGTGGAGGGTCAGGGAGAGCTCAAGCCACGACATACGGCCTTCCAGGTGAACGAAGTTCGAAAGACGAGGCGTGGATTCCGATCGGCTCGCGTAGGGGCTTCGGCGTGCGCGTGCGGGCGTCGCGACATCGGGCGCCAAACACTCAACCGAGCCCGATCGCCTTCTCGCGCTGCTCGGCCATGCGCTTTTCGAGGTAGTGGATGTTCTGCCCACCCTGATGGAAGCCGCCGTCGGCGATGATGCGCTGCTGCAGCGGGATGTTCGTCTTCACGCCGTCGATCACGAGCTCGCCGAGCGCGATGCGCATGCGCGCGATCGCGGTCTCGCGGTCGCGACCATGCACGATGAGCTTGCCGATCATCGAGTCGTAGTTCGGCGGGATGCGGTAGCCGTCGTAGATGTGCGTGTCCATGCGTACGCCCGGGCCGCCGGCCGCGAGGAAGCGCTTGATCGTGCCAGGCGAAGGCATGAACGTGTCGGGATCTTCGGCATTGATCCGGCACTCGA
>JBDTYX010000061.1:0-16221 GCA_040005435.1 Rudaea sp. | reverse complement strand
GTAGCTAGATCGCAAGCCATGTGACGTCAAAAAAATGAACCTGACCCCATTTCCGCTACATCGGCGCCTTGACCCGGATGGCGTCGTCGTAGCTCACGTTCTGCACCGAGTGCGCCTTCTTGCCCATCGCGACGCTGTCGGTCTCGCTGCCGATCACCGCACCCGCCGCACTGAGGTATACCTTCGAATGGCCGCTCACGTGCGCGCCCATGATCGTCGTGTCGGTGTCGTAGCTGTAGGCGTGCGCGGGCTGCCCGTTCCAGGTCGTCATGCCGTCGTCGGTCGCGTTCTTCGCGCTGCGGATCATGTCCTCGCCCATCGGCATCATCGCCTTGACCATCGCGTGCATGTCGATCGGCGGCTGGCTCCAGTTGCCGCCCATCTTCATCCACGATCCCTCGGGCAGGATGATGAACTCGCCGTGGTCGGTCTTCGTGTGGATCCGATCGAGCGTGTCGAAGTCGGCGCTCGTGTGCGTGACCTTGCCCTTGTCGTCGGTGATCGTCGTCTCGGAGTGGCTGCGCGACTGGCCGAGCTTGTGGAATGCCTGCGTGACCGGCTCGAGCGAAGCAGCGCTCGCGAGCGCGGGCAGGATCGCTATGAGTGCGGCGGTGAGACCAACATGACGCAGGCTGAGACGGTTCGACATGATTCCCTCGTGAGGTTTGCGTTGAGAACCCGAATCTTGCCCGCTCGCGGGTGCCCGAGGCAATGGCGTCGCTCCCCGGTGCAAGCGCGGCTTGCCCACGAGCGCGATGGATTTGTGCCCTTTTCCCGCTGGCCGGAAGAAGGTGGCGCGAAGCGCCGGATGAGGGTGGCCCCACAAGTTAGCAATCGCAAGCGACAGGCGTCCAGGGACTCCGAGCGCCACTATCACCCGCGCCTGCGACGCGGCCTCTCCGAAACGACGCAGAGGTGAGGATTTCCCGCGGCGCTTTGCTTTGCGCGTGCTACGCTTTTGCGTCGCACGACCCGGGGACGGCGGATGGATTGGCTGCGCATTCTGGCAACGCTCACGCCGCAACAGCGGGTCGCTCTCGACCTGCCCAAGGCGTGGCTGCGTTTTCGTACTGAAGGCGGCGCCGACGACGCCGATGCGTTCCGCGCGTGGCTCGTCGCACGCCACCCCGAGCGCTTCACGACCGCGCAAGCGACGCTCGCGCCAGGTGATCGCATCCCGCCGCGCGCATCCGCAGTCGCGCGCGAGCCCGAACGCGGCGCCGCCGAGCATGCGCCCGCGCCGGCGCAGAACGAAGCGACGCCGATTCCCGTCACGCAGCGCTTCGCGCAAACCTCCTCAGCGCATCCCGCCGATCGTCCCGAGCTGACCCTCGCGGCGTCGCACGGCGTTGCCGAGCCGCAGCCGATCGCTGCGGACGCAGAACCTGCAGTCCAGTCCGTCGCGGGCGGTGCCGACGAGCGCGAACGCGCGCGCGCGTCGTCACCCGCCGACGATGCGTTGCAGACGATCGCGCTCGGCGGCGGCGCGACGTCGGAGGAGACGATCGCGCTGACCGGCGCCGCGGCGCCCGCCGCGCGCCGACCGATGCCGACGAATTCGGATCTCGATCCCATCGAGGTCAGCCACGTGCTGCCAGCGCGCTTCGCGCTGCCCGACGATGCGCAACGCACGCTCGCCGACCACGAGGCCGCGACGATCGTGAGTCCGCGCCACGCCGCGCAGACGGTTGCGGGCCGCGATCACATCAGCATCGACGACATCGAAAGCGACACGCAACGCGCCGTCATCGCGGCCGCGGCGGCGGCCGATGCCGCGGCCCGCTTCCACTACGACCTGATCGGCACCGCGGGCGAAGGCGGCATGGGCACCGTGCACATCGCGAAGGACACCGAGCTGCTGCGCCGCGTCGCGCTGAAGCAGCTCAGCGCGAAGGCGGAAGGCATCGCGAGCGCGCGCACGCGATTCCTGCGCGAGGCGCAGATCACCGCGCAGCTCGACCATCCGAACATCGTGCCCGTGCATGCACTCGAGGTCGCGCCCGGCGGCGCGCCCGCGTACACGATGAAGCTCGTCGAGGGCCGCGATTTCCACGGCCTGCTCGGCGCCGCGCGCGCCGCGTTCGACGGCGGCCGGCCAGACGAGACGATCGCGCTCGCCGCGCGCATCGAGCACTTCCTCAAGGTCTGCGACGCGATCGCGTACGCGCACGACAAGGGCGTGATCCATCGCGACTTGAAGCCCGCGAACCTCATGCTCGGCCGCCACAACGAGGTCTACGTGATGGACTGGGGGCTGTGCCGCACGCTGCACGAGGCCGCCGACGATTCGTCGTCCGAGCGATCGCAGGTCATCTCATCGGCCGACGTCTCGGGCGGCGCATCGGACACGCAGCTCGGCGACATCGTCGGCACGCCGAAATACATGTCGCCCGAACAGGCGCAGGGCCGCAACCACGAACTCGACACGCGCAGCGACCAGTGCGCGCTCGGACTTATCCTCTACGAACTCGCGACGCTCAACCCGCCCTACTTCGGCAAGACCGCGAGCGAGGTGCTCGCGAACGCGGCCGCGGGCCGGCGCCGACCGCTCGTGCACGCCTTCCTCGGCAAGCGCGGCGTGCCGCGCGACCTGGGCGCGATCATCGACCGCGCGACCGCACGCATGCCCGCGCAGCGCTACGCGAGCGTCGCCGAATTAGCGGCCGACGTGCGCCGCTACCTGCGCGGCGATCCGGTCGTCGCGCATCGCGACACTCTGTGGCAGCGCACGCAACGCGAGGTCGGTCGCAACCGCCAGCGCGTGCTTGTCGGCGGGCTCGCGCTGATCGCCGCATCGGCGATCGCGATCGGCGTGCTGCTCTGGCGCAATCAGCAAGTGGTCGCGGCCGAGCGCGTGCGCGAGCAACGCCTGCTGCAACTGCGCGACGCGGTCGCGGCCGTGAGCAGCGACGTGCAAGTGCGGCTCGTGCAGCTCGAGAGCGCGGTCGAGAACCTTGCGGACTCGGTAGCGCAGATCGGCGACTTCGGGCGCGAGGTAGCGACGCGGGTATACCTGCAGCGGGATTTCCGCGACCCCGCGAGCGCGCCGCCCGATCTCGTCGCGAACCGCATTCTCGGCGGCCGCATCAGCCTCGGCTGGCCGGTATGGAGTCTTCCCCCCGGAATGAGCGAGAGCGCGGCGCAGCCGACGCTGCGCCGGCTCGCGGCGCTGCAGCCGTTCCATCGCGACATCTACCATCGCGCCGCGGTGATGATCCGCAACCGCCTCGTCGACATCTATGCGCCCGCGACCGAGTCCGGCAGCGACGATGCGGAGAACAGTCCGCTCGCCGCGATCGTGCTCGGGCTGCCCGACGGGATCTCGGCGCGCTATCCGGGCTGGGACGGCCTGCCCGACGGTTACGATCCGCGCAAGCAACCCTGGTATCAGCTCGCCGAGGGTAAGCGCAGCCCGCAATGGGGCGATCCGTATCGCAGCGCGGAGACCAAGCGCATCGAGCTCGCGCTGAGCGTGCCGATGGTCGACCGCGATTCGCGCTTCGGCGGCGTGGTCAGCGCGCTGCTGTTTCCCGACGGCATGGTCGAGTCGCTGCTCGACATCCATGGCGTCGCCGGACTGCGCGACGTGTTCCTGGTCGACGCGGGCGGCCACGTGCTCGCCTCGCTGCGCCATACGCTCGATCCACCGGCGAGCGATACATCTGCGCCGGCGATCGTTACGTTTCCGGTGCCCGAGGTGCTGCGCCGGCAGCCGCAGCGCCAGACCGGCATCCTCGAAACGACGTTGCGCGGCGAAGCCGTCGTACTCGCCTACGACGAGGTCGAGCCGCTCGGCTGGTTCGTGATCGCGCTCGCCGCTGCGGACGGGAGCGACGCGGCGGCGACGGCGCGCTGACGCGTCCCACGAATTCGCAGCTGACGCCTCATGCGAAGCCGAAGCGCAGGTTCGGCGACGCGATCACGCGGTCGCCGACGCGTTCGCCGCGCGCGAAGCTCAGCGCCTGCTCGATGACTGCCGCGTCGTCGACGATGCGGTTGTGGCCGAGGCCCGTGGTCGTCAGCAGGCGCGCGCCGGGCCACAGGCGCGCGTAGTACTCGCCCTCGCCCCACGGCACGCGGTAGTCGTCGAGGTCGTGCACGATCAGCGCGGGCTGCGAGAACGCGGGCAGGCGGTCGTGCAGCGCGAGGTCGCGCGCATCGATGCCGGTGCGCCGCTTGTGCCAGGCGAAGAAGTGCTCGCGCAGGCCGTCGCTCAGGTGGATGAATCGGAAGAAGCGACGCACGGCCGCGCTGATGTCGGACGCGGGCGCGATCAGCACGATGCGCTCGGGTCGAAAGCTCGCGTCCTGCGCGAGCGCGGTCGCCGGGCCACCGAACGAATGCGCGACGAGCAGCGCGGGATTGCCGAAGTGCTGGCCGACCGCGCGCAGTGTGTCGGCGAAATCGGGCAACGTGCTGAACCGGCCGCTGCTTTGACCGTGCCCGGCCTGGTCGAACGTCACGACCGCGTAACCGAGCCTGCGCAGCCGCGGCACCCAGGGCGCGAAGCGCAGGCCGAAGCTCGACCAGCCATGCGAGAACAACACGTAGGGCTGCGCCGCGGGATCGCCCCAGACGTAGGTCGCGATGCTGCGGCCGCCGATGTGCAGGTCCGCGCGGCGCATGTCCGCGTCGATCGGCGCGGCACGCGCGCGGCTGCGGCTGCTCGCGAACGGCGTCGCGAACAGGCGAGCCGCGTGATACGCGGTGCGCCGCGGCGACAGCACGCCACCGACGACGAACGCTGCGCGGGTTAGCGCGAGCGCGATCGCTTTACGAACGAGCGTGCTATTTTTCAGCGCGACAACAGACATGACAGGCTCTCCTCTTCAGGCTCGGGATGATTTGCGGGTTGCCGTCTCGCCGACGGCAGTGGAATTCGCGGCAATCAATCGTTCGAGAGCGCGATCCGCATGCTGGCGCGCCCGCTTGGCGTCGAACAGCCGCGTATCGTGATGCAAAGCGAAGGCGACGCCGAAAATCTCGAAGACGAGTTGCGCCGCATCGGTCGTGGGCCCGAGTTCGCCGACTTCGACAGCGAGATGGATCGCGCGCGCCAACTCGGCACGCCATTGTGCGAGCAGCGCGATGATACGGTCGCGCTGCGGTCCTGGGCGCGAATCATATTCACTCACCGCCCCCATGATCGGGCAACCATCGCGATTGTCGAGCGCCCAGTCGAACCAGCCGGCGACGATCGTACGCAGGCGCGCAAGACCACGCGGTTTGCGCAGCGCGGGGATGAACACTTGTTCGGCGAAGTGGCGACCTACTGCGTCGAGCAGCGCAAGCTGCAGTTCTTCGCGAGAACCGAAGTGGGCGAACACGCCGCTCTTCGACATGCCGACCGCGCTCGCGAGATCGCCGATCGACAGTCCTTCGACGCCCTTCTCCGATGCGATCGTGTGGGCATGATCGAGAATCAGGTCGCGCGTTGCCTCGCCCTTGCGTGTCGCCGGCTTGCTCATACGCTATTTAATAGCACGACCGTTCGTTCTTTTCAAGAGTCAGCGGCAGACCGCATGTCGATTGCCCCGCGTTGCCTCGCCGAAGCACGCGGCGCGAACATCCGGGTTATCCTGCGCGCGTTCGCAGGACTCGGAGAGCGCATGATGCTGGCGCGTTTTTTTACGACAAAATTAACCCATAAACAAATATTTACAGCACTAACCTGCTGCTTTCTATCACTCTGCGTACCCGCGCTTGCCGCGCAGCTCGCATTCGGCAAACGCGCGCTCGAGATCCCGCCGCCGGACGGCTTCGTCGCGCTCGCCCAGCGCGCGCCGCAGTACATCGTCGCATCCCAGGCTTACCTGCCCACGAGCAACCGCCTCGTCGATTCGTATGCGTCGTCGAAGGCCGCGGACCTGCTCGCCGCCGGCACACCGACGAACCTCGACCGCTACTTCCAGCTGCAGACGCTGCGCAAGGTCGAAGGCGTCGCGCTGTCGTCCGCCGACTTCCTCGCCGCACGCTCGGAGATCGAGGCGTCGTTTGACAAGGCGCTCAAGGACGTCGACGTGCAGAAGCTCGCGACGAGCGGCAACGCCGCGGTCAAGAAGCAGACCGCGAACGACCCGCAGATCGCGCTCTCCGACGTGCAGTCGCAGGGCGTCTTCCGGCGCGAGCCCTGGGGGCTGTTCTTCACGGTCAAGTCGCGCGTGTCGACGGCCGCGGGCAGCTCCGACCTAATCTGCGCCGGCGCGCTCGCGCTGATCAATCACCAGTTGATGTACCTCAACGCCTACTCCGACTACAACGGTCCTGCCGACCGCGAATGGGTGCAGCGCGCGGTGTCCGCATGGGCCGACGCGGTCCACGCGGCGAACCCCGACGATCCCTCGGTCGCGGCACAGGTGCGCCCGTTCGGTGGCTTCGACTGGTCGCAGCTGCGCGACAAGGCGCTGTTCGGCGCGGCGATCGGCGCGTTCGTCGGCATCGTGATCGCGCTAGTGCGCAGGCGCAAGCCGCGTTGATGCGGCGACCGCGTTTCGGTCAAGCCTGATATCGTATATGCCCGTACCAAGATCGCTGACACCGTCATGCGTCCATTCCCGCTAGGCGAAGATCTCGACCTGCTTCGTGAAACCGTCCACGCGTTCGCCGAGAAGGAGATCGCGCCGCGCGCGAACGCGATCGATCATGACAACGTGTTCCCCGCCGACCTGTGGCGCAAGCTCGGCGACATGGGCCTGCTCGGCATCACGGTTCCGGGCGAATACGGCGGCTCGGGCATGGGCTTCCTCGCGCACGTCGTCGCGATGGAGGAGATCTCGCGCGCCTCGGGTTCGATCGGGCTGTCGTATGGCGCGCACTCGAACCTGTGCGTGCAGAACATCTTCCACAACGCGAGCGACGCGCAGCGCGCCAAGTACCTGCCGAAGCTGTGCAGCGGCGAATGGGTCGGCGCGCTCGCGATGAGCGAGCCCGGCGCGGGCTCGGACGTCGTCGGTTCGATGACCTGCCGCGCCGAGCAGCATGGCGACGCGTGGATCGCGAATGGCTCGAAGATGTGGATCACGAACGGCCCCGACGCCGACGTGCTGCTCGTCTACATGCGCACCGCACACCGACCCGCGGGCTCGCGCTGCATGACCGCGTTCATCGTCGAGAAGGGCATGAAGGGATTCAAGACCGCGCAGAAGCTCGACAAGCTCGGCATGCGCGGCTCGAACACCTGCGAACTCGTCTTCGAGGACTGCGAGATCCCCGATGCCAACCGCATCGGCGAGGTCAACGAGGGCGTCCGCGTGCTCATGAGCGGGCTCGACACCGAGCGTCTCGTGTTGTCGGGCGGCCCGATCGGGCTCATGCAGGCCGCACTCGACATCACGTTGCCGTATATCCGCGAGCGCAAGCAGTTCAACGCGCCGATAGGCACGTTCGGCATCATGCAGGCGAAGCTCGCCGACATGTACACCGCGCTGCAGTCGTCGCGCGCGTTCGCCTACATCGTGGCCCAGGACTTCGACCGCAACAAGCGCTCGCGCATCGACCCCGCGTCGTGCCTGCTGAATGCCTCCCAGAACGCGGTCAAGGTCGCGCTCGAGGCGATCCAGGCGCTCGGCGGCAACGGCTACATCAACGAGTACCCGACCGGACGCATCCTGCGCGACGCCAAGCTCTACGAGATCGGCGCGGGCACCAACGAGATCCGGCGCATGCTGATCGGCCGGGAGCTGTTCCACGGCAAGTGGTGAACATCGTATCGGCGCCGCGGCCGCCTGGTCGCGCGCGCGTGCTTCAAACCTTGGCTTTACGCGCTAAACCGTGCGCGCGCTGGTTTTCCCGGGGTGCCGGAAACCGCGTCCAGATCACAGTTTTGGTCCTGTCGACCGGCGCTAAAAGCGCTACACTCCGTGCAGGGGGTGATCATGAATTTTGGTAGCCATGATCTCGGATCGACGCTGCAGCCGACTGCGGCGGCATGGACGATCCTGATCGTCGATGATGAGCCTGAAGTGCATGACGTGACACGGCTCGTGTTGCGCAACTTCCGTTTCGCCGATCGTCCGCTCGAATTCCTGCACGCACGCGACTCGGCCACCGCCGAGGCACTGCTGCGCAAGCACGACGACATCGCGGTCATCCTGCTCGACGTCGTGATGGAGACCGATCAGGCCGGCCTCGAGCTCGTGCGCACAGTGCGCGAACGCATCGGCAACCATCTCGTGCGCATCGTGCTGCGCACCGGCCAGCCGGGCCAGGCGCCCGAGCACGCGGTCATCGCGAACTACGACATCAACGACTACCGCGAGAAGACCGAGCTCACGTCGCAGCGTCTTGCGACGACGATGTATGCGGCGCTGCGCGCGTATCGCGACATGCGCACGATCGAGGCGCATCGACAGGGCCTAGAACGCGTGATCTTCGCATCGGCGCAGATCTTCTCGCAGGAGCACTCTCAGCACTTCGCCTCGATCGTGCTCGAGCAGTTGACCCAGATCATCGGCGCCGAGCGCGGCGCGCTGTACTGCAAGGTGGTGGACCCCAGCGCGACGCTGCCCGAGCATTTTCATATCGCCGCTGCGATCGGCGAATACAAGGCGCTGCTCGGCCGCAACTCGGCGGAAAAACTACCGGGCCACGTGATCGAGGCGCTGCGCACGGCCTACCTCGGCAAGACGCATGTATTCGGAGACGACCATTACGTCCTCTTCGTCACCGATAGCGAGTCGTCCGACAGCCTGTTCTACGTCGGCGAGAAGGTTTCGCTGAGCGAGCTCGACCAGCGCCTGATCGAAGTGTTCTGCACCAACGTGTCGGTCGCACACGAAAACCTGAACCTGCAAGGCGAACTCGTCGAGAGCCAGCTCGACATGGTCTACCTGCTCGCGAGCGCGGCGGAGACGCGTTCGCGCGAGACGGCGAACCACGTGCGTCGCGTCGGGCTGATCGCCGAGATGCTCGGGCTCGCGAGCGGCATGGGCGAGAAAGAAGCTGAGCAGTTGCGACTGGCCGCGCCGTTGCATGACATCGGCAAGATCGGCATCTCGGACGCAATCCTCAACAAGCCCGGCGCGCACACCGCAGAAGAAGCGGAGATCATGCGCACGCACGCCGAGCTCGGCGCGCGGCTGCTCGGCGGTTCGAAGCGTCCGGTGCTGCGCCTCGCGGCGGAGGTTGCACGTTCCCACCACGAGAACTGGGACGGCAGCGGCTACCCGCTCGGCCTCGCGGGCGAAGCAATCCCGCTGAGCGGGCGCATCACGATGCTCGCCGACGTATTCGACGCGCTCGGCAGCCGGCGCTGTTACAAGGAACCGTGGCCGATCGACAGCATTCGCGAGTTCATCGCGACGCAGATCGGCAGGAAGTTCGACCCGCGACTCGTCGACCTGCTGTTCGCCCACTGGGATCGCCTGCTCGCGGTGCGCGAGCAACTGCCCGACTAGGCGCGCCTCGACGGCGCCGCGGGCGGCGCGCCTTCCACCGCGCGGTCGAGCGGCAACACGATCTCGAAATACGCACCCTCGCCGGGCGCGCTCTCGACGCGGATGCTTCCGCGCAGCAGCTGGGTCACGAGATTGTAGACGACGTGCATGCCGAGGCCCGAGCCGCCCTGGCCCCGGCGCGTCGTGAAAAACGGCTCGAACAGCTGCGCGCGCACGCCCTCGGACATGCCCAGGCCGTTATCGCGACAGCCGAGCACGGCGCGATCGGCGTCGCGGGTAATGCTCAGCACGACCTCGCCCTCCTGCCCCGCGTCGAACGCATGGGTGATCGCGTTGACGACGAGATTGCTGACGATCTGATAAAGGGCACCGGGATAGGTGATCGCATTCACCGGCTCGACGCAATCGGCGCGGACCTTGATCAGCGGCGTCCGCCGCAGGATCGGACCCAGCGAAGTAAGGATGTCGCGCAAGTACGCGCCGATCTCGATCGTCCGTTCCTCCTCGTTCGACTGGTCGACCGCGACGAGCTTGAAACTCTTGATCAGCTGGTCCGCGCGGCGCAGGTTGCGCAGGATCATGTCGACGATCTCGCGCACCGTCGCTTCGAATTCCTCCACGCTGCGCGGATCGATGCCGCCCTGCCGCGCGAGCAGGCGCTTGAAGCGCATGGCCTCCTGTTCGAGATGCGAGGCCGCCGTCACCGTGACGCCGAGCGGCGTGTTGATCTCATGCGCGATGCCCGCGACGAGGCTGCCGAGCGCGGCCATCTTCTCCGACTCGATCAGCTGGCTCTGGGTGAGCTTGAGCTGTTCGAGTGCCTGGCGCAGGTCGACGTTCGCGTTGCTCAGCGCGACGGTCCTGCGCTCGACGCGCACCTCGAGTTCCTCGTTGAGCTTGCGCAACGATTCCTCCGATTGCTTGAGCACCGTGATGTCCTGGGTCGTGCCGACGAGGCGCGTCGCCCGTCCCGTGGTGTCGCGTTCGGCGACGCTGCCGCGCGTGAGCATCCAGCGCCACTCCCGGTGCGTGCGGTCGATCGTGCGGAAGCTCACCTCGAAGACATCGCTCTCGCCGCGCAGGTGCATTGCGAGTGCCCGGTCGATCTTCCACAGGTCCTCCGGATAGACGAAAGTGCGGAAGTCGGCCACCGTCTGCGAGCGTGCCTCATGGGTCAGCGCGATGGCGTCCATGCGGTTGTCGCGCAGGATCGCGCCGCTACGCAGGTCGAGGTCCCACAGCTCGCCGCCGCTGCCCCACAGCGCGTATTTGAGCCGCTCTTCGCTCTGCCGAATCGCCTCACGGGAAGCCTGCTCGCGCTCCCAGTTCCGACGCCAGCGCAATCCGCTGACAGCGAGCGCGAACAGCGCGAGCGCGACGTAGCCGAGGAACGCCAGCGGCGACAGCCACGGCGCGGGCAGCACCTGCACGGCGAGCTCGGCGTCAGCATCGGCCCACGCCGACTGGTCGTTGCGCGCGCGGACGCGGAATCGATAGCGCCCAGGCGCGAGGTCGGTGTATGTCGCGTAGCGGCGATTCGCGCCAGTCGGTATCCACTGCTCGTCGTGGCCCTCGAGCCGATACGAGAACTTCGTGACGTCCGGATTGCTGAAGCCGAGCGCGGTGAATGCGAAGGTCACGTTGCGCTGCTCATGGCTGAGCCTCACGCGGCTCGCCTCGGTCCACGGGCTGCGCTCGAGCGGCGACTCCGGATCGCGCCAGCGCAGGTCGACCGGCACGTTGTTGAGCAATACCTCGGTGATCAGCGGCAGCGGTCTCGGCGGCGACTGCGCGGCGGCAGGATCGAACAGCGTCGCGCCGCTCAGGCCCGCGAAGACGATGCGGCCGTCCGCGAGCATCGCGTGCTTGTTGACGAAGTAGCCCTGGGCGAGCGCGCCTTCGCGCACGCCGAAATTGGAGATCTCGCGCGAGACCGGATCGAGGCGGCTGATGCCGACCGTCGTGCTGATCCACAGCTTGCCCGCGCGGTCTTCGACAACGCTGCCTATCGCCTCGGACGCGAGCCCGTCCTTGCGCGTGAACGACTCGAAGCGCGGCTTCGCGGCGCTGCCGGGCAGCAAGCGGTTGAGGCCGCCGCTCGTGCCGATCCACAGGCCGCCCGCATGATCCTCGAACAGCGTGCTCGTCGAGTTCTGGCTCAGCGAATGCGGATCTTCCGCGTTCGCGCGAAAGTGCTCGAAGCGCACGTGCGGCGGATCGAAGCGGTCGAGTCCTTCGCCGCGCAAGCCCACCCAGAACGTGCCGTCGCTCGCCTTGAGCAACACCGACACCGTGTCGCCGCCGATGCTGTCGGCACGCGCCGAGTCGTGCACGTGATGCACGAAGCGCGTCGTGCCCGCGCGCAGTTCGTCGAGGCCGCTGCCATCGGTTCCGGCCCATAGCGTGCCCGCATCGTCCTCGATCAAACTCAACACGCTGTCGTTGGCGAGGCTGTCCGGATCCGCCGGATCATGGCGATAGTGCACGTAACTGCGCGAGCCCGCAGCCTGCCACGCGATGCCGCCACCCGCGGCCGCGACCCACAGACCGCCGTCGCGCGAGTGGCGCATGTCGGCCACGAGTCCTGGCGGCAGGCTGCGGCCGTCTGCCGGGTCGTGCGCCTGACGCTCGACAACACCCTTCATGAGATCGAAGCGCGCGAGACCGCCGCCTTCGGGCAGGCCCAGCCAGAGCGTGCCGTCGGCATTCGCGAGCACGCTCGTCACCGATTGAGTCGGCAGCGTCAGCGGGTTACCCACGCCCCGCGCGATCGTCGCGAACGCCTCGGTACGCGGGTCGTGGACGCTGACGCCGTTGACCCACGAGCCCGCCCAGACGAGGCCATCGCGGTCGACGAACACGGTCTGCTGGCGCGCCGCGCCGATGCCGTTGCGTTGCGCCGGATCGTAACCGAACACGCTGACCGCGCTGCGTGCGGAATCGAGCCGACAGATTCCCGCGTTCTTGGTCGCGATCCACAGCCGACCTGCGTGGTCGAAGTTCAGGCCGCGGACTTCGTCATCGGGCAGCGCGAGTGTCGTGCCCGCGCTGCGCTGGTAGTGCGCCTGTAGCTCACCGTTCGCGGAAAACGCATACAGGCCGTTCTCCGCGGTGCCCACCCAGACGTTGCCATCGGCCGCGATCGCGATCGCCGTGACGTCGAGCGTGGTCTGCTCCGCAGACTTCCATTCGGCCATGCGCTGCCCATCGAGGTCTGCGCGCCACAGGCCGGCGCTGGTGCCGAGCAGGATCGCGCCGTCGCCCCGCGCGACGATGGCGCGCGTGTTGCGCAGCGGCTCGCGCGTGCCGATCCCGACCGGCACGAAGGATTGCGTCGCGATGTCGAACCATTCCACGCCCGTGCCGACGCCGGCGATCCAGAGGTGACGCCGCGCATCCAGCAGCAGCGCGCCGATGCGGCTGAACGTCGCCTTGGCCTCGCGCGGCGGCGTGAAGCTCGCGAACCGGTCGAGCGCCGGATCGTAGCGTTGCAGCGTGCCGGTCTGCGTGCCGATCCACAGTCCGCCGTCGTCGTCTGCAGCGAGCGCGGAGACGTTGCTGTCGGCGAGCGACCATGCGTCGCCGCGATCGTGGCGATAGACCCGGAAGCCATAGCCATCGAAGCGGTTGAGTCCGTCCTGGGTCGCGATCCAGAGGAAGCCGGTGCGGTCCTGCACCATCGCCATCGCGGTGGCCTGAGACAGCCCGTCGGCGGTGCTGTAGGTGCGGAAGCGCACGTTCATGATGCCCGGCACTTCCTCGGCGCCGGCCGCGGCGCAGCCCAGCAGTACGCCGCACGCGCAGGCGACGCACGCAAGCAGGTTGCGACCGAGAATTCCCCCAAGACCCATTGCAATGAGGCTACGCGTCCTCAACTGACGAGACAAGCAGGACGACTGTTTGCCGCGCGTCACCTCGCGGGAGGATAATCGACAGTCGGCCACACTGGCCGCAGCACCACCCAACGGAGAATTTCATGTCTGACATCGTCATCGTGGGCGCCAAGCGCACCGCCATCGGTTCCATGCTCGGCCAGTTCACCGGCGTTCCCACGACTACGCTGGGCGCCACCGCGATCAAGGCGGCGCTCGAGCAATCCGGCGTGCCCGCGGCGGACGTCTCCGAGGTGATCATGGGTTGCGTGCTGCCGGCCAACCTCGGACAGGCGCCTGCGCGTCAGGCTTCGCTCGCGGCCGGATTGCCCAAGGGCGCGGGTTGCACGACGATCAACAAGGTCTGCGGCTCTGGCATGAAGGCGATCATGCTCGCGCATGACCTCGTCAAGGCCGGGTCGGCCAGCGTCGTCGTCGCGGGCGGCATGGAGTCGATGACTAACGCGCCGCACATGGTCGCCGCGCGCACCGGGCTGCGTTACGGCGACGCCAAGCTCGTCGACCACATGGCGTGGGACGGCCTCACCAATCCGTATGACGGACAGTCGATGGGCGTGTTCGCCGAGGCGACCGCCGAAAAGTACGGCTTCACGCGCGAGGCGCAGGACGCCTTCACGATCGAGTCGGTCAAGCGCGCGCAGGCGGCGATCTCGTCGGGCGCGTTCGTCGACGAGATCGTCGCGGTCAAGGTCGCCGGCAAGAAGGGCGACGTCGAATATGCGACCGATGAGCAGCCCGGCAAGTCCGACATCGCGAAGATCCCGACGCTGCGCGGCGCGTTCAAGAAAGACGGCACCGTCACCGCCGCGAGCTCGTCGAGCATCTCCGACGGCGCCGCCGCGACGATCATCATGAGCGCGGACGAGGCAGCGAAGCGCGGCATCAAACCGATCGCGCGTATCGTCGGCCATGCGACCAACGCGCATGAACCCGAATGGTTCACGACCGCGCCGGTCGGCGCGATCGACGGCCTGCTCAAGAAGATCGGCTGGAAGGTCGAGGACGTCGATCTGTTCGAGGTCAACGAGGCCTTCGCGGTCGTCGCGATGGCGCCGATGAAGGACCTCGGCGTGCCGCATGCGAAGCTCAACGTCAACGGCGGCGCGTGCGCGCTCGGCCACCCTATCGGCGCCTCGGGTGCGCGCCTCGTCGTCACGCTGCTGCATGCGCTGCGCAAGCGCGGCGGCAAGCGCGGCATCGCGGCGCTGTGCATCGGTGGCGGCGAGGCTACGGCGATAGCGGTCGAGCTGGTGTAAGCTGCGCGTGCGCGGATCGCGACGCCAATCGTCGCCCCTCGCACGAATCATCATGCTAGTTCAATTCACATGAGACAAGGGAGGAACGCAACCATGCAATTGAAACATGCTTTCATCGCGGCCGCTTTGGCCCTCACGCTCGGCGCGTGCAGCGACAATTCGCAACAGGCCGCGCAAGAGGCCGCAGCCAAGGCCAAAGCCGCAGCAGAGGCGACCAAGGCAGCCGCACAGGCTACCGCGCAGCAGGCGCAGCAGACCGCGGCCGCCGCGCAGCAGGCAGTCGCATCGGCGAAAGCCGGCGATACCGCAGGCGCCATGCAGTCGGCTCAGCAGGCCCAGGCCTCCGGCCAAGCCACCGCGGCCAGCGCGAAGGACACGGCCGATACGGCCAAGCAGGGTGCGGCTGACGTGAAAGCTGCAGCCGACAAGGCTGCCGACGCCGCCAAGAAGGACAGCAGCGGGCACTGATCGCCGCTGCGATACGCTTCAGCCTACCGGCCGCACAACGCGGCCGGTTTGGTTTGGGAATGGCGGATAGCGCAATCCATCTCCGCGGCGAACGCCTCAACAAGGTGACGAAATGCCCGTCCTCGAATCTCAGATCGACCCCCGTTCCGCCGAATTCCAGGCGAACAGCGCGCACCTGCGCGGACTCGTCGACGATCTGGGCGCGCAGCTCGCGCGCAGCGCCCTCGGCGGCGGCGACAAGGCGCGTGCGAAACACACCGAGCGCGGCAAGCTGTTGCCGCGCGAGCGCATTCGCGCGCTGCTAGACGCGGGCTCGCCGTTCCTTGAGTTCTCCGCGCTCGCCGCGCACGGCATGTACGACGGCGCCGCGCCCGGCGCGGGCCTCGTCACCGGGATCGGTCGCGTGCACGGCATCGAGGTCGTGGTCGTCGCGAACGATGCGACCGTCAAGGGCGGCACCTACTTCCCGATGACCGTCAAGAAGCACCTGCGCGCGCAGGAGATCGCGCTCGAAAACCGTCTGCCTTGCGTCTATCTCGTCGATTCGGGCGGCGCGTTCCTGCCGCTGCAGGACGAGGTCTTCCCGGATCGCGACCACTTCGGTCGCATCTTCTACAACCAGGCGCGGCTGTCCTCGCTCAGCGTGCCGCAGATCGCGGTCGTCATGGGCTCCTGCACCGCAGGGGGCGCGTATGTGCCGGCGATGAGCGACGAGACCGTGATCGTGCGCGAACAGGGCACGATCTTCCTCGGCGGCCCGCCGCTCGTGAAGGCCGCGACCGGAGAGGTCGTCGATGCCGAGTCGCTCGGCGGCGCGGACGTGCACACGTCGATCTCGGGAGTCGCGGACCACTTCGCCGAGAACGACGCGCACGCGCTGTCGATCGCGCGCGACATCGTCGCCAACCTCAACCGGCGCAAGCGGGTGGACGCGGCGATCCGCGAGCCGGTCGAGCCCAGGTATGCGAATGCCGAGCTCTACGGCGTGATCCCGGCGGACACGCGCAGACCGTTCGACATCCGCGAGGTGATCGCGCGCATCGTCGACGGCTCGGAGCTGCAGGAGTTCAAGGCGCGCTACGGCAAGACGCTGGTCTGCGGATTCGGCCATATTTACGGCTACCCCGTAGGCATCGTTGCGAACAACGGCATTCTGTTTGCCGAGTCGGCGCTCAAGGGCGCGCACTTCATCGAGCTGTGCAACCAGCG
>JBDTYX010000060.1:0-16237 GCA_040005435.1 Rudaea sp. | reverse complement strand
TGCTGTTCACCGCGTTCGAGAACCAGTTCTGGTCGACGAACATGAACCAGCCGATGGCGAGCATCCCGAAGTACATCTACAACTTCGCCCTGAGCCCCTACGCCGACTGGCAATCCCTCGCCTGGGCGGGCGCGCTGATCGTCGCGATCTTCGTCCTTTCCTTAAGCCTGCTCTCGCGCGCGATCCTGCTGCGCAACAAGGTGTCCAATGACTAGCCCCGATCTCCCCCTGCTCGCGACGACCGGCACGGTCTCGCTCGTGACGCAGCCACCCGGGATCTCCGGCGCGGCAACGATCGCCGCGCAGCCGAAGATGGCCGCGCTAAACCTGCAGTTCTACTACGACAAGTTCCACGCGCTGAAGAACGTCAGCCTCGACATCGCGGAGAAGAAGGTCACCGCGCTGATCGGTCCGTCCGGCTGCGGCAAGTCGACCCTGCTGCGCATATTCAACCGGATCTATTCGATCTACCCGAAGATGCGCGCCGAGGGTGACGTCCTCCTCGACGGCGACAACATCCTCGATCCTCGCTATCCGTTGAACCGCCTGCGCAGCAAGGTCGGCATGGTGTTCCAGAAGCCTGTTCCATTTCCGATGTCGATTTACGAAAACGTCGCCTACGCGATCCGCCACTACGAGAAGCTGTCGAAGGCCGAAATGGATGTGCGTGTCGAGGAGGCCCTGCGTCAGGGCGCGCTTTGGGAGGAGGCGAAAGACAAGCTCAGGCAGAGCGCACTCGGCCTCTCGGGCGGCCAGCAACAGCGCCTGTGCATCGCACGCGCGGTCGCGCTCAAACCCGAAGTGATCCTGCTCGACGAACCCACCTCGGCGCTCGACCCGATCGCGACCGGCAAGATCGAGCAGCTCGTCGAGGAGCTCAAGGAACGCTTCACGATCGCGATCGTCACCCACAACATGCAGCAGGCCTCGCGCGTCTCGGATTTCACCGCATTCATGTATCTCGGCGAACTGATAGAGTTCGGCGAGACCAAAGCGATCTTCGAGAACCCACAGAAAAAAATGACCGAAGACTACATCACGGGACGGTACGGCTAATGTCCGAACACATCGTAAAGAGTTTCGACGACGAGCTGACCCAGCTCAACGCGGCGATCACGCGCATGGGCGAGCTCGCGAAGACGCAGTTCGGCGCAGCCATGGTCGCGCTGCGCACGCGCGACGCGAAGACCGCGGCGCAGGTGATCCGCGACGACGTCGAAGTCGACGAGCTCGAGCGCGACATCGAGGCACGCGCGATCCGCGTGCTCGCGCTGCGCCAGCCGATCGCGCGCGACTTCCGCGAGGTGCTCAGCGCGCTGCGCGTCGACATCGAGTTCGAGCGCATCTGCGACTTCTCGGCGAACATCTGCAAGCGCGTGATCGCGCTGAGCAGTTTCTCGCCCGACGAATGGGTCGGCGAGATCGGCGACCTCGGTGCGCTCGCGAGCCGCCAGCTCGACGACGTCGTCGCGGCGTTCAACGAGCGCAACAAGGAGAAAGCGATCACCGTGTGGGCGTCGGACGAGCAGATCGACGACACCTACACCGGCATCTATCGCCGGCTCATCGACTACATGAAGAGCGACCCGCAGCGCGTGCCGATCGGCGCGCACCTGATGTTCATGGCCAAGAACATCGAGCGCATCGGCGACCACGTCACCAACATCGCCGAACAGATCTACTACCTCGTCACCGGCAGCATGCTCGACGCGCCGCGGCCGAAGGGCGACAAGTCCAGCCTCGACCAGGTCGTCTCGCACGGCTAACAGCAGACCGATCGGGCCTCGGGCGTCGCTGCCTCGTCGGCGGGCGCGTCGTCCCTGACGCGTGCGACCCTCACGGTTTGCGCTCTATCAACGCGATGTGCGAGTTGGTCTCCACGCGTTCGAACACGATCTCGCTGGCATCGGCCGATATGTCGAAATCGCGGATCACGAAGCCCGCCGGAAGCTCGGCCAGCACGCGCTGTGCGCCGGTTTCGAGATCGAGGACGCCGAGGTTCTTGTGGCCGATCTGGCCGGTCAGGATCACGAGCTTCTGCGAATTCGGCAGGAACGCGAAGCGGCGCGCTCCGCGGGTCAACATGACCCCGGGCAGCGGATACGGGTGGCCGTCGGCCGCCGCCGCGCGTAATGGGAATGTCGTGCCGACGTCGGCGCCCGAGTAAGCGACGAAGCGGCCGTCGGGCGACCACACCGGATCGATCGAATACTCCGACGTGAACGGAATCGGTGCATCGCCATTGATAAAAACGCGCGTCAGCCGGGGTTCTCCGTCGCGAACCGCGGCGATGAGCAGCGACTGACCGTCGGGCGACCAGCTCGGGGTGCCGCGCAGCGCGAGCGCGCCGGCGAGCACGCGGCCATGCGCACCGTCGGCGTCCATGACATGCAGCTGCACGCTTCCTGCCTCCTCGACCGAGAAGGCGACGAAGCGGCGATCGACCGAAAGCGCTGGCGCGCCGAGGATGCGTCCGCGCGCCGCGCTCCACAGCTCAGAACGCTCTCCGTCGCGCAGACGCCAGATGCCCTGGCCCGATCCCGCGACGAAGACGATGCCGGCCTCGGCGAAACGCGGGCTTGCGGCGTTCGGCGCCAACGCCGTCGGCGTGGCGGCCTTCGTCGCAGCGTCTTGGTCTACGGGAATGCGCCACAGGCTCGTGCGTGGATTCGCCGTCGTCGCGACGAGACGCGATCCATCGGCGCTCGCGGCGAGCGAGGTGAATGTCTCCACGCCGAGGCTGACCCGGTGCGCGACGCGACGCTCGACATCCATCGCGTAGATCCACGGGCCGGAGCGGTCGGCATCGTCTGCGAGGTACAGCAGCGTGCGTCGATCGAGCAACACCGGATAGGCGACGCGTGAATCGTGCGCCGTGATGCGTTCGAGGCCTTCGCCCGTCACCTTCACGCGCCAGACGTCCCAGTCGTCCGGCGGTACGCCGCGCACGAAGTAGATATATGCATCGTCGGGCGACCAGATAGGGAAGTGACAGTGGACGCCATCCTCGGCGCCGTACAGGCGGCGGTCCGGCGTCCCCGCGGCCGCGCCGATCTCGTGGATGAACAGCGGATCGCCGGGCGCCGTGGTGTGGTACACGAGGCGGCGCCCGTCGTGCGAGCTGTCCAGTTCTGCGGCGCGCGCGAGGTAGGGCGTCAGCGTGCCGCCGTTCACCGGCGCGGCGAGGATGTTGACGTCGTCGGGGCGGAAACCTTCGGCGTGCCGCGTCCAGATATAGACCGATTGTCCGTCCGCCGAGAAGACCAGCGTTCGTGTGGCCGGGTTGATCAGCTCGCCGACCCGGCCGTCGGTGAGATTGCGATAGCGCCCGGTACCGATCGCGCTCAACCATGCATCAGTCTTGCCCTGCGCCGTCGCGACGAACGCCATGCGCTGGCCGTCTCGCGAGATCGCGGCCGCGTCCTCTTCTCCCGTGAAATCGAGGATCGGCGTGAACTTCGCACCGTCGAGAGGGCTGCGCCAGAAAACGTCGCTGCGGCGCGCAAACTGCATCGCCACGACGAACGCGAGCAGCAGGCCAGCGATGAGCGTCGCCACAAGCACGCGCGATCGCGGACCGGCACGCCGGGCGACCGCAGCCCCGGGCACCGCAGCCCTGGGCACCGCAGCCTCGGGCACCGCGGCCGGAGGCGGCGAAAGCTCCGGCGGTCCATGCCCTCCCTCGTTGCCATCCGAGGCGAGATCGTTGCGACGACTCGTCCACCAAACGTCGAGCTCTGAGCGAAACGCGAACACCGAACCGAGCTTGTCGTGCTGATGACGATGCACGGGCATCGCTTCACGACGCTCCCAGCGTTGCACCGTGCTTACGTCTCGTTTCAGGTACGCGGCGATGCGCTTCCACGAGTCCAGGCGACCTTCGCTCTCGCCGCGCGCGGGCGCGTCGTGGTTGTCGATCCTGGACTCGTCCAAAACGCGCGCTCCGATGATTCGAACGTCATCCGGATTCTTTCACCAACCCCCCTGCGATGCAAACCGCTGCGTTGCACCGCAATCCGCTGGAAACGGCTCAACGACGCGCTTTACAGCTTGTGACGACGCGCAAAGGGGCGGAGCTTCGGCCTGCCGGATCTGCTCCCCCCCAGCGACGCAGAGATCCGCCGGCACCTGTGAACCTCACGAGGAACCAATCGATGAACGCTCCGCAAACATCCCAATCCGTTTTCTCAGCGCTGCGTCCGCGCGCCATCACTGTGGCGCTCGCCGCATCGGCCCTGACGATCCTGATCAGTTGCCCGACGACGGTCCATGCGACTCCCTCCAAGGACTTCGTCAGCGACGTGACCCAGGGATACTTCGATGCCGTGCGCATCATCTACGCCGAAGAAGGCGATCGCGAGCGCTCGCGTGACAACCACGGCGACCATCACGAAGACAACGGTGCGCAGATACGCATCGTCGTCCAGGACCCTTCGGACTACTACATCGTCGCCAATACCGTCGCCACGGGCGGCTACAGCGGCTGGCATACGCATCCCGGCCCGAGCATCGTACTCGTCAAGAGCGGCGTCGCGACCGTCTACGACGGCGACGATCCGAGTTGCACACCGAAGACCTACCCCGCCGGCAGCGGCTTCGTCGATCCGGGCGATGGCCACATCCACATGGTGCGCAACCAAGGCGCGGCCGTGTTGATCACGCAGGCGTTCCAGATCATCCCGACCGGCCAGGCCCGTCGCATCGACGCGCCGAGCCCGGGCAACTGCCCGTTCTGACGAGGTCGCCGCAGACCCCGAATGCGATGCGCGGGCGCCGACCCGCGCGTCGCATCGTCGAATCCTGAAAGTGGCAGGCTCTGCCCGAACGATCCGGCGCGCCGGCCTGCTCCGCGCCGGTCTAGCCCGTCACAAGCGCAGCGCTTGCTCGGCCTGCGCGCGATCGAGTTCGTCGAGCCCTGCGGCTGCGCGGCGATAGTGTTCGAGCAGCGCGGCGTCGTTCGCGGGGATCTCGCGCGCGAGCTCGACGAGCACCTCGCGCCGCTCGTAGCTCGAATCGATATGGGTCGCGGCGTCCAGCACCGCGCCCGCACCCACACGTCCGAGCTCGCCGCTGCGCATCAGCGCAAACAGGGCTTCGCGTCGGTCGTAGTCCGATCCGAGGCTCTGCACGGAACTCGCGTACAGCGGTGCGAGCGATTCGACGTCGTGCGCCCTGCGAATCGCCGCGACCAGCAATTCGCGGCGATCGTAGTCCGAGCCAATCGAATTGCTCGCCTTGATCACGCTGCCGAGTTGCGCATCGTTCAGGCCGGGACGATCGAGCATCGCCGTGAACACGCGGCGTCTCTCGTAGTCCGCCTGCACGCCGAGCGCCGCATCGAGCCACGCTTGGCGCACATCGTCGCGGTCGACCAGCGACGGCACCACTTCGACCAGAAGCTCGGCGCGCTCGTAGTCGGTTTCGAAGTGCAGCGCCTGCCGCAGGAACGTCAACTGCTGCGCCGGCTCGAGAATTTGCGTCGTGAAGATCGCCTGCAGACCCTGACGGCGCTCATAGTCCGTCTGCGCGGCGCCCGCGACTCTCAGCGCGCGGTCGAGATCCGCGACGCCGAGCCTGCCGTGCGCGATCAGCAGCTTCAGGTACACGCTGCGTGCATAGTCGTTGGGTATCTGCTCGATCTCGTCGAGCACGCGTTTCGGACCAGCCGCTGCATACAGGCGCTTCTCTCGCGCCTCGGCGCCGACGCCGGAACGCTCCACCTCGAGGATGAGTTTCGCGAGCCAGCCGCGCGCGCTGTCGTCCCAGGCATGCTCGTCGTTATCGACGAAATAGCGACGGCTGATCTTGCCAGACGCCTCGCTGATCTCGACGCGCTGGGTCACGCCATCGCTTGTCTCCGCGAATTTCGCCTTGCCACCCGCACTCAACGCGGCGACATCGTTCTCTTCATCGTTGAAGGTGATCTTGCCGTCAATCTTCGCGCTGAACGCGTGGCCATCGTTGCTGAGGCTGATCGAGGTCGTCTCGGAGGCGTCGTCGCTGTGGATGCTGATACTCGACTCACCGTGTGCATGTCGCTTCTGCGCCGGCTTGACGTCGGCCGCGGCATAGACGGCGCCGGGCGCGAGCCCGATGCCTGGCAGGCACACGGCACTCGCGAGCAGCGTGCAGAGCGCGAGCGCGCGGTGAAGGTAGTTTCGTGTCGGACTTGCAGGTTTCATGGGAATCCCCTCGAGGAGTCGCTCGATTCGCTGGATAAAGGATGATTCGCGCGCCGCCATCGCAGCGGCCAACGTGAACTCGGGACCGCCGCGGTATCGCTCTGCGCAGGCCGTGAGGCACTCCGCGAGATCGCGCCCGTTGCCGACGGCCGTGGCGGCGAACGCATCGCAGGCGAGTTCGGCGATTTCGTCGAGTCGCCGCTGCGCCGAGCGCGAGAACGGCAGGAACCAGAACAGCGCGAGCCAGAATGCGATGACCGTCTTCCATTGCGGATCGTGGCGCGCGACGTGCGCCAGCTCGTGCGCGATCATCGCGCGCAGCTGGCCGCGGTCGAGCGTCGCGGTCGCCCACACCGGCAGCAGGATGCGCGCGCCTGCGGTCGCGAGCGGACTGGCGAGGGGTTCGAGGCTGAAGAGTTGCGGCGCGCGCGCGCCGGCGAACTTGGCCAGCGCAAGAACGTCCTGCTGCATATCGGCGTCGCAGACCGGCTTTGCTGCGTCCAGCGCGCGACGCAGCGCAGCGAAGCCTCGCGCGATGCGCACGAGCGCAACGAAGATGCCAGCGATCCACGCGCACACGAGCCAAGTCGTCCAGCGCACCCCGAATGCCCCCGACGCGGGCGCGGCGGCGATGTCCTCGCCACGCGCGACGTTCGCGCCTTCCGCGGCCTCCACGCGCGGCGCAGCGACGGAGGCCTGCGCTGACTCCGCCGGGCCCGGCGATCGGGCGACTCCGGCCGCGGCGGCGGGATCCGAAGCGTTGCGGCCGGGCGTCGCCGGCGAACGCTCGGCTGTCGCGGCGCCTGGTACGACCTGCCAGCGCCCCGCGAGCGATGGCAGCCCCGAGGCGATCTGCAGTGTCGCGGTGAATACGCCGCCGAGCAGCGCGACGCGCCAGAGCGATTCGCGCCACGCGCCGCCGTGCAGCCGATCCATGCTGCGCGAAAACACCCGATCGACGACCCACGCGATCGTCAGCAGCACGCCGCCGTGCAATGCGACGGTCAGCAGCCAGGCGGTCAGCGTCGCGGCCATGGGTTTCTCTCAGTATTCGTGAAGGGTCGCGATTGGGTCGCGCGTACGCGCGCGACGACGAGATTGTGAACGGCGAGATCAGGGACCAGCAGGGTGGGATTGGGTGACGCGTTCGCAGCCATCGGTCACTCCGCGTCGGGCGCATTCTTGCGCAGGCGCCGGCGCGCGCGCGCTATGTCGCCCGGGGCGATTTCGCGCTCCGAGACGAGGTGAGCGACGAGCTCACGCGCATCGCCTCCAAAGAGGCTGCCGACGAGGTCGGCGACCATCGAGCGGCGGACCCGCGATTCGCTGACCTCGGCGCGATAGACGAGCTGGCGCCCCTCGCGACGCAGACCCACGACACCGCGCTTCTCGAGGCGCGTGAGCAGCGTCGCGACGGTCGTGTGTGCGAGTCCACGCTCCGCTGCGAGCACCGCGGCGATATCGGTGACGCTCGCCTCGCCACGTTGCCAGAGCACGCGCACGACCGCGATCTGCAGTTCGCTCAGCGCGACGTCGCTCGTTTCCGCAATGATCTTCTTCGCCATCGTCTTCTTCTACATTCGTAGTACTACAGTTGTAGTACATTCGTGCGCGGAATGCAACAGGCTGAAAGTCACGTGGCGAAATGGGCGCGGATCGCGGGCTTCGACGAACGCGCAGATCCGCGCTGCGGCGACGCTCGGCCGCGCTTCGACCTTCAGCTGCGCAGCTTGTAGCCCGTGCGGAAGATCCAGTGCACGATGCCGACGCAGACGACGAGGAAGAACAGCGTCATACCGAGACTCACGCCGATATTGACGTCGGCGACGCCGTAGAAACTCCAGCGGAAACCGCTGATCAGATAGACGACCGGATTGAACAGCGTGATCTTTTGCCAGACCGGCGGCAGCATGTTGATCGAATAAAAAGCGCCGCCGAGGAACGTCAGCGGAGTGACGACCATCAGCGGGATCACCTGGAGCTTCTGGAAGTCGTCGGCCCACAGGCCGATGATGAATCCGAACAGGCTGAACGTGACCGAGGTCAGGATCAGGAATCCCGCCATCCAGACCGGATGCGCGATCTCGTAGTTCACGAACACGCGCGCGGTGATCAGGATCAGCACGCCGAGCATCACCGACTTCGTCGCCGCCGCGCCGACGTAGCCGAGCAATGCCTCGATGTACGACACGGGCGCCGAGAGCAGCTCGTAGATCGTGCCCGACCACTTCGGCAGGTAGATGCCGAACGACGCGTTCGAGATGCTCTCGTTGAGCAGCGACAGCATGATCAGCCCAGGGATGATGAACGCGCCGTACGTCACGCCGTCGACCTCGCCCATGCGCGAGCCGATCGCCGCGCCGAACACGACGAAATACAGCGACGTCGACAAAACCGGCGAGGCGATGCTCTGGGTCAGCGTGCGGAAGGTGCGCGCCATCTCGAATTTGTAGATCGCACGGATCGCGGGCAGGTTGATCGCTGGAACCCTCACTGGCGCGCCCTCACGAGGCTGACGAAGATGTCCTCGAGCGAACTCTCGCTCGAATGCAGGTCCTTGAAGTCGATGCCGTTCTCGCCGAGGCGGCGCAGCAGCGTCGCGATGCCGGTCTCCTCGCGTTGCGTATCGAATGTGTAGACGAGCGACTGGCCGTTGTCCGACAGCACGAGCGAATAATCGGCGAGGCCCTCGGGAATCTTCTCGAGCCGGTTCTGCAGCTGCAGCGTGAGCTGCTTGGTGCCGAGCTTGCGCATCAGAACGTGCTTGTCCTCGACCATGATGAGTTCGCCCTTGCTGATCACGCCGATGCGGTCGGCCATCTCCTCGGCCTCCTCGATGTAGTGCGTGGTCAGGATGATCGTCGTGCCGCGCTCGCGTAGCGCGCGCACCATGCCCCACATGTCGTGGCGCAGCTCGACGTCGACACCCGCGGTCGGCTCGTCGAGGAACAGGATCGAAGGCTCATGCGAGAGCGCCTTCGCGATCAGCACGCGACGCTTCATGCCCCCCGACAGCGTCATGATCTTGCTGTCCTTCTTCTCCCACAGCGACAGGTCGCGCAGGAGTTTCTCGAGATACGCCGGATCGGGCTGGCGCCCGAACAGGCCGCGGCTGAACGTCACCGTCGCCCAGACGGTCTCGAACGCGTCGGTATGCAGCTCCTGCGGCACGAGTCCGATCTTCGTGCGCGCGGCGCGATAGTCGCTCACGATGTCGTGTCCGTCGGCGACGATCTGGCCCGCGCTCGCATTGACGATGCCGCAGATCACGCCGATAAGCGTGGTCTTGCCGGCGCCGTTCGGGCCGAGCAACGCGAATATCTCGCCGCGACGAATCGTTAGATTGATGTCCTTGAGCGCGTGCTGCCCGCTCTTGTAAACCTTGCTGACGCCGCTGATGGTGACGATCGGCGGCGCTTCGGCGGCGCTGGAGAGGGATCTATGAATATCGGCTGGCATGTGTCCTCGAGTGTAACGAGTCGCGGTGAGTTATGCGCCGCCCGATGCCGGCAGCAGCGCCGACGCACTTGCGCAGTCGTGCTCTAGTTCGGCCGCGCGGTCGCGGTTTGCGTCGAACACGCGACGACCCGATCGATCAGCAATGCGCGCTCGCGAGCGTTGCGCGTGAGTGCGGCCGCGCGCTCGAATTCGGTCCGCGCCTCGGCGTGACGGCCGAGCTTGAACAGCAGATCGCCACGCACGCTCGGCAGCAGGTGGTAGTTCTTCAGGGAGGGCTCTTCGACGAGCGCGTCGACGAGCTCGAGGCCGGCCGCAGCGCCGAACGCCATCGCCACCGCGACCGCGCGGTTGAGTTCGACCACCGGCGACGCAGTCAGCGCCGCGAGCGCGTCGTAGAGCGCGACGATGCGCTGCCAGTCTGTCTCGGACGCGTTGCGCGCGCGCGCGTGGCACGCGGCGATCGCGGCCTGCAGCGCATAGGGGCCGAGTGGCGCGCCGAGGCGCTCCGCGCGATCCAGCCAGGCGAGTCCGCGCTGGATCAGCAGCCGATCCCACTGCGCCCGGTTCTGCTCGAGCAAGAGGATCGGCGCGCCGTTCGCCGCGGTGCGCGCGCGCGTGCGCGCGGCGGTCAGCTCGAGCAGCGCGACGAGGCCGAGCGCCTCGGCCTCGCCGGAGACCAAGCCCGCGAGGATGCGTGCGAGGCGCAGGGCCTCCTCGCACAGCGCGGGCCGCATCCAGTCGTCACCGGACGTCGCGGTGTAGCCTTCGTTGAAAACGAGGTAGATCACGTCGAGCACCGACGCGAGGCGCGCCGCGAGCTCGTCCTTGCGCGGCACCTCGAACGGCACATGCGCCTCGGAAAGGCTGCGCTTGGCGCGCACGATGCGCTGCGCGATCGTCGGCTCGGGCACGAGAAACGCGCGCGCGATCTCGTCGGTCGTGAGCCCGCCGAGCAGGCGCAGCGTCAACGCGACGCGCGCCTCGGTGGACAGCACCGGATGGCAGGCCGTGAAGATCAATCGCAGCAGGTCGTCGCCGATGTCGTCGTCGGCGCTGCGCTCGAAGTCGGGCAGCGTCGCCATCTGCACCTCGGCGTCGTGGCCGATTTCGGTCTGCTTGCGTTCGAGCAGTTGCTGTCGGCGCAGGCGATCGAGCGCGCGGTTCTTCGCGGTCGTCATGAGCCATGCCCCCGGCCTGTCGGGCACGCCCTCGACGGGCCAGTGCTCGAGCGCGGCGACCAGCGCGTCCTGCGCAAGTTCCTCCGCGGCGCCAACGTCGCGCAGCATGCGCGCGAGGCCGGCGATGAGTCGCGCGGACTCGATGCGCCATACCGCCTCGATCGTGCGATGCACATGCGCGGACGCCGCTGCGCTCATCTGCGGCTGCCGGCTATTCGAAGCAAGGGCCGAATTCGCGCACCTCGACCGTCGCCCACTCCGCGGCCGGGCAGGTCTCTGCGATCGCGATCGCCTCGGCCTTGGATTCGCAATTGAGCAGGAAAAATCCGCCGATCATCTCCTTGCTCTCGGCGAACGGGCCGTCGAAACGCTGGATGCGTCCCTTCCGATTCTGGATGCGCACGCCGTCGTTCTCCGAGCGCAGCGAGCGCCCATCGCCGAGCACGCCGCGCGCATCGAGCCCCGAACGAAAGTCCAGCATCCGCGCGTAACGCTGCTGTCCCTCGGCGTCGCTGATGCTGCGGCGCTGGCCCACGGGTTCGACGATCAACATCATGTATGACACGAACAACTCCTCAAATCGTTGCGATGGGTTGGATTGTGCCAAAAACACGCGCCCTATTCGGCTGCAATCTGCCGTGCACGCCGCGCGAGCGCCGATCCGGCTGGCGCTGCTGGCAGCCGGCCGCGCAAGAACGGGGGTCTGGCATGCGTCATTGCGGGCGCGGCGCCATTCCGGCGTTGACCATCCACGGCGTGCCGAACCTGTCTCGCAGCATGCCGAAGCCTTCGGCCCAGAACGTCTTGCCAAACGCGAGCCTGACCTCGCCGCCCTCCGCGAGCGCCGCGAATACGCGGCCGCCCTGCGCGACGTCCGCGAAGTTCACCGACAGGTAGAAGCCATGCATGCCGGCGTAGTTGCCGTTGGGCATGTCGTCCGACGCCATCAACTCGAAGCCTTCGTTCGCGAGCCGCGCATGCATCACGAGATGCGCGCTGCCCGGCGGCGATTGTGCCTCGGCCGGGGCATCGGCATGCGTCAGGATGTCGAGCTTGCCGCCGATGATGTCCGCATAGAAGCGCATCGCTTCGGCGCAGTTGCCGTTGAAGAAGACGTAAGGATTGAGCGTGCTCATATGATTTCCTCGTACGCGTGGATCACGCGGGGAAGTGCTGCGCCGGAACGTAGTCGCGGCGCAGATCGTCTGTTGCCTGTCAGTGCTGCTGCTGCGCGGCCAACTTGTCGCGCAGGCGCTGCTCCTGCTCGCGCAGCTCGGGCGTGAATTCCGCGCCGAAATCGTCTGCCTCGTACACGCGGCGGATCTCGACCTCGGACTCACCGCCCTCGAACGGATTGGGACAGCGCTTCGCCCACTCGATGGCTTCCTCGAGCGACTTGACCTGCCAGATCCAGAATCCCGCGACGAGTTCCTTCGTCTCGGCGAACGGTCCGTCGACGACGCTGCGCTTGTCGCCGAGGAACTTCACGCGCGCGCCGCGCGAGCTCGGGTGCAGGCCCTCTCCGGCAAGCATCACGCCTGCATTGACGAGGTCCTCGTTGAACTTGTTCATCGCCACCAGGAGCTTCTCGCTCGGCATCACGCCGGCTTCGGATTCTGCGGTGGCCTTTACCATGACTACGAATCGCATCGCGCTGCTCCTGTCGAGGGGGAATCGGCGCGCGAGCGGGCGGTCGAACCCGTTCTTCGCGCTCTCGAATCAATACGACGATCGCGAGACCGCGAAATCGACAGTTCGAGTCACACAATCTTTTTCGGCCCGTACGCCCGCCCGCGGACGCACCGCCGCCAACCTCAGGGAGTCGCCTGCTTCAACACGTCGGAGAGCCATTCGGCGTAGACCCGCGCGACGTCCATCGACCTCGCCGCGGCACCGCGACGCGCGATGTCCAGCGCGTGTGCGAGCAACTTCTTCTGCCCCTCGCTCGAAGCCTCGTCGCGCATGGCGCCGCCGGACGACCCCATGCTCGCGCAGGGATTGCCCGCACGCAGGTCGAACAGCTTGTTGTCAGGATCGACGATGCAGTTGATCACGTGATGGAAGTGCGCATGCATCGAGGCGATCGTTTCCGCATGGTTTGCCATCTCTGCGTGCACCTGCGCGGTGATCGTCTCGATGCGTTGGGGCGGCGCTGCCGCCTGCAGCGCAGGCGAAACGCATAGGGCCGCGCACAGGAAAAAACTCTTGCTGGCATGCATCGCAATCCTCCCGATGTTCAAATCGACGTTGTGAATCCGCTTCCGCCACGAGCGTGAGCCAAACGCAGGCCTAGGCAACGGGGCCGGCCTGCCCCTGCCAGAGGTCCTTCGCGAGACGGACGGCGTCTTCGCTGTTCTCATAGTATCCGCTCGCGTGGGCGAACTGCCGATAGCCGAGTTTTTGATAGAACGCGCGTGCGACGCCGTTTGTGGACCTCGCCTCGACGTAGGTCACGCCGATGCCCGCGGTCAGCGCGCAGTCCTCGAGCCATGCCACGAGCGCCGCACCGACGCCCTTGCCCTGGCAGGAGGGGTGTACCGCGAGCAGGTGCAGGTGCGCTTCGTCGTCGCGGTACTTCATGATGCCGAAGCCGCAGAGGCGTTCGCCGATCCGCGCGACCGCGACATTCGTCGCCCGGTCGCAGATGCTCGCCGCGACGCGCGCCGCGCCCCAGCGCCAGCGCATCCCGTATTCGACCAGGTCGCGCGACATCGCGGCGATCGCCGCCGCGTCGCCGGCCTGCGCCAGACGAATCCTGCAATCGGTTAGCACGGGTCTGCGGTCCGTCGTTGCTGCATGTTCGAGGAACATTCTAGCGCGGTTGCCGCGTATTCCGGCAACAGGTCACGGGCTCCGTCCTCGGCGTCGACCGCGCGCGGATCCGGCCTACGACGGCGGCGATCGGGCTACGCGTGCATCGGGCGCTTAATATTAATACTCAATCCGGTTTGAACGCAGCGACCGGCTGCAGGCTAGACGACGAGCGCGCGTCGCTCGAGGCCCTGCTTGACGGTTCCGACTACGCCCTCACGACGCGAAGCAACGCGGTCGCGATCGCGCGTGCGACCGGGCGTCGCGCACGGGTCAGGAACGATACGCCTGCAGCGCGCGGCTGCGACTCGCGACGAGGTCCACGATCGGTTGGTGCGGGTAGTTCGGCGCGAGTCTCGCGAGCATCTGCGGATCGAGCCAGGGTTCATGGCGCAGCGCCACCGGCAGGCGGCCGAGCTCGGGCACCCAGTGCGCGAGATACCCGCCATCGGCGTCGAAACGCTTGGACTGGAGCACCGGATTGAAAACGCGTACGTACGGCGCGGCATCGACCCCGGTACCTGCTACCCATTGCCAGCCCAGGGAGTTGCTCGCGAGATCCGCGTCGACGAGCGTATTCCAGAACCAGCGCGCGCCGGCGAGCCAGTGCGCGCGCAGGTTCTTGGTCAGGAAGCTCGCGACGACCATCCGCACACGGTTGTGCATCCACCCGGTCGCCCAGAGTTCGCGCATACCGGCATCGACGATCGGCACGCCCGTGTGGCCCTGCTGCCATGCGCGCAGCGTGGCGTCAGGAACGTCGGCCCAGTCGAATCCGTCGAAGCGGCGGTTGAAGTTCTGCTCCGCCGTGTGCGGAAAATGATGCAGCACGTGATGCGCGAACTCGCGCCAGCCCAGTTCGCGTTCAAACGCCGCCGCGTTCTCGCCGGCGGCCTCCGCGCACGCGGACAACGCGTCCGCGACGCGCCACGGCGAGATTTCGCCGAAATGCAGATGTGGCGACAGTCGCGACGTGCCCGCGTCGCCCGGATAGTCACGCGACTGCTGGTAGCGCGAAGCGGCGCCGACGATGAAACGTCGGAGCGCAGCCTGCGCTCCGGCTTCGCCGGGTTGCCAGCGTTTCCAGAAGCCGTTGTCCCACGCGACGTTCGGCGCGAGCTGCAGCGCTTCGAGAGACACGCCACGCGGAGCGTCGACGCTGGGCTCGAGCGAGCCCGGGGCCGGTGCAGGCGCCTGGCTGCGCAGTTGTGTCTGCGCCATGCGCCAGAATGGCGTGAAGACGCGATACGGATCACCGTTTTTCGTCTGCACTTCCCACGGCTCGATCAGCAGGCTGCCGTTGAAACTGTCCGCACGCACGCCGGCTGCGCGAAGTTCGCGCTTGATCCGCGCGTCGCGTTCCTCGATGGCCGGTTCGTAGCGGCGATTCCAGAACACTGCCTTGGCTTTCGTCGCTTCGACGACATCGCGCAGCGCAGCGCTGCTCGGCCCATGCAGGAAGTGCAGCCGCGATCCACGTCGTCGCAGGTCGGCATCGAGCGCCGCGAGAGACCGATGGCGCCACGCGTCCGAAGCGGCGCCGGGACGCCAGGCACCTTCCTCGTCGGGCGCGTGAATGTAGACAGGCAGCGGCTTGAGCCCCGCGCGCAACGCGGCCTGCAGCGCGGGGTTGTCGTCGAGCCTCAAGTCGCTGCGAAACCAGACGATCGCGATCATCGCGAGCGCGCGCTAATCGCGTGACGTAGACTGTCGAAAACACGCGGCTTTGCGCCGCATGCGCCGGCACCTCGAGGCCGCGCAAACATGCCTCGCGCCAGCGCGACGTGTCGCAACGGCGAGCGCGTCGAAGATCGCGCGGCGCGCGTATATCGATCCGTGCGAAGCTGCAGCGTCAGAGGGGTGGGCATCGCGACGATTGTGCCACACCAACGCGTCGTGACCTCCGCGGGGCGCGCGTGCGGCCGGCGGAGTGCGTTCGCTACTCGTCCTCGTCGCGCACGAGATGATCGGGAATGTCGCGCTCGCGCGCGTCGTCGTTATCGTTGTCGTTGTCTTCGTCGTCGGTCGCCGGCAGCGCGCCGCCCGTCGCGTTGCGCTCGTCCTCGCCGAGAACGTCGTCGCTAGACTCCTCGCCCGGCGTCTCACCTGCCGGGCCCGAGAGCGAGACGGCATCGTCGAGCGGATCGATCCTGCGACGCGCGGGCAATCGGGTCGTATCGTCGTTCGCGGAATTCATCGGTACACGCATGCGCATCTCCTTTTGACTGGGTGACTTTGCGTCGTCGCCAAAATCGGCGACGAACATTGGCGATGAACATTGGCGACGAAAGGCAGCAACCTTCGTGCCATTTACTGCGCAAGCATGCGCCAAGCCAATCGTGGCGTGCCCGCTGCGTGCCATGCGCGCGGGCGACCTTGCGTAGGACCTATGCGCGCATCGTGCAAAGGACGCGGCACGTCGTGGCGCATCGTGCTTTGCGCAAGACACGCGTGCCGCTGCGCGCGCTGCGTCGCGGGACTTTCCATCGCCAGGGGTGGTCCGGGACTTGCTTTTGCTCACACGCAACCACGACCATTGGAGGAAGACATGAACGACACTCTCGTCGCGAACGCGAAGATCGCAATCAACGCGCCGCCGGCCGCAGT
>JBDTYX010000059.1:0-16267 GCA_040005435.1 Rudaea sp. | reverse complement strand
GTAGTGTGGCTTAAGCCATGCGAGAGTAGGTCACTGCCAGGGGCTTTATAGAAGCGAACGCCCTTCTCGATGAAGGGCGTTTGTCTTTCTGCAGCAGCCAAGCCCCGGTCGCCCAGCGACCGGGGCTTTTTTTTGCGCAAGCGTCACGTTTCAACGGTGGTAAGCGCAATTCCGCTAACCGGTTCGCGCACCTTGCCGATATACTCACGCAGCTTCGATTTGTGGACTGTTACGCGTAAATGTCGAACCCGTTTTTCACGCGTCTGCGTGCGTTCGCGACAGGTCTCGCCTACTTTCTGCCCGGATGGGTCGCCTTCGCCACCGCGGCTTTCTTGCCCCCTCCCTGGATCATCGCGAGCCTGCTAGTCGGCAACGCGTTGACCCTCGCCGCAATTGCGCAAATTCTCGTTGCGAATCCGCGGAAAACTTTCATGCGCAGCGCGCTCGCTGCAGGCTCGACCTTCTTGCTGCTGCAGGTCATCTACGTTTCGTGCGTGGGTGCCGCACTCGCGATGCCGGTAGGCGCCGTGATGCGCGACCATGCGCTGCCCTCGGCGCTGTTGCTGTCCACGGTCATATTCATCGCTCTGCTCGCATTGTGGCGAGTCTGGCCCGCTTTCGCTTTGCCATTCTCGGACGCTTCTGCTCAAGCGTCGCCGCCGTTTGCGAGTGCGGCCGAGTGCTTGGTGTTCGCCGGCCGCATCACGATGGGACGCGACCTCTACTTCGCAAGCGGCTTCGTCGTCTCGGTCTGCATGCTGCTGATGGCCGTGGGCGCGCTCGGCATAGCGGGCCTGGGCCCCCAGTTGCCCGCCGGCTGGCAACTGCCCGCAGTGGCTGTTTATGCGCTCGCGCTGTCACCTGCCGGGCTGCTCGTGATCCTGAGGCGAACGCAGCTCGCTCTGCTGCGCAGACCGACCCCTACGCCAGAACCCGTTCGCGAGGTCGAGACAGCGCCGGAGCGGCCTGCGACACCGAGCATTCCGCGCAGCGTCATAGATTTCGGTCGTTCCCTCGGCGAGCTCAACGCGGCGTTGCTTCGCGGCGCCAGCACGAGCGACATCGACGCGGCCATAGCGATGCTCGAACGCGGCGCGGACCCCGACTGCGCGCCGGAGCCCGGCGCGCGCGACCAGCGCTCGGTCCTCGTGTTGGCCAGCCTCAGTCCCAACCTCGCGTTACTGCGCGCGCTCATCGCGAAAGGTGTCGACGTAAACCGCGCCCATGCAGGATTGCCCGCGCTCATCGCGGCAACCCGCGACAGTCATCAGGGTCGCCCCGACGCGGTCATGACCCTGCTGACCAATGGCGCGGATCCGCGTTGCGTCGACGCGGAGGGCAACACGCCGCTGCATTACGCGGCGCGTGCTGCGCAGCCCGTCGTGGCGGCGCTGCTGTGCGACGCGGGAGCGCCGATCGACGCCACCAATCACGAGGGACTGACGCCGCTGGCGATCGCCAGTGCGGCGGGAAAATGTGATTCGGTGCGCTTCCTGCTCGAGCGTCGCGCCAATCCGCAGGTCGAGCGCTCGCAGCCTGCGCTAGTCGCGGCGGCCGGCATGGCCGATGAAGATCCCGATCTCATCAAGCTGCTGCTCAAACACAAGGCGCAAGTGAACGCGCGCGACACGATGGGCCGGAGCGCGCTGATCAGCGCGGCACTGCACGACAATCCGGACATCGCCGGCGTGCTGCTGAAAGCCGGCGCCGACGTCAACGCGACGGACGATCGCGGCACCACCGCCCTCATGGAAGCCGCGCGCGCGGGTGCGGTCGAAGTCATCGACGTCCTCGCAGCGCACTCGCCCGCGATCGACGCCGTCGATCGCCTCGGACGCACGGCCCTGATGCTCGCGAGCCAGTCGGCCCAGGCCGATGAAGCGATCGTGCGCCGCCTCCTCGCGCTGGGTGCGTCATCCGCGATCACGACGACCGAAGGTCGGCGCGCGGTGGATCTGGCCGCCGCCGCGGGACGCTGGACGATCGTGAAGCTGCTTGATCCCGAATACCCCCTGCCGGCAAGCGTGGAAGGACGCGCCGACGCTCCCGTTCAGCGCGGCGTGACGCCGGCGCACCTGCTCGACGCGCTGCGTTTCGCACACTGGTCGATCGTCGACGCATTTGCGCCCGACGTGCGCGAGTGGACCGGCGAACAGCGCGCGCAGCTGTTCCATGAACTCGCCGAGCATCCCGATCCGCAATCGCGCGCTTGGCTGCTCCGCCATAGTCTCGATCCGAACGCCCGCCTTGCAGATGGCAAAGGCCTCCTCGCGACGCTGCTCGCGCGACTGCCCGAGACGTTGTCTGCGGCAGAGCAGTTGCTGGCGGCCGGCGCGCAGGTCGCCGGCGCGGGCATGCTGGCGCCGGTGTTCGACGCGATGCGCGGAGCCAGCGAGGCACAACGCGACCGCCTCGAAACAATCGCGCTCGAAATGCTCGCGCGCGGCGCCGACCCGTTTGGCGCGGATGCTCTGGCGCGGACGCCGTTGGCATGCAGCATAGCCAATGGCCAGGCACTTGCTGCGGAATGGCTGCTCGAGCGAGGCGTCGACGCGAACCTTCGCGACCGGCACGGTCGCTCTGCACTGTTCGCTGCGCTCGGCCAGCCGCCTGCAATCGCGGAGCGCCTCGTGCGCGCGCTGATCCGTGCCGGTGCCGATCCTGAACTCGCCGACGCGAACGGAGAGACGCCGCTCGGCATCGCACTCGCCCAGCCGCAGTCCGCGATCCGGCGCTGGCTCAACTGGACCCAGTGGAAACTCCCCAAGCGCCCGCTGCGTGACAGCGACCTGCCCGCGGCCGCCAAGCAAGGCGATGCGGCGGCGGTCGACAATTTGCTGGACCTCGGCCTCGCGATCGACGCGACCGATGCGCAGGGCGCGACCGCGCTTGTGCACGCGGCGGGGGCCGGCCACGTCGAGATTGCCTCGGGTCTCCTCGATCGCGGTGCGCAGACCGAGCGAGCCGCCGCTGCCGGGGCGACCGCATTGTCCGCCGCGGTGAGCGCGCGGCGCGCGGCCGTCGTCGCCGCGATGCTCGAACGAAAGATCGATCCGGATCAGCGCCTCGCGGGCGGAGGCACCGCCCTGATGATCGCCGCGGCGCTCGGTTATCCGGAGATCGTCGCGCAACTGCTCGCGCATGCGGCCGATCCGAATGCGCAAGACGAACGCGCCACGCGCGCGCTGCACGCGGCAGCGCAGTTCGCGTTCGCGAGTCGTGACACGCCGCGCGCGCGCAAGGTGCTCGAATTGCTGATGGAAAAGGGCGCCGATCTCAACGCGATCGATGGCAAGGGGCGCACGCCGCTGCTGTTCCTGCTCGGCGCTCGTGCCGAACCCGGCAGCGCGGGCGATCAGCAACACCTGCAGGCATTGCTCTCGCTGTTCCTCGTCGGACGCGCCGACGTCAACTGCCAGGACGAGCGCGGCGTCTCGGCGCTGCACGCGTGCGCGATGCACGGGCTGCTGATTCCCGCACGAGCGCTTCTAGTCGCGCGCGCCGATCCCGAGGCGCGCGACATGCGTGGCCGCACGCCGCGCGAGGTGGCCAACCTGCTCGGCTACCTCGATGTCGCCGCAGAGCTGATCATGCGCCCGCTCGCGTCGACGGCGCTTCCGGGCCAGCCCGCCGAGTTCCGCTGACCGGCGCCACGCGGCGCGATCAGTTCGCTGCTGCCTCTCGGGTCTCGTTCTCACGGTCGGCCGCGAACAATCGGTCGAGATCGGCCAACGCATCCTTCGAGGTCTGCAGCAATGCCGCGTCGTCGTCGTAAACGAGATACTGATCCTGCAGCAGCTTTTCGTCGCTCGCCTTGAACTTCGCGACACGGTCGCGCGCGACCTGCGAGTCGATGCCGAGAAATTCGAGGGTCTTGCCGGCCATTACGAGGCTCGAATGGAACGTATCGCGCACGATCGTGTGCATGTCGAGGTCCATGAGCCGGAATACGTGCTGGCGGTTGCGCGCGCGAGCGATGATCTTGAGATGCGGGTACATGCGCTTTACTACACGCGCGGTGCGCAGGTTCATCTCGGGGTCGTCGGTCGTCAGCACGAAGACCTCCGCCTTGTCCGCGCCGGCGGCGCGCAGCAGCTCCGGTCGACTCGCGTCGCCGAAATAGATGCCGTTGGTGAAGCGGCGGACGAAGTCGACCTGTTCGACCGACGTTTCCAGCGCCGTGAACGGGATGCGCTGCGCGTTGAGGATGCGCGCGACGATCTGGCCGACGCGGCCGTAGCCCGCGATGATCACGCGCGGGTGCGTGTCGGCGATGTCGTCGAACGCCCGCGCGGGCGCATGCGTGCGCGTCGAGATCCAGCGGCCGAGGCCGACCACCAGCAGCGGCGTCATCGCCATCGACAGCGTCACGCCGACGACGAGCAGGTCGTGCTGTTCGGGCACGAGCAATTGGTGCGCCTGGGCGAGATTGAACACGACGAACGCGAATTCGCCGCCGCCCGCGAGGACCGCCGCGAGCTTCAGCAACTCCTCGAGGTCGAGCTTGCCGAAGACCTTGCCGACCGCCAGCAATACGATCGTCTTCACGAGCAGGATGCTCGCGACGATCGCGCAGATGACCATCGGCTGCTCGCGGACGAGGTTGAAGTCGAGCGAGACGCCGACGCCGACGAAGAACAGGCCGAGCAGCAGGCCCTTGAAGCCCTCGATCTGCGATTCGATCTCGTGGCGGTACTCGGAGTCCGCGAGCAGCACGCCCGCGAGGAATGCGCCGAGCGACATCTGCATGCCCGCGAGCTGCATCAGCAACGCGGCACCGAAGACCACGAGCAGCGCAGTCGCGGTGAGCACTTCGGCGATCCTTGTTGCGGCCACCGCACGGAATATCGGGCGCAGCAGGTAGCGGCCGCCGATCACAACGCCGGCGATCACGCCAATCGCCTTGGCCGCCGCGAGCCAGGTCGACGCGGCATCGCTGGTGGCCTGATGCGCGCCGAGCAATGGCACGAGTGCGAGAATCGGAATCGCCGCGAGGTCCTGGAACAGCAGGATCGCAAACGCGAGCCGGCCGTGGCGCGCGCCGATCTCCTTGCGCTCGGCGAGTATCTGCAGGCCGATCGCTGTGGACGACAGCGCGAGGGCGAGTCCGATCACGATGGCGCGTGGCCAGTCGTTGCCGAACGCGATCGCGATCCCGCCGAGCGCCAGCGCCGAGAGCAGCACCTGGACGAGACCCGCGCCGAACACCGCGCGGCGCATCAGCCAGAGCCGAGCCGGGGATAGTTCGAGGCCGATGACGAACAGCAACAGGATGACGCCGAACTCGGACACCTCGTTCGCCTTCGACATGTCGGGCGTGAGGTTGAGCAGACTCGGGCCGATCAGCGCGCCAGCCGCGAGGTAGCCGAGTACCGCGCCGAAGCCGAAGCGCTTCGAGACCGAGACCGCGATGACCGCGGCCGCGAGGAACATCACCATGTAGTGCAGGAACTGTGGGGTTTCCACCTTCACCTCCGGGGTTGCGAAGATTATAGGCAGGTTGCGTGCAGGTCGAGAGTAGTCGCCATGTTGTCTCAGTCCCTGAGATGTCGATCCGCGATCGTGATCGCGTCATCACGAGGAGATCGATCATGCAACTATCAGCGCGCAACGACGCCGTCGATACCCGCCAGATCCCGCAAGCGCGGATCGCTCGCGCTCTCGTCGCGGCGTGGTTCGCAATCGGCTGCGTCGCGCTCTTGCTGGCTCCTGGATTGCGCGGCAGCGATCCCTGGCTCGGCTGGCTGCCGTTCTGGCTCGTCGGAGTGCCTGCAATCGAATGGGCGCTGCTGCGGCTCAACGCGCACAGCTGGCGTTCGCTGACCGCCGCTGAAGTACGGATCCGCACGCGCCACGCCGCCGCGGCGCGGGGTCCGTCGTCTCGACGCGTTCGCAAGGCGCCTGCACGTGCCACCCGCGTTCGCGCGAAGGCACTGCTGACCGCATTGTTCGTGCGCGAAGCCTGGGTGCTCAGTCCTTGATGCCAAGCCGTTTGCGCTCGAGGCGGCGCAGGAACTCGTCCATGATGCGGCGGTAAAGGTCTTCGCCGAGGTAGGCGTCCTCGACGCCCGCGTCGATCGAGGCGTTGTCGTTCATCTCGATCACGACGACGCGGTCGCCGACCTGCTTCAAGTCGACGCCGTACAGACCGTCGCCGATCGGCGCGGTCGCCTTGAGCGCGAGTTTGACGACTTCGCTCGGCGCATCGCGCACAGGCAGCGTCTTGAAACCGCCCGATTTCTGCGTCGCGTTGGCGCCGTGATTGTAGATCTGCCAGTGACCGCGCGACATGAAGTACTGGCAGGCGTACAGCGCCTGTCCGTCGAGAACGCCGATGCGCCAGTCGAATTCGGTGAACATGAATTCCTGCGCGAGCACGAGCGCCGTGTGCTGGAACAGGTCGTCCGAGGCGGCCTGGAGCTGCTCGGGCGTCTCGACCTTGACGATGCCGCGCGAGAACGAGCCATCCGGGATCTTCAGCACGATCGGAAAACCGAGCGTGTCGGGAAGCGCGGCAAGATGCCGCGCGTCGTCGCGATAGAGGATCTCGGTATTCGGCGTCGGCAGTTTGCGCGTCTTCAGCAGGTCGTGCAGATAGATCTTGTTCGTGCACTTGAGGATCGAGCCCGGGTCGTCGATCACGACCATGCCTTCCTTCTCCGCCTTGTTCGCGAAGCGATAGGTGTGATTGTCGAGCGCTGTCGTCTCACGGATGAACAGGCCGTCGTACTCGGCGATGCGCGAGTAGTCGTTGCGGCCGACGATCTCGACGTCGATGCCGATCTCGCGTCCCGCGTCGACGAACGACTTCAGCGCGCGTTTGTTCGACGGCGGCATAACCTCGTTTGCGTCGGCGAGCATCGCGATGTCGTAGCGATAGATCTTGCGC
Source organism: Rudaea sp. (assembly GCA_040005435.1). GTDB lineage: Bacteria > Pseudomonadota > Gammaproteobacteria > Xanthomonadales > Rhodanobacteraceae > Rudaea. The sequence goes on along the minus strand of JBDTYX010000059.1, from coordinate 9,378 downwards.
GCACGCGGCTTGCGCCAGAGTTTCTTCGAGAACTTGTCGAGCGACGCGGCGAACGAATCCTCCTGCTGGTCGGTCAGCGTGTGCAGGCCCGCAGGCTTGATCGCGCTGATCTGCCAGACCTTCTCGCGCTCGAATTCGAGACGCATGATCGGACACGGAAATGTCTCGAACACCTGCCGGGCGAGGTCGGCGAGCGTCGAATAGTTGGTCTCGCCGAAATACACCAGGACGCCGAAATCGGTCGTGTCCCTGCCGCCCTCGGGCAGAAACCGGATCAGCTTCTGATTGAGGTCCTCGATGTCTAGACCGTACAGCGCGCGCTTGCGCAGGTCGTTGATCGTGCGCACCGAAGGGATGACCTTGTGGCCTCGCGCCTCGGCGAGCAGCGAGACGTAGTAGCCGATGCCGAGATACTTGTAGCTGCGGCAGAGGTTGATGACCTGTACGCGTTCGTCGTCAGCCTCGATCGGCTCCTTGAGATAGTCCTCGGCGGCCACGACGTTGTCGGATGGATAATACGAGCCCCAGTCGGAAGCGCGCTCGACGACGATGACAAGACGGCTCATGGACGCGTCGCCGCAAAAAGTATGCTTTCAGTAGACGGGGGCTCGGACATTCTGCAACGCGCGCCGGGGGCGAGAAGGTGCGCAGTTTGCCATAGTTGCGCCGGTTTGGACCGGCCCGGATTCGGGCGCCGGCCGCGACGTTCAGCCTACACTCGGCATTGCGTGTCGGCTGCGGCCTGATCTAGGCTCGCGTCGTGCACAAGGCCCCGCCGTTGTTTTCGATACGCCCCGCCGGCTCCGGCGATCTCGACGCCCTGCTGGCGCTCGAATATTCCTCGTTCACGACCGACCATCTCTCGGCGCGCCAGTACCGCCAGCACCTGCATAGCGCGACCGCCGCGGTCCTCGTGGCCGTCGATGCAAGCGGCCTGCTCGGCAAGGCGATCGTCTTCTTCCGCCGGCACGGCGATATCGCCCGGCTGTACTCGATCGCGGTCGCGCAGCGTGCGCGCGGGCGTGGCGTGGCCAAAGCGCTGCTCGAGGCTGCCGAGCGTGCGGCGCGGCGGCGCGGTTGCGGGCGCATTCGTCTGGAGGTTCGCCAGGACAACGTCGCGGCGATCGGCCTCTACGAGCGCCTGGGCTATCGACGGTTCGCCGCGCGCGCGGCTTACTATGAGGACGGCGCGGATGCGTGGCGCTATGAAAAGGCTCTCGCGGTCCGCGTGCGCCGGCGCGCCACCTGAAGGCGCGCGGCGGCGCGCGATTGTACGGACCGTGCATCATCACTACCATCGACGTTTCGTCGCGGAGAGCGAGTCGTCATGACGCCGAACATCCTATCGAATCTTTCCTGGCAGCGCTCGCGCCTCGTCGCGCTCGTCGTGCCGGCGCTGCTCGCCGCGGCCTGCGCGAGCGCGCCGCCGCCGCTGCCGGACGCGCCCAGGCCGCCGGTCGCCGCGCTGCATGCCTATCCGATCTCCGCGCCTGGCGGCACGCGCATCGACAACTACTACTGGCTGCGCGACGACTCCCGTACGCGGCCCGAGGTGCTCGGATATCTCAAGGCCGAGAATGCCTACTTCGCGCAGATGACCGCGCATACCCAGGCGCTGCAGGAGACGCTGTACAAGGAGATCACGAATCGCATCGCCCCCGACGACGCGAGCGTGCCCGCGAAATACCGCCATTGTTGGTATCAGTCGCGCTTCAGTGCCGGCAGCGAATACGCGCTGCGCGTGCGTCGCTGTGGCAGCGTCGACGGTCCCGAGCAGGTGCTGCTCGATTTGCCCGCGCTCGCGCAGGGTCACGACTACTACAACGTCGGCGCGCAGGAGATCAGCCCGAACGAGCGGACGATGGCGTATGCCGAAGACGTCGCCGGACGCTTCCAGTTCACGATCCGCTTCAAGGACCTGTCGAACGGCAAGATGCTCGCGGACGAGCTCACCGGAACGTCCGGGTCCATGGCGTGGGCGGACGACAACCGCACGCTGTTCTACGTCGAGAACGATCCGATCACGCTGCTTACCGTGCGTGTGAAGAAGCACGTGCTCGGCAGCGACGCGAAGAAGGATCCGGTCGTCTACGAGGAGCGCGACCACAGCTACTACATTGGCGTCGAGCGCAGTAGTGACGACAAGTACATCGTGATCAACGAAGGGAGCACGCTGTCGAGTGAGATCCGCTTCGTCCATGCGGGCCAGCCGAAGGCGCGCTTCAAGGTGCTCGCGCCGCGCGAACACGATTTCACCTATCGCGCCGAGCATATCGACCGACGCTGGGTGATCCGCACCAATTTCAACGCCAAGAATTTCCGCGTGATGCAGGTCGATGACGCCCAAGTCGGAGACAAGGCGCGCTGGCGCGAGATCGTGCCGGCGCGTGGCGACGTGCTGATCGACGACATCGCGCTGTTTCGCAACTATCTCGTCATGGCGGAGCACAGCGACGGCCTCGCGCGCATCCGCATAAAGCCGTGGCGTGGCGGCGCCGAGTCGTTCGTCAAGCCGGACGAGGCCGACTACGCGGCTAGGCTCGGCGACAATCGCGAGCAGGACACCGACGTCCTGCGCTACGACTACACCTCTCTGGTGACGCCGAACACGGTGTTCGACCTCGACATGGCGACCGGCAAGCGCGTCGAGCGCAAGCGCGACGCGATCGGCGGATACGATCCCGCAAACTACAGCGCCGAGCGCGTCTGGGCCGTGGCCCGCGACGGCACGCGCGTGCCCGTGTCGCTCGCCTATCGCAAGGGCTTCGAGCGCAACGGCAGCGCGCCGCTGTTGCAGAAGGGATACGGCTCGTACGGCGCGTCGAGCGACCCGGGTTTCGATCCTGCGAACGTGTCCCTGCTCGACCGCGGCTTCGTCGTCGCGATCGCGCACGTCCGCGGAGGCCAGGAGATGGGGCGGGACTGGTACGAGAACGGCAAGCTGCTGCACAAGAAGAACACGTTCACCGACTTCATCGACGCGACTGAATTCCTCGTCGCGCAGAAATACGCGGCTAAGGACAAGGTCTTCGCGTTCGGGCGCAGCGCGGGCGGGTTGCTCATGGGCGCGATCGCGAACATGGCGCCGCAAGACTATCGCGGCATCTTCACCCAGGTGCCGTTCGTCGATGTCGTGACGACGATGCTCGACGACAGCATTCCACTGACGACCAACGAGTTCGACGAGTGGGGCAATCCGCAGGACACGAAATTCTACGAGTACATGCTGTCCTACTCGCCGTACGACAACGTCAAGGCGCAGGCCTATCCGGCGCTACTGGTGACCACGGGACTCAACGATTCGCAGGTGCAGTACTACGAGCCGAGCAAATGGGTGGCGAAGCTGCGCGCGCTCAAGACGGATGCGAACCCGCTGCTGTTCAAGGTCAACATGGAGGCGGGCCACGGCGGCAAGAGTGGCCGCTTCGCCCACTACCGCGAGATCGCCGAAGCCTATGCGTTCTTCCTCGACCTGCTCGCGCCACCGGCCCTCGCAGCGAAGAAGAACTAGCGCGCGCTACCAGCCCGCGGCCTTGATCTTCTCTTGCGTCTGCGCGTCCGCGGGGCGTGCCACGAGGCCGCCGAGCGGACTCAAGCTCACGTTGTAGCGCGCGCCGTCGAGCAGCGGCAGGTACGCGGCGCTGCCGTATTCGGTGTCGATCCACGGCAGCCAGTGCGGGAACTGCTGCTTGACCCGCCATAGGTCGACGATCGAGTCGCCACCGAGGTCGATCAGGCTGGGCGCACTCGACTGCGCTTGCGCCGCATCGCGGAATCGTCCCGAGAGACGGTCTACCCGGTACAGCGGTTGCGCGCCGAGGGTCACGGCGCCGGGCTTCCACTTGATCACGCGTGCGTCGAGCTGCCACTCGTCGCCGCGCAGCGCCGCGCTCGCATGCGTACCGTCGGGGAAATCGGCGCGCACGGCGAATTGCTGGGGCGCGATCTGACGCGCGCTGATCGACGCGACGTCCACCTCCTGCGTGAGCAGGCGATAACCGCGCAGCGAGACAGCCCCGCCGCCGCTGAGCGCGGCCAGCAGCAGGAACACGAGCATCCACGCGAAACGATGCGTCGCGCGCAGGGGGCGCCGCGCGCGCGCGTGGCGCACGGCCGCGCGTCCATGCGCTAGCGACCAGAGCAGCGCGACGATGGCGACCGCAACGAGAAGGGGAATCAGGAGACCGTCACCGAGATACGACATGCGAGGCCATCAGCGGGGGAGAGAACTTTTCTGCGAACGGGTTGATCGCGACGCCGTTCGAGGAGGCCGCGGTCGTGAGAGCCATGTTACTTGATGAATTCGGATCCGCAGCGTTCGATTGTAGACCGAGGACGCGCGTCTTGGCGCAAGCACTAGCCATTACGTCGTCGGCTTCGCGCCGCGCCTCGACGTTATTCGCGCGCTCCGTCGAGCGCGCGCCGATCCGGCGATGCGGGCAAGTCAGCGCGCCCGTGAGCAAGCGGAACCTATGCCTTCCGACACTGTCCACATCGTCTGCGGTTGCGGAAGATGGCGCCGCGTCGAACATTCGGCCGCGACGAGCACAAGCGTGCTGTCGCGCCACACTTTGCATCGCACCGTTGACAATTCGGATTACAAGCGTAATCTAGTAATAAATTACATGTGTAATCGACATCGTCGGGCGCGGGGGAAGCGCGGCCCGATACGGATCGATCAACCCAAGGAACCTGTCATGCGTGGAAGAATCTGCAAACTTGTCGCCGCGGCGGTGATGTTAGGCCTCGGCGTGATGGCGCATGCCGAAGACGACCCGCTCAACGATCCCGAAATCCAGAATACGCTGCGCGGCATGGCGAACGCCTCGACCTGGTTTCATCCGGACCTGTTCGGAGAGTTCGCGGGCATGCGCTCCTACGCGCATCATCACTATCAGGAAGCGCTGAAGTATTTCGAGATCGGCGCACTGTACGCCGACAAGATGTCGCAGCTCAGCCTTGGACTCATGCACATGAACGGTGAGGGCACCGCGAAGGACCCGGTGACCGCGTATGCGTGGCTCGACCTCGCCGCGGAACGCGACTATCCGGACTTCGTCGCGACCCGCGACAGCCTCGCGAAGACGCTGACGCCGGAGCAGCTCGCACAGGGAAAGTCATTGCGCAAGACGCTCGGTGAGAAGTACGCAGATGCCGTCGCCAAGCCGCGCCTCGCGACGCAGCTGCATCTCGGCCAGATGCAGATGACCGGCTCGCGCACGGGGCATGACTCGGGCATCTACCAGCTCAAGACCACGCCGAGCTGCGGCCCGACGCTCGTGGTCGGCGGGCAGGTGCAGCCGCAGGCCGGCTGCGGCGGCCCGATCTTCGCGAAGGAGCGTTGGGATCCGAAGCTCTATTTCGCGTCGCGCGATCGCGAGTACAAGGCGAGCGTGAGCGTCGGGGCAGTCGAGGAGGCAGGCAAGACCATCGACAAGCCGCCGGCGCAGCCGGCCGCTTCGGCCGGAAACGGCAACGACGAGGGTGCGAAACCGCCGCAGCACTGAGGCGACAACGAGCGGCCGCGCGCGGGGCCGCTCCTCTGCGTGCGGGCGCTGCGCGCTATACTGGCACGCAATTCGCTCCGTCAGGATCCCGCCATGTTTCGCACGCTGCTGCTGTGCTTGTTGATCGCGTCGTCGCTGACCGCCTGCGGCAACAAAGGTCCGCTGGTCTTGCCCGACCAGCCCGCGCAAAAGGACAAGGACAAGCCCGCGGCCACGACTGCGCCATCGGCGGCCGCAAAAGACGGCGACGCGAAGAAAACGCCCTGACGCCGCCCCCGGGCTTCGCGCGCCATGGCGCTTCGCTTCAGCAAGATGCACGGAGCCGGCAACGACTTCGTCGTGATCGATAGCCGCGCGCAGCCGTTCGTGCTCGCACCGGAGCGCATCGCCCAGATCGGCGATCGCCATCGCGGTATCGGCTTCGACCAGTTGCTGACGATCGAGCCCGCACGTGACGCGTCGTGCGCGTTCCACTACGGCATCTACAACTCCGACGGCTCGACGAGCGGCCAGTGTGGCAATGGCGTGCGCTGCGTTGCCACTTGGCTGCGGCGCGCTGGCGCGCTAGACGCGGGCCGCACGCGCCTCGAGAGCCCGTCCGGGCCGGTCGAGGTCGAGCTGCTCGACGACGGACGCGTGCGCGTGAACATGGGCGAGCCGCGTTTCGACCCTAGAGACGTGACGCTTAACATGCCCGCGGCCGATCCGTATGCGATCGACATCGAAGGACGCTCGCTCGAATTTGGCGCGGTATCGATGGGCAACCCACACGCGGTCGTCGAGGTCGCGGACGTCGATGCCGCGATCGGTTCGCTCGGCAGGGTGCTGTCCTCGCGCGCGGAATTCCAGGCGGGCTGCAATGCCGGCTTCGTCGCCGTGTGGGATCGCGCCCATCTCATGCTGCGCGTCTGGGAGCGCGGTGCCGGCGCGACGCTCGCGTGCGGCACCGGCGCGTGCGCAGCGGTCGCGGTGCTGCACAGGCGCGGGAGGCTCGACGACACGGTCGCGGTGGCGCTGCCCGGTGGCACGCTCGAAATACACTGGCAGGGTGCGGGCCACGATCTATGGATGACCGGCCCTGCTGCTTTTGTCTACGAAGGAGAAATCGATGAGTGATTCGGGCATCAAGGAAGGCTTGACGCCGACCGAGGTCGCGAGCTTCCTGCGCCGACATCCGGAATTCCTGCAGGACTACCCCGACCTCGCACTCACGCTGGCGCCGCCGCGCGAGCAGGGTGCGACGACGTCGCTCGCGAGCTACCAGCTCGAAGTGCTGCGCGACAAGAACCGTGAACTCGGCCGGCGCCTGCACGAGCTCGTCAACAACGCGAGCGAGAACGAGCAGCTCGTGCAACGCGTGCATGCGCTGACGATCGCGCTGATGCGCGAAGCAACCCTCGCGGGCAGCGTGCGCCGCGTCGTCGGCTCGTTGCGCGAAGACTTTCATACCGACCACGTGCGCCTCGTGATGTTTCGCGCGGATTCCGAGCTACCGGCGACCGATTGGCTCATCGTGCAGCCGCAAGGCCTCGGCGCGATGCCCGAGTTCGCCGAGTTCTTCCGCCTCGGCGAGCCACTCTGCGGCCGGCTGCAGCCGGAGAAGCTCGAAGCGTTGTATGCCGGGCACGCGGCGGAGGTGCGTTCGTCAGTGCTGTTGCCGCTCAATGCAGGCGACGAGCAGGTCGGCATGCTCGCAATCGGCAGCGCAGACGCCAACCGCTTCCATCCGGGCATGGGCACGCTATTCGTGAAACTGATTGCCGACGCGACCGCGACGGCATTCGCGCGATTCGCGCGCAAGTGACGACATCGACGTGAGCGGTGCAGGTTCGCCTCCGTCGCATCCGCGTCGCGCCGCCGCGTGAACATCGGCGCGGCTCCGCCGGTAGTGTCTCCCGCCGACACCGGTGCGGCGGCGCTCGAGGCGGACGTCGCGCGCTTCCTCGACTACCTGCGCGTGCAGCGCGACTACTCGCCGCAGACGCTGATCCGCTATCGCCACGATCTCGTTCGCCTCGTCGCCTATGCGCACGATCACGGGATCGCGGCGTGGTCGGCGTTGCGCAGCGACGCGTTGCGCGGCTTCATCGCGGGCGGGCACCGCGCCGGCATTGCGCCGCGGACGCTGCAGGCGCGGCTGTCGGCATGCCGCAGCCTGTTCAAATTCCTGCTGCGCAACGGTGAACTGAAGAACGATCCCGCGGCCGGCGTGCGCGCGCCGAAGGCGCCACGCAACCTGCCGCAAGTACTCGACGTCGACGAGGCGCAGCGCCTCGTCGAGATTCCGGTCGACGGCGCGGGGGCGGTGCGCGACCGCGCGATCCTCGAACTGCTCTACTCGAGCGGCTTGCGCATCTCCGAGCTCACCGGACTGCACTGGCGCGATCTCGACTTCGACGATGCGAGCGTTCGCGTCGTCGGCAAGGGCCGCAAGACGCGTATCGTCCCGGTGGGCTCGAAGGCGCTGGCCGCGCTGCGCGCGCTGCATGCCCAGGAACAAGTCGAGAGCATCGACGAACCCGTGTTCCGCGGCCGCAACGGCAAGCAGGTCAGCGCACAGGTCGTGCGCGAGCGTATGAAGCAGTGGGCCAAGAGCCAGGGCATCACGCGGCGCGTCTATCCACATCTGCTGCGCCACTCGTTCGCGAGCCACATGCTCGAATCATCGGGCGACCTGCGCGCGGTACAGGAGCTGCTCGGCCATGCCGACATCGCGACGACGCAGATCTACACTCACCTCGACTTCCAGCACCTCGCGCGCGTCTACGATGCGGCGCATCCGCGCGCGCGGCGCAAGAAATAACGATATCTGGCGCGGCCCCGAACCGCGGGATTCTCGAAAGACGCGAGAATGCCGTCGCGCGCGCAGCCGTCGCGATAGGCCCGCGGCAGCCCGCGCAGAAGCGCATCGATTGCGGTCACGGGGCCCTGGCTGTCGGCTCGCAGCGAGCGCGGCCGGCGGCCATCGCGATGCAAGTTTCGCAGCCATTCGCCGCATGCCCTACCATTGCCTCGAGCCGGAAACAGACACGGGTACGATCATGAAATTTGAAGGCACCGAACGCTACGTTGCGACCGACGAACTCAAGCTCGCGGTCAACGCCGCGATCGCGCTGCAGCGACCGCTGCTGATCAAGGGCGAGCCCGGCACCGGCAAGACGCTACTCGCCGAGGAGGTCGCCGCGACGCTCGGCGCGCCGCTGTACGCCTGGCACATCAAGTCGACGACTAAGGCGCAGCAGGGCCTCTATGAATACGACGCCGTGAGCCGACTGCGCGACTCTCAGCTCGGCGATCCGAAGGTCGAGGACGTGCGCCACTACATCAAGCGCGGCAAGCTGTGGCAGGCGTTCGCGAGCGAGCGGCGGGCCGTGTTGCTGATCGACGAGATCGACAAGGCAGACCTCGAGTTTCCGAATGACCTGCTACACGAGCTCGACCGCATGGAGTTCCATGTATACGAGACCGGCGAGACGATACGCGCGCTGCAACGACCGATCGTCGTGATCACCTCGAACAACGAGAAGGAGCTGCCGGACGCGTTCCTGCGCCGCTGCTTCTTCCACTACATCGCGTTTCCGGACCGCGAGACGCTCGCGCGCATCGTCGACGTTCACTATCCGGACATCGCGAAGGACCTCGTCGCGCGCGCTCTCGACATGTTCTTCGCGTTGCGTGAGGTACAGGCGCTCAAGAAGAAGCCCTCGACGTCGGAGCTGATCGACTGGCTCAAGCTGCTGCTCGCCGACCAGATCCCGGCCTCGGCGCTGCACGAGCGCGATCCGGCCAAGGCGATCCCGCCGCTCTATGGCGCGCTGATCAAGCACGAGCAGGACGTGCAGCTGCTCGAGCGCCTCGCGTTCATGCACCG
>JBDTYX010000234.1:0-4803 GCA_040005435.1 Rudaea sp. | reverse complement strand
GGACGTCGAAGCCAGCCTGCGTGGCGGCTTGCAGGGTGGCAAACGCACTGCTGTAGCTTGCACCGCCGGCGCGAAAGCACAGATTGTTGTCGAAGGCCTTGAGTTGGGCGATCGTGTACGTGCTGGGGTCGAAGCACAGGGCCGAGGGCGCCGTGCTCGACCCCATGTAGATCAGGTTCGAAGTGATGGTGTGCCCGGTCCCTTCGTTCAGCAGGCGGATGATCCCAGGGCTGCCGCTTGCGTCCTGCATGAAGATCGAGTTGCTTCGGATGGTGAGGGCCGTGCCGAGCTCGTCGTTGGAGCCGGGGTTATTGACGTACATCGAAATGCCTTGGCTGCCGCCGCCGCCGGTCCAGACCAATTGGTTGTCTTCGACCACGCACCGAGTACAGCCGCGCAGACCGATTCCTACATACCCGACGTTGACGATGGTGTTCGAACTGATGAGAACGTCGTGAAAGTACTCGCCAGGCAGGGTCGCGTCGTAGCCCCCGGACAACTCGATCCCGTAGCACTGCGCAACGCTTGCCTGCTGCAAGATCTTGTTGTTCGCGATCGTCAGCCCTTTGACCGCGCCATGCGCGACGATCACGCTGCCGGAGCATTGACCGCTCGCGTTAAGTACGCTGTACGACATGGAATTGCCGCGGACGATGCCGTTCGTCACCGTCGACAAGTACACGTCATGATCGAACATGATGCGTGTGCCGTTGTGGTCGAAGCTATTGTTCTCGATCAGCAGCGTTTCGGCGCCGCCCAACCAACCGAAGGAAACATTGCCGTGAATGTGCGAGTTGCGTAGCGTGACGCGATAGTTCTCCCAACCGCCGGAAACGTCTGGGTTGTGCGCCGCATAGACGCCGACGTTGAAGCCGCTGATGTCGAGGTTTTCCATCACGACGTCGTTTACTGCGTAGTAGAGAAAGATTGCGGCTTCGCCGCCCCCTTTGCCGCCGCCGCGCAAATCCAAGTTGCTTACGACGTAGCCGCCGTCGGCAGCCTTGATGCCGCCGTCGCTGATATTGAACAAGTAGCGCCCGCTACGCGACTCGATGAGGATGGGTTTTGCCGAACTTCCCCACGGTGGGATGTAGTCCTGCCACGTCACTGGATGATTGGCAGAGGCCGTCGGAATGTAGATGCCCATGCCCGCGTCGATCCAGGCTCCGCCTCTTGCATACAGCACTCGATCGTCGCCCTGCAGCGGGGGAAGTTGGGACGCCAGCCGTTTCGGTCGAGCCGCGCTGAGCCCGTCGTTCGTGGGGCTCCCTGCGACGCAACTCGCTGCGGCACCAGCCTGGCAGTCCGAGAGGTAGTAGTCGGTCGCCAGGGCGTCGGGGCTGGCGCAAGCTGCGATCGCGGCCAACGCTAAGGCGGGCAACGGGAAATTCATGACAGATCTCCGGAATTTTTCCAAAGGTCCGCGTGCGATGCGGCCTCGGTCAAGGTGTGGTCTGCGGGCGTCGGCTGCTGTTGCGCTAGCGAATCGCCTTCGAGGCTTCCGCCGACGGCAGGCTCTCGTTGTTCGCCGCATCGTAGGCAACGACCACTACATAGTAGTTGGCGGGCGGCAGATCAACGAGGGGAAACGTGGTCGCGGTCGGGTCGGCAACGGTCACAGAGGACGTGTACGTACCGCTGGAAGTTCCCACCAGGATACGGAATCCGGCGAGATCGTCGAGCGGCGTTCCGTCGGCTTTGATGGTCGGCGCAACCCACGCCACATCGATGACGCCGAGCGCGGGGGTGGCCGTCGGCGGCGGCAACGGAGTGACGGTGACAGGAGGAGGGGCGGTTGGGGACGGCGCCGAAGTCGTGGGCGGCGTTGCCGCGACGATGGCCGCGGGATCCTCCGCTCCGTGGCCTCCGCCGCAACCTGAAAGGGTGGCGGCATTCGCGGCAAGAAGAAGAGCAACGGTGATCCGCAAAAACATTCGTCTCAGTGTCCGGTGGAGGTTGGCAAAGAAGGCACGTGATGGGCAAGCGGCCACCTGATGGAGGCCTGCCGCTGCTATCGGAAGAATCTTAGAAAGCCTTGAGGCGAAAGAGTCGAGATCAGGGCGCGAAAATGCGACCAGGCGTAACTCGCCCGCGCTGCTACGGCAATGCGACCGAGGATCGCGAGGCACGCATCGAACGTTCGTAGCGTGACTTGCGGCGCAGAAAATACGATTCGAAGTAGCGAAAGCTCATACGCGCAACCGCGATGGTCGCCGTGAGCGTGACAACGAACACGAGGCAGCTGTTACCTTGCAGGCCCAGGGGCGCAAGCGCCTTGAGGACCACGTTCTTGACGAGCATGTGCAACAGATACACGCCATAGCTCGTGGCGCCGACTGCCGCAAGGGCGCGCCATCGAAGGAGAGGCGCCAGCGCATGATCCTCGCGATACACGCAAGCGCCAACGAGCAGCGCCATGGCCAGCTGGACCACAAAGCCCGGTGCTTGCCATTGCAGGAGGCCGAGCACGGCAATCGCCCACACCGCGCTGCTGCCTCGCCAGCGAAACAACCATTGCAATGCCTCGTAGCTGCGTTGCCGGTGCAGCAGGTGGGCCAGCACCACGCCGAAGCAGATCGCCAGCGAAATGCTTTCGATCATCCGGCGCCCGAGGTTGCCATCTGTGGCGGCTTCGCCGGCCCCGTATTGCTGCACGAGCGCAACCGCCAGCGCGATCGCAAGCATTACCGCCAGGGCTCGCTTCGGCGAGACGTATCGCTGCACCCACGGCCATACCAGGTAGAACTGCTCCTCGGTGGCGAGCGACCATGCGAAATAGAAGATCACGCGCCCTTCGAGCAGGACGAACCAGTTCGAGGTGTAGGTGAGGAAGAAGGGAAGATTGATCAGGAACTCACGGCCCGCCGAGGTATGCCGCTCCAGCCCGAGCACCAGCGCCAGGTAGAGCGCGAGCACCGTGAAATACAGCGGAAAGATGCGCAACGCGCGGCGCATGTAGAACGCCCGCAGGTCGATCGAGCCGCGCTCCTCTTGCTCGCGTAGCAACAGGGTCACGATCAGAAACCCGCTGATCGCGAAGAACAGCGTAACGCCCTGCGCGCCCGTGCCGAACAGGGCCGGCAACGACGGGTCGTGGCCGACAGTGTGGTGCCACACGACCGCGATCACGCTCAGCGCGCGAAGGCCATCGAGCGATCCGAAATGGCGGCGCTGGCGGTACGCCGTGTAGCCGTCGCCGGGTTCGTTCGCACCAGCGCTGTTGGCCGCAATCATCGGGGACTTTCGCCCTGAGGGAGACGAGGCCGCTGTGGCAGCGTTTCGAGCGCATAGCCGGCGCCGCAGTAGCGAAAGGTGCGGTGAATGGCGCGTGGCACAGCGGTCGTCTCGAAAGCACGGCCATCGTGATCGCAGGCCGCGCGCAACAGGGCGAGCAGGGCGACGACACCCGCATCAACAGACGTGACGCCGCCGAGATCGACCCGAATCGACGAGGCGTCGGCGAAGGCCGTGCGAAAGGCTTCGCGCAATGGCGACGCATTGATTGCGCTCCAAGCTCCGTGCATTTCGATCTCCATCCCCTCCGCCATGTGCCGCGTTTCGACTTTCGCAGCGCCGAGCTGCGCGGTCGTCGGCGTGCCGCGGCGGATGTGCACGGCGTATGGAAGTGCCTGAATCACGAGCAGGCGAACGAACGCCACGGCATCAACCGCATAGCGGCGCCAGAGTTTCGGCTCCTCCTTGATGCGCCACAACCATTCCAGTCCGGTTCGTTGCATCCAGTTCGGCGCTCGCGCCACCGTTCCGGCCACGAAGTTCACGACGGCACCGAGATGGCTGATGAGCGGCGCAAGCAGCCGTTCGCGATTGCGCTCGATCCACGCTTGCCCCTTGCGCGCGCCCAGAGAAACCATCAAGAATTCGGCGCCGCTCGCGTTGATGCGGGCGATCCGGTCTTCGCCGCTCATCGCTTCGATCGTGCCGAACCCCGGCGCCTCGAAGCCGACGCAATGAAGCCCGCCCGCAACGGCATTGAGCCGCTCGCACGCCCGCTCGGCGACCCCGTCGGGGCCGCCGAAAAAGAACACCTTGATGGGCTCGCCTTGCGCCGCCCGTAACCTTTCGAACAGCGCCGATCCGGCGACCAGCTCGGCGAGCGGGATGCGCAGCAGGCGCGCCACCCACACCAACGGCATGCCGTCGGCGACGCTCAGATCGCTGTGCAACACGGAGTCGCGAAAACCGGCATCGCCTTGCGCGGCGATCACGAAGTTCAGGTTCGGCGTCGAGACGAAACAAGGTGTGCGTGTGCGCACCGCGGCGACGAGCGCGCCAGCCGCGGCGTCCATGCCGATCGCGTCGAACGGCAACCCGAACAGGCAATACACCTTGCGATCGAAATCCGGCGTCAACGCGCCGCCCCCCCTGCGGACTGCTCCAGCTCGGCGATCGCCTGCTTCTTGCCGACGCGCAAGGCCCGCCATTGATAGCTGCGCAGAAAGCGGCGGAACCCGGGCTCGCCGTAACGTGGCTCTCTCCGCAGGGCACTCTTGATCCAGCCCCACAGCATCGCCAGGCTGCCGAGCACGACCGGCTTTTCATTGAGTCGGTTGATCGCGTTGGCAAGCATGTAGAGGAAGCCCGTTCCCATGAAGTACTGGCCAGAGCCGTGGCGCATCCGACCCTTGTAGATGCCGGACTGGCTCGAGCCCATCGGCCGCAGGTGGACGAATCGAAGCTCCGGATCGTCCCAGCTGCAGGCCAGCCAGCCGAGCATGCGGCAACGGTGGCCGTCGATGCCGTCCCACATCACTTCGCGGACGAAGCCGCCGATCTCGCGAAACC
>JBDTYX010000058.1:0-16317 GCA_040005435.1 Rudaea sp. | reverse complement strand
ATCCGGCGCTGGTTCACCGAAGGCAACGTGCCGGTCAAGGTCGGCGTGATCGTGCTGTTCCTCGGCGTCGCCGCGCTGCTCAAGTACGCCGCCGACCAGGGCTGGCTGCACGTGAGCATGGAGTTCCGCCTGGCCGGCATCGCGCTCGTGGCGCTCGCCGGGCTCGTCTTCGCGTGGCGCAAGCGCGACTCGCATCGCAACTTCGCGCTGAGCCTGCAGGGCGGCGCGATCGGCGTGCTGATCCTCACCGTATTCGCGGCCTACCGACTCTACGCGCTGCTGCCGGCTGGCCTCGCGTTCGGCCTGCTCGTCGTGATAGTCGCGGGCGCGGCGATGCTCGCGGTACTCCAGGACGCGATGGCGCTGGCCGTCCTCGCGATCGTCGGCGGCTTCCTCGCGCCTATCCTGATCTCTACCGGCAGCGGCAACCACGTCGCGCTGTTCGCCTACTACGCGGTGCTCAATGCCGCGGTTTTCGCGATCGCGTGGATCAAGCCGTGGCGAGTGCTCAACCTGATCGGCTTCGCATTCACGTTCGGCATCGGCGCGCTCTGGGGATCGCTGTCGTATCGACCCGAGCTGTTCGCGAGCACCGAACCCTTCCTGCTGCTGTTCTTCGCGTTCTACCTGTTGCTGCCGGTGCTGTACGCGCTGCGCCAGGCGCCCGAGCGGCGCGACCTCGTCGACGGCACGCTCGTATTCGGCACGCCGCTGATCGCGTTCGCGCTGCAGGTCGCGCTGCTCGAGCACGCGCGGCTGCCGCTGGCCTGGACCGCGATCGGCGCCGCGGGGATCTACATGGCGCTTGCAGCACTCGAGTTGCGCCGCTGGAAGCTGACCCTGCTCGGCCAGTCGCACGCGTTGCTCGCGATCGGATTCGCGACGCTCGCTGTGCCGCTCGCGCTGTCCGCGCGTTCGACTTCGTGCACGTGGGCGCTCGAGGGTGCCGCGCTCGTCTGGCTCGGCCTGCGCCAGGCGCGGCAGCTGCCGCAGTGGATCGGCTACTTTCTACAGGCCGCAGCCGCGTTCGCGTTCCTCGTGGCATACCCGGGCGCGCAGGCGGATTACGCGATCGCCAACGGCGCGTTCGTCAGCGCCGCGATCATCGCGTTCGCGGCGTTCGCGAGCGCACGCTTGCTCGCACGCGCGCAGCGCCGAGAGACCGTCGCATTCTTCCTCTGGGGATGGCTGTGGCTATGGTTCGCATTCGGCGAACAGATCCGCCGCTTTGCGCCGTTTTCGCTGCAGGCCGACTTCAGCCTCGTGCTGATCGCGGCGAGCGGGCTCGTGGCCGCAGAACTGTTGCGCCGCTGGGACTGGCGCGAATGCGCCTGGCCGGCGCTCGCGATGTTCCCACTCGCACTGCCGCTGATCGGATTCACCGCCGACGCAAACGACGGGCCACTCGAGCACTGGGCGATCGCCGCTTGGGCGTTCTGGCTCGGCGCCTCGTTGCGCGTTCTCGCGATCCTCACCGCTCGCGCGGAACGCGGTCTCGCGATCGCGCACTTCGTCTTCCTGTGGACCTGCGCGCTACTGCTCGCCACCGAATTCGGTCACGTCGTCTGGCGCCACTTCGCGCTCGGCGATATCTGGGTCGCGCTCGCGTCGCTCGCGCCGCTCGCCGCGCTATTCTGGTTTGCGCTGCGTCGCAACCCGCCCGCGCGCTGGCCGCTCGCCAACGCCGCGGAGCCATCGCGGCGTGCGTTGCTCGCGAGCCTCGCGGTGGTGCTCGGCCTATGCTGGTTGCTCGGCCTGTCGCATGCGGGTGACCCCGCGCCGCTGCCCTACTTTCCGATCCTCAACCCACTCGAGCTCGCGCAGGTCGGCTATCTGCTGCTGCTGTTCGCGTGGTTCAAGCAGACCGGAAGCGAGGGCGGAGCGGTGTTCGACGCCGAGTTGCGCGCGCGCGCACTCTCACTCGCCGGCGTCGTGCTGCTGACGGCGATCACGTTGCGCGCGGTGCATTTCTACGGCGGCGTGCCGTGGGGCGGTGCGCTGTGGGATTCGCCGCTCGCGCAGGCGGCGCTGTCGATCACCTGGACGCTCGCAGGCATCGCGGCAATGCTGCTCGGCAAGCGCCGCGGCTCGCGCGCGGTCTGGTTCGGCGGCGCCGCGTTGATGGGCGTGGTGCTGATCAAGCTGCTGCTCGTCGACCGCCAGTTCCTGCACGACCTGCCCGCGATCATCGGCGTGCTCATAGTCGGCGTGCTGCTCGTCGCCGTGGGCTACTTCGCGCCGGTGCCGCCACGCAACGTCACCGCGGGAGCAAACGCATGATGCTGCGCTTTGTGTTCGCGCTCGGCCTCGCCCTCACGACCGCCTCGGTGTACGCCGCGGACAGCGACGAGTATGCATACGCCTGGCCGTTGCACACGCAGGGCGACAGCGCCGCATGGCAGGTCGAACTCACGCCCGAGGTCTACGCGGCGGTGACGCGCGCCGATTTGCGCGACATCGCCGTGCTCAACGCCGCGGGAGATCCGGTGCCGATGGCCGCGCGCGTCGACGCTGCGGCGACGAGTCGCGAGACGCTGTCGCCTCTGCCGGTGTTCGCGCTGCCCGTCGATGCCGCGACCGGCGATGGCGACGAGACGATCCGCCTGCGTATCGAACGCGGCGCCGACGGACGCCTGCGCAGTCTCGACACGCAGCTCGCCGGGCCGACACCGGTGCCGCCCGCCGGCGACGCGATCCGGGCACCCGCCGCGACCGTCGATGCGGGTCGCGCGCATGCTTTGCTCGTCGACGCGAGTGCGCTGCGCGAGCCGATCACGAGTCTCGTGCTCGACTGGACCAACGTTGATGCGAACGTCAGCGCGCAGTTCGCAATCGAGGGCAGCGACGACCTGCAGCATTGGCACACCATTGCCGACAACGCCACCGTGTTGCGCCTCGCGCAGAGCGACAACGTGATCGAGCGCCACGACATCGCGTTGCGCGGCGCACGGGCGCCTTACCTGCGCCTGCGTCGGCTCGACGACGGCGTCGCTTTGCGCGAGCTGCGCGTCTCGGCGCGCATGCAGGCGCTCTCGAGCCCCGAGCGCGCCGCGCGCGTCTGGACCGATGCGACGCCGGATGGCGGCGACGACCGCCAGCTCTCCGGCGCATCCCCGCTCGCGGCGCGGACCCACGGACTCGCGTGGCGCTACCACCTGCCCGCGCCACTCGCGATCGAAGCGCTGCGACTGACGCTCGCCGACGACAACTCGCTCGCGCGCATCGTCGTGCTCAATCGCGTGCGCGAGCCGTACGATGCCGCCGCGTCATGGATGTCGCGCGGCAGCTTCGTCGCGTTCCGCCTGCGCCAGGGCGACTCGGCCGTCGACAACGGCGAGTTCGACTTGACGTCGGCACCGCGGATTCGCGAATTACGCGTCGAGTCGTCGACGCCGCTCGCGCACGCCCCGGCGCTCAGCGTCGCCTGGCGACAGGATCGCTTCGTCTTCCTGACCCAGGGCGGCGGGCCCTATCGCCTCGTCGCGGGCAGCGCGCGCACGCTGCGCGGCGATTATCCACTCGATACGGCGCTCGCGCACCTGCGCACGCGCCTCGGCAACGACTGGCAGCCACCGCTCGCGGCACTCGGCGCGCGCGCCGAACTGGGCGGCGAGCGGGCACTGACGCCGGCCGCTGCGCCTTCACCGATCCGCGACTGGCGGACCTGGTTGCTCTGGCTCGTGCTGGTCGGCGCCGCGGCGCTGATCGGCGGCATGGCGCTCAGCCTGCTGCGCAAACCGAACGAGTGAGGCGGCGGCGCGCGCTCAGTCGCGGTCCTGTGCGGCGCGCTTCGCACGCCGCGCTTCGTAGACCTTCGCATACTTCAAGAACACGTAGAACGCGCCGGTCGCCGCGCTGATGAAGCCGGCCCAGCCGTTGAGGAAATAGCGCTTGAAGACATACTGGCGCACGAAGAACAGCGGCGGATAAAACAGCATGCGCACGCCGAGGAAGCGCTGCCGCCTGCGCAGCTTGTCGGCGACGAGGCCCGTCGAATACGCGTTGATCTTCCCGACCTTGGTCTCGATGTCGGGCTCGCCGTGGTGCACGAAGTCCGCGCCGCGCAGCGTGCGCGTCGGTCCGTCGGTCTGTGGCGCTGCGTGCACCGGAACATCATTCATGCGGCAGCGCCGACGATCGAACAGGCGCAGATGCGCATTGGTCCACGACCAGGCGTGCTGGAACGTCCAGAACATCTGCTCGCGGCGCGGCAGGCGGTAGCCTGCGACCGCAGGCGCGGTGAGCGCGCGCCCGATCACCTCGCGCGCGCGCGCGCCGAGCGACTCGTCCGCGTCGAGCAGCAGCACCCAGTCGTGGTTGGCCTTGTCGATCGCGGCTTGCTTCTGCGCGCCATAGCCCTTGAACGGCTCGACGCAGATGCGTGCGCCGTGCGCGCGCGCGATGTCGAGCGTCGCGTCTTGGCTTCCCGAATCGAGCACGACGATCTCGTCTGCCCAATAGACGCTCGCAAGGCAACGCTCGAGCGTCGCCGCGTTGTCGAGCGTCGTGACGACGACGGACAGCGGCAGGCGCGCGGGCTCCCTCACGCCTGCACGAGCGTCGCGGGCGGCGCCTTCTGCTCCGGCTGCGCGCGCGAGGGACGCTGGTGACGCGATTGTGGATGCTTCCCTCACTCCAGCGCCCGCCGCTATTTCGCTCACCCCACCGCCCGCGTCGCGAGCGGCCTCCCCCTCTCCCGCTGCGCGGGCGAGGGACGCTGGTGGGCGGCCGCCCGCGGCCGCCTTGTCGTCGATGGGCTCACGCGACATCGCGGCGCTCGCCGTCGTCCGCGTACAGCGCCGCGCAATACAGCGCGAGCAGCCACCAGAACAGCAGTCCCCACCAGGCCGAGTAAAAGGCCAGATGAGTGTTGAGCGGAAACGTCATGACGGCGAGCGCGAGCGCCGGCGCGGCCGCACGCGTACGCGCGGCCGCATCGGCACGCCTCCAGGCGCGCAGCGCGTAAAACGCGCCCGCGAGCCAGAACGCGAGTCCGATGACGCCGGTTTCACTCAGCACCTCGAGCACGATCTGGTGCGCATGCGACGCGCCCGCGTCGCCGTCCGCGGCAACGAAGTTGTCGTTGGCGCCAGCGTAGCCCGGATACGCGAAGCGAAACGCGCGCACGCCGACGCCGTTGACAGGATGCGCGGCGCTCATGCGCGCCGCGGTGCTCCAGATGCGCACGCGGCCCGCGCTCGCTTCGTCGACCGCCTGCTCGGACCCGTTCAGCACGAGCAGGCTGCGGTCGATGCGCGCTGTGAACGCGCGCGAATCGTGCAGCGCGACGACCGCCGCGAGCAATCCGAACGCCGCCGCACCCGCACTCCAACCTATGAAGCGCCACGGCGACCTCGCCTCGCGCCACGCGAACACCGCGACGACGAGCGCGAACATGAGCCATGCGGCGCGCGAGCCCGCGAGCAGCACCGGCACGAGCAAGAAGAAGAAAGCGACGACGAGTCCGCGCCGGCCGAACGCGTCGCGCGCCGCGCCGAGCACGAACGGCGCGAGCACCGCGAGCACGGGCCCGAACTTGAGGTTGCCAGCGCCGAAGATGCCCGAAAGCCGCTCCTTCTCGGCAGCGCCCGCGATGCCGTATCCCGTGAATGTCTGCACCCATGCATCGATCAGCCAGAGCGAGACGATCGCGCCTGTCGCGAAAACGATGCGTGGCCAGAGATCGGCGCGGCGCAGCGCGAGGCAGACGAATGCGGCGAATGGCAGGAAGCGCAGCAGGTCGCGCACGGTGCTCCACGACTTCGCGGCAGATACGGAATCGGGCGCGGAGATCAACGCGGGCAGCCAGTAGCAGGCGAACAGCAGCAGCGCGAGGCGCAACCCGCGATTGGCGGCAAGGTCTCGCCGGAGCCGCCAGGCGAGGACCACGCCGACGAACGCCGCGATCGCGAGCGGCGCGTCAGCGCTGCGCGCGACCGGCAGCAGCGCGATCACGCCGACGACGAGCACGGCGCAAGCGTTCTCGCGCATCGACTGCGTCAGGCGAAGGGAGGAAGACAAGGCGTCGGTCCGGATTCTAGGCAGGCCGCGATTGTAGCTGCGCGGCATCGCCCGTCCCGGCCGCGATCGAAGCATATAGACGCAGCGTGCGGGCCTGCATGTCGGCGAGACGATAGCCGAGTACCGGGGTCACCGGCGGCGGCGAATGCAGCAGAAGCGCCGCGCGCTCGGCAAGTTGGTTGCGGTCGCCGAGCGCGACGCCGCCCTCGGGGTAGAGTTCGGCGAGCAGTTCGCCGACTCCGCCGTGAGCATAGCCGAGCAGCGGGCGCCCGATCGACAGCGCTTCGACGACCGTGCGTCCGAAGGACTCGGGTTGACGCGACAGCTGCAGCACGAGATCCGCGGCGGCGTACATCGCGCGCACGTCGGCGCGCGGCGGGGTAATCGCGACGACATTCGCGACGCCGCGCGTACGCGCGAGCGCCTCGATTTCGGCGATGTAGTCCTCACGACCGGGTTCGCGCGCGCCGAGCAGCAGCAGGCGCGCGTCGGCGCCGCGCGCGCGCAGCGTCGCGGTCAACTCGACCGCATCAACGTGGCCCTTGAGGCGCGTGCCGCGACCGGGCAGCAGCAGCAGCCGGCCGCCCTGCAGCTGCGGAAACTCGGCGGCGAAACGGGATCGCCACTCCGCGTCTGCGGCGAATCCGTGCGGGAACTCCGCCGCATCGATGCCGCGCGGGATCACCTCGATCCTGGCCGTGACGTCCGGATAATGCGCGACGACGTGATCACGCAGCGTGTTCGATACGCAGATCACGCGCTCGCCGCGGGTCAGGATCGCGCTGTAACGCCCGGGCGAATTGAGGCCGTGCACCGTGGTGACGAAATGCGCTCGCGTGCGCCGCATGCCGCGCAACGCGTGCCAGCCGATCCACGCAGGGAGGCGCGAGCGTGCGTGCACGATGTCGGGCTCGATCGTGGCGAACAGCCGGCGCAGATTGCCGACGTGGCGCAGCGTCGCGAGCGACTTGCGCCCGATGTCGAGCGCGATGTGCTCACTGCCCTGCGCGCCGAGCGTCTCGACGAGGCGACCACCCGCTGAGACGACGATCGAACGATGTCCCGCGGCCACCAGCGCGGCGCCGATCTCGAGCGTCGAACGCTCGACGCCGCCCGCGTTGAGCGCGGGCAGCAGTTGGATGACGGTGAGTTTGCGCGCGGCGTTCAACGTGTCTCCGCGACGGGCGGGCGGCGGCTCAATCCTCGAGGACGTAGACGGCGCCGCAATACGGACACTTGGCACTGCCGGTGGCCTCGACTGCGAGATAGACCTTCGGGTGGGAATTCCACAGCAGCATCCCGGGCATTGGGCAGGACAATGGCAGATCGCTGTGCCGAACCACGTAACGATTCTCGGTATTCGCAGGAAGCAGTGCCGCAGAGGGAAGCGATGCGACGATGGCCATGGGCGTTTGTTTCCGGAGCGGACGCCGCGTTTTCGGGCGATTGGCGAAATTCTAGCAAAATAGCCGCAACGGGGCGCGTTTACTGCGATAGTGCGCTACGCTCGGGCTTGCAGTCGGTACGCCTAAAACTGAGAATCAGCGCACCCTTGCGATTTGTGCACGGCCACACTTCGCTAACTGACCCAGCCGCTAGGATCTTTCGATCACATCCTTTGAGGGGAGTAGTTGTGGACTTCAACAAGATCATCGCCCGCGTCAAAAATATCCTGCTGACTCCGAAGACCGAGTGGCCGGTCATCGCGGCTGAGCCCGAGACCGTCGCCAGCCTCTACACGAACTACATCCTGATCCTCGCAGCGATTCCCGCGGTCTGCGGATTCATCAAGATGACGGTGTTCGGGATGAGCGTCCCGTTCGTCGGCACGATGCGCGTCGGCTTCTTCACCGGCGTGACCCAGATGATCCTCACCTACGCGGTGTCCCTGGGCATCACGTTCCTCGTCGGCCTGATCATCGACTTCCTCGCGCCGACGTTCGGCGGACAGAAGAACCAGGTGCAGGCGCTCAAGACGGCCGCCTACGGCTACACCGCCAGCTGGGTCGCCGGCGTCTTCTATCTGCTGCCCGGACTGGGTTGGCTGATCATGCTCGCGGCCGGCATCTACTGCATCTATCAGATCTATCTCGGCCTGCCGAACACGATGCAGTGCCCGCCCGAGAAGGCCGGCGGCTACACCGCGGTGACGATCATCATCGCGATCCTGCTGAGCTGGGTACTCATGGCGATCGTCGGCGTCGTTTCCGGAGTCGGCGCTTACACCGCGGGAGCGATGAGCGGCGCGAACATGCACAGTTCGACGACGTTCACGCCAGACAACAACAGCGCGCTCGGGGCGCTCGCGGCGATCGGCCAGCGCGCGGAAGAGGCGGGCAAGAAGATGGACGCCGCGAAGAAGTCCGGCGATACGAATGCACAGGCGGCTGCCGCGGGGCAGATGATCGGCGCGGTACTCGGCGGTGGCAGCCAAGTCGAGGCGCTCTCACCCGAAGCACTCAAGGCGTTCGTGCCCGATGTTCTGGCGGGCCTGCCGCGCAAGAGCCTGAGCGTCGAGAAGCAGGCGCCGATCGGCGTGCAGGTGTCGACCGCAACCGCAAACTACAGCGGCAACGCCGAGGGCGGCCCGAGCTATGAGCTCACGGTCTCCGACATGGGCGGCGCCAAGGGTCTGATGGCCCTCGCCGGCTTCGCGAACGTCGAGGAAGAGAAGGAATCCGATCACGGTTACGAGAAGACCTACCACCAGAACGGTCGCTTGATCCACGAGCGCTGGGACAAGGACGGCAGCGGCGAATACACGATCGTGTTGGGCGACCGTTTCGTGGTCGCGGTCAAGGGCCAGCGTGCCGCCAATGTCGACGCGATCAAGGCCGCGCTGGGCGGCGTCAATCTCTCCGGCCTCGAAGCGCTGAAGAACCAGGGCGTCAAGAACGGCTGACGCGCTCCGCGCGAGTGCAGCGCGAAGTCCGGCTCACGGGATCCGCGCTGCGCGAACGGGTCTAACCTGCGGCAACGCCTGCTTGCCGCACGGGCCACTCGCGCGGCGCCAGAAATTCATTGCGGCCAGCGGAACAAGCGCCACGCGCCACACCGCCAGGCGGGGCTTGCGCCAGCGCTGCCCTCGCGCCGTCGCGGCGCGATCATTCGCCACGCCGCACAAACGAAAACGCCCGGGGATACCGGGCGCTTCGTCGCATCGCTCCAAATTCGAACTTACGGCTTGGCCGGCTGCTTGGCGTCCAGCGTGATGTGCACCGGGATATCGTCGCTTACGGCCGGCACATAGTTCTTGACGCCGAAGTCCGAGCGCTTGATGACGGTCTCCGCATCGAAGCCCGCTGCTTGCATCTTGACCTTCATCGCCGGGATCTCGAACAGGCCGATCTTGTTGATCTTCACGTTGAGGATCGCAGGCTTGGTCACGCCGTGCACGGTCAGGTCGCCGGTGACCTTGAGCGCATCCGCACCGGACTTCTCGACCTTCGTGCTCGTGAACGTGATGTTTGGATACTTCGCGGCGTCGAGGAAGTCGGACGACTTCAGATGCTCGTCGAGCTTGTCGACACCCGAATGCAGTCCGTCGAGCGGCAGCGTGATCGTGATCGACGACTTCGTGATATCGGCCGTGTCGAGCATGAGGGTACCGTCTACCTTTTCGAGGCGCGCGGTCGGATTGGAAAAGCCGAAGTGATTCCAGCCGAACGTGACCACGGTGTGGCCGGGGTCGACGGTGTACTTCTCGGCGGCGAATGCCGGCAGGCTGGCAAGAAGCAATAGGGAGAGGGCGAGACGCTTCATCGATTCGATTCCTTTGATTGGCACGGAGGTGGACCCATCGGGCCCGCAGCGCGGTATGGCGTGAGCACGAAAAGTGCGGTTGGGAAGCGGCGTTCGCGATCGCCGTTGCCATATGTTGAGGGCAGTATAAGCGCGCCTCAAGCCGCGATTGTGTGCACCAATAGAACACTCAGGCGCACAACCCCTACAATCGCGGGGTGAATCGATCCGTACCGACCGCCACCTCCCGCGCCGTAGGCGTCGTCGTCATCACCGATGGCGCGGCCGGTAACGAGCGTCAGGCACTCGCACTCGCGGCCGCGATGCGCCTCTCGCCTGCGCTCGAGCGCGTCGCGTTGCGACCGCCGTGGCGCTGGTCTGGACCGCAGTTCGCGCGCGCGGCGCGATTCGCCGTCCCGTTGCGCCAGTGGCGCGCGCTGAGCCAGCCCTGGCCCGCGCTCGCGATCGGCTGCGGCAGGCAGGCAGCGGTGATGACGCGCGCGTTGCGCGAAGCGAGCGGCGGCGCGACGTTCGTCGTGCAGATCCTCGACCCGCGCATCGACACGGCGAACTACGATCTCGTCGTCGCACCGCGTCACGATGCACTCGAAGGCGCCAACGTGATCCAGACGATGGGCTCGCTGAACCCCGTGGACGATGCGTGGCTCGTCGCCGCGAGGGCGCGCTTCGTCACGCTCGAGAAACTCGCTCGCCCGCGTACCGCCCTTCTGATCGGCGGCCCGCGCAAGGACCTCGCGACCGATGACGCCTGGTTCGATGCGCTGGTCGCGCAGCTCGAGAAATGGCGCGAGCGCGACGGCGGCAGCATGCTCGTCACGACCTCGCGACGCACGCCGGCCGCGTGGCGCGAGCGCCTTCGCGCCGCGTTCCGCAATGGCTGCACTTGCTTCTGGGCCGGCGCCGAGGACGGCGAAAATCCGTATGCGGGTTATCTCGCGCTCGCGGACCGCATCGTCGTGACGCCCGACTCGGTCAACATGCTGAGCGAGGCCTGCGCGACCGGCGCGCCGGTGTTCAGCGCGCTGCCTGCGCAGGCGCCGGCGAAGCTGCGCGCCTTCCACGCCGAATTACGCGGCCAGGGCTGGCTGCACGACCTCGGCGTCGACCCGGCAACGATCACGCAACCCGCGCCGCTGCGCGAAATCGCCACGGTCGCGAGCAAGATCTGGCATCGCCTCGAGGCGACACGCGCCGACGTCGCGGTCGCGCTGGGCGGCGCCTAGAACGCGAGTCCCTGCGCCGCGCTGATCGCGCGCACCGCGTCGGCGTGGCTGCGCAAGTCGGCGTCACGCTCGACGACACGCGAGCGCGCGTCGAGCGTGCACGCGAGTGCGCGCGCGAGCAGCGTGGCATGCGCGTCGACGAGCGCACGCGCCGCGCGTGCGTCGAACAGCCCGGCGTGACGCGCACGCGCGATCAGCGTCACCGTGTTGCCGCTGTCGAGCAGGTGCGGATGTTCGTGCGCGTGGATCAGCACCAATGCCTGCAGCAGGAACTCGATGTCGAGCAAGGCGCCCGCGCCCTGCTTGAGATCGAACACACGAGTGTTCGAGCGGTCGCGCTCGGCGCGCCAGCGCGAGCGCATCGTTCCGACTTGCGCGAGCACGTCGGCGGCGACGCGCTTCTGTGCGAGCGTGTCGCGGCGTAGCTGCTGGAAACGCGCGAGCAACCCGGCGTCTCCCGCGATGGGGCGCGCGCGAACGAGCGCCTGCTGCTCCCACACCCACGCGCGTCCGCGCTGATATTCGGCGAAGCCGCTCATGCTGACGACGAGCAGGCCCTTGCCGCCGTCCGGCCGCAGGCGCACGTCGACGTCGTACAGGCGACCCGCCTGGCTCTGCATGCCCAGCCAGTGGACCATGCGCTGCGCGACGCGCGCGAAGTAACGCGCACCGTCGAGCGGGCGCGGGCCATCGCTCTCGCGCTGGGCCAGCGCCTCGTCGTAGACGAACACGAGGTCGAGGTCGGAAGCGAAACCGAGCTCGCCGCCGCCGAGACTGCCGTAGCCGAGCACCGCGATGCCGCAGCCTTCGCCTGAGCGGACGATGCGTCCGTATTGGCGCTGTGCGTCGCGAGTGGCCATCGCGAGCAGCTCGCTGACGATGAAATCGGCGATCACGCTGAGTCCGCGCGCCGACGCGATCGCGTTGAGATTGCCATTGCGATAGGCGAGGCCGACGCGGAACGCGACGCTGTTCTTCTCTTCCTGCAGGACGACGATGCGGCTCTCCGCATCGCCGTCCGCGGCGTTCGCGAGGCGGCGCTGCGCGGTCGCGAGCAGCTCCGCACGATCTGGCGCATCGGTCTCGAGGCGCGCGTCGAGAAGATCGTCGAGCAGCAAAGGGTGCGCGATGACACGCTCGGCGAGCAAGGCGCTGTCCGCACACAGCGCCACGAGCCTGCGCCGAGTCGACGGCTGCTCTTCGAGCAGTGCGAGGTACGCGGAGCGCCGCGCGACGCTCTGCAACAGGCGCAGCAACCGATCGAGACAGATGTCGGGCGCCGCAGAGCGTCCGGCCTCCTCGATCAGCACCGGCAGCAAGCCTTCGAGGCGCGCACGCGCGCGCTCGGACATCGCGCGCACATTCGCGCTCGCGAGGAGAGCGACGACGCGGGCGTGCATGCCCGCGACGTCGCTGAAGCCGAATGTCGTGAGCGCGGCCGCGTCGCCACCGCCGACCGCCGCGGCGCGGACGTATGCCGAAGCGGCCGCCGACTCCGCGTGAGCGTCGGCCTGCAGCGGGGCCATGACCTCGGCGAAGATCGCAGACACGTCGGCGCGCACCGTTGCGATCGCCGCGTCGAGCGCATCGCCGCCCGCGCGTCCGAGCGCGCGTGCGACGCGCTCGCGCGCGACCGGATCGGCCGGAACCTCGTGCGTCTGCTCGTCGCGCAGCATCTGCACGCGGTTCTCGAGGCTGCGCAGGAACTTGTAGTCGGCCCGCAAGCGCCGCGCCTGCGGCGCGCCGATCACGCCCAGGCGCTCGCAAGCCGCGAGCGCCGGAAGCAGGCCGCGTTCGCGCAGCTGCGGCTCGCGTCCGCCACGAATCAGCTGCAGCAGTTGCACGATGAATTCTATCTCGCGAATGCCACCCGCGCCGAGCTTGAGGTTTTGCTCGAGGTCCTTGCGCGCGACTTCGGTGTCGATCAACCCCTTCATCTCGCGCAACCCCGCGAACGCGGTGTAGTCGAGATAGCGCCGGTACACGAACGGACGCAGGCTCTCGATCAGGTGCTTGCCCGCGACGATGTCTCCGGCGACCGGACGCGCCTTGATCCATGCATAGCGCTCCCAGTTGCGGCCCTCGCTCTGGTAGTACTGTTCCATCGCGGCGAACGACAGCGCAACCCTGCCCGCGCTGCCGAACGGACGCAGCCGCAGGTCGACGCGATAGACGAATCCATCCACGGTGATCTCGGCGAGCAGCTTGACGAGCAGCTGACCGAGCTTGGCGAAGTAGGTCTCGTTCGCGAGGCTGCGCGCGCCGTCGCTCGCACCGTTTTCCGGAAACGCCAAGATCAGGTCGATATCCGATGAGAAGTTGAGATCCGCGCCACCGAGCTTGCCCATGCCGAGCACGACGAGGCGTTGCGCTTCTCCGCTCGTCGCGCGAGGCGTGCCGTGGCGTCCGCGAAACGTCGTTTCCGCGTGGCCGAGCGCGGCGGCGAGGCACACCTCCGCGAGCGCGGTCGCGCCGGCGAGAGTCTGTTCGACTGCATCGAGTTCGTTGACGTCGCGCCAGATCAGACGCACCGATTCGCGGTGGCGAAAAATACGCAGGTCGCGCATGGCGGCGATTTCGTCGGCTCCCGCGGGGAATTCGAGCCGGCGCGCATCGGCGTGATGCGGGCTTGCCATCAACGCGAGCCCGCGCGCGCTGAGCAGCTCGGGCTCGCGGCGCAGGCAGTCGAACGCGAAATCGCTCGCGTCGAGGACGCGCTGCACGCGCTCGGCGACACCGACGTCATCGTGCAGCGCTACGCCGGCCTCGCGGCATCGTGCGAGCAGTTGTGCGTAGCGTGCGGAGGCAAGACTACTCGTCTCGAACGGGGCATTCATCGACGGATTTAACGCTGAAACGCGCGGATTGGGAACCGGTGCGCGGATCGCCCCCTCCGCGCGCGCCGCTGCGTACGCGCTGGCGCGGCGAAATACGGTGGCCCGCGTCCACGCTCGCAACGTCGCGCAGACCGCGGCCGCCACACAAAGAAAAAGCCCGCCGCGATTGCTCGCGACGGGCTACCCTCCCCCACAAGCCCGAAGGCTGTGTAGGCCGAATTGTCGTAACAAATCTTTCACATTGCACGTCGCGGCGCAGCATTTCCGCGCCCAAGCGCCACCGACCGCATAGCGTCCGTCAGGCAGGCCTCGCGTGGATTGCAGCATCGATGCTGCGGCCGACTACCGCGCCGCGACCGCCCTGTGCAACGCGAACGGCGCGGGGGGCGATACGAGAGCCCGCACGCGCTTCGCCGTCGCTATCGCCCAGCCCTCGACACGCCGCGGCGTCCGTGTGAATGGCCGCGGGCGGCATTTCTTCACCGTGAAGGCCCGGATGATGGGATGCGCCGCCATGCTGCGTAGCTATCGAATAGACCCGGACCTAATAGGGCCGGGCGCTGCACACCGGCACACGCGCGCCTGGCGCGTCCTGAGCTCACTGCGATGGGGGACGAGCATATGCGCATCAGCCGACAGAAGCTTTCGAACGGCCCTCTGCTGTTGCTCGTGGCGTGCGCTCGGGGCTGGGCCCACGCGCACCGGCGCGATCGTCGATGCGTGTCGCAAACGCTCGCAAAGCAGTGTTCCTTGAAGGTGCCATCGCCGCTCCCAATGAGGATTTGGAAATGAACTACGTATTGCGTCTGGTAATCTCCAGCGTTCTCTTCGCCTCTGCCGCGTGCCCGGCATTTGCGCAATCGGAACAGGCGGCCTCATCGGCAAGCCATGCCGATTCGAATGCGCTCTTGGCCCACGCGAATGATCATTCCAACGACAATCCGCTGACCGCCGCAAATGCAAGCGGCGTCGTCAGGACCGTTACGACCGCGGGCAGCATCGATACAACCAATCCGTTCTTCCAGAGCCTCGGAGCGAACGGTCGCTCATGCGGCACCTGCCATCGCGCCGACGAAGCGTGGACGATCACGCCGGCGGACATGCGTGCACGCTTCGCCGCGACCGCGGGTACCGATCCGGTGTTCCGCACCAACGATGGGTCGAATTCGCCATCGGCCAACGTCTCGAGCGTCGACGCGCGCAAGCGCGCCTACAGCATGCTGCTGAGCAAGGCGGTGCTTCGGATCGGCCTGCCAATTCCGGCGAACGCGGAATTCAGCTTGAGCGCGGTCGACGACCCCTACGGCTTCGCGGGCCCCGGCGAACTGTCCCTGTTCCGCCGCCCGCTGCCGTCCACCAACCTGCGCTTCCTCACCGCGATGATGTGGGACGGGCGCGAAACGCATGCGGCGTTCCTGCCGCCGATGGATGCGGGTGTCGCTGCCGGAGACGTTCTCGCCAGCCTGAAACATCAGGCGATGGACGCGACCACGGGGCACGCGCAGGCCGCCGCGTCGCCGAGCGATGCGCAGCTGCAGCAGATCGTGGAATTCGAACTGGGCCTCAGCACCTCCCAGTGGTTCGACAACGACGCCGGGATGTTGAGCGACGACGACGCGATTGGGGGGCCGCGCATACTTGCGAATCAGTCGTTCTTCGTCGGAATCAACGACGTGCTCGGAGCGGATCCGACTGCGGCAAAATTCAATCCGACCGCGATGATGCTCTTCGATGCGTGGATGCCCGCGCGCAACAACGCAGGCGGAGGCCCGCGCGCGGCGATCGCGCGCGGCCAGACCCTATTCAACAGCAAGCAAATCCTGATCTCTGGCGTCGGCGGCCTCAACGATGCACTCGGCATCGCGACGATCCCCGGTACCTGCACTACCTGTCACGACTCGCCCAATGTCGGCAATCACTCGGTTGCGCTACCCATCAACATCGGCGTCAGCGATGCGACGCGGCGCACTCCGGACATGCCCCTATATACTTTGCGCAACAACGTCACCGGCCAGACCGTGCTGACGACGGACCCGGGGCGCGCGCTGCTGACCGGAAAGTGGGCAGACATCGGCAAGTTCAAGGGGCCGATCCTGCGCGCGCTGGCTGCGCGCCCGCCATATTTCCACAACGGCATGGCCGCATCGCTGGGCGACGTCGTCGACTTCTACGACACGCGCTTCAATGTCGGCTTCAGCGCGCGCGAGAAGAGCGACCTAGTCGCGTTCCTCAGCGCGCTTTGATGCGGGTAACCCCGCAGCTGCGCTGCGAAGTCTCCGACGCGAACCGACGCTCGCGAGAGGAAACCTCCCGTCGTGAAGGCGCGTTCCGCAGCGCTGCCGCGGGAGCAGCGATTCTGCTTGATCGCGTCGCCGCGGGGAACCCGGCGCAATCGTCGCCACATCTTGCAACATCCGATGACGAGCGCGCCTGGATGCGGCGTCCGCAGCGACGCGAACGCGGACGACCCGGAA
>JBDTYX010000057.1:0-16361 GCA_040005435.1 Rudaea sp. | reverse complement strand
GAATGGGAGTTCTGCCCGCTTGATCGTGAGAAGGCACCCTTAACTCCGCTTTTTTTTCCCCGTTTTTCTAGAATTGGAAATAGACGAACGGAATTTGCGCGTCGATCTGGCCGAAGATCTCGAGCGCGAGGATTGCCGCTACGCTCGCGCCGACCGCGACGCCGAAGCCCGCGCGCTCGACGAGCCAGTCCTGCCAGCGACGCCCGCGATCGACGGCGCAGAACGCGAGCGCGAGCAACGGGATCACGACGATCGCGGGGTGCGCGATCGCGAGTTGCAGGTTAGGAAACGCGACGAGCGCGCGCAGCGTCTGCCACGTCGCCATGAAATCGGGTGCGCGAAACGGCACCCAGCCGACCGTCACGCAAACGAACGTCAACGCGATCCAGAATGGGCGCAGCGCCGGCGTATCAACGCGGGTAGCGATGCCTGCAAAGGCGACGAACTTGCGCCAGTAGCGGTGGATCACCAGCAGACTGCCGTGGAAGAGTCCCCAGGCCGCGAAGTTCCAGCTCGCGCCGTGCCAGAGGCCGCCGAGGCCCATCACGATCATCAGGTTGACGCAGGTGCGCGCCTCGCCGTTGCGATTGCCGCCGAGCGGGAAATAGAGATAGTCGCGCAGCCACGAAGACAGCGAGATATGCCAGCGCCGCCAGAAATCGGCGATGTCGGTCGCGAGATAGGGTCGCTCGAAGTTCGACGGGAAGCGGAAGCCGAGCAGCCGCGCGCAGCCGCGAGCGATGTCGGTGTAGCCCGAGAAGTCGAAGTAGATCTGCATCGAGAATGCGAGCACGCCGATCCACGCGGGCACACCCGCGCCGTTCCACGGCGTCGCATGAAAATACGCATCGGCGATAGGCGCATAGAGATTCGACAGCGCGATCTTCTTGAACAGGCCCTTGAGGATCTCGCGCAGGCCCCAGCGCGCATCTTCGTTGCTGAGGCGCAGCGGCTGGCCGACCTGCGGAAAAAAATTTACCGGGCGGATGATCGGGCCTGCGATCAGGTGCGGGAAGAACGCGACGAACAGCGCGAAGTCGGGCAGGCTGCGGCGCGCGGTCAGGTCGCGGCGGAACACGTCGACCGCATACGCGATGCCCTCGAACGTGAAGAAGCTGATGCCGACCGGCAGCACGATGCGCAGCATCAGCGCGTGTGGATCGAGATGCAGCAGTGCCGCGAGCGTGTCCGCGAAGAAGTTGAAGTACTTGAAGAACGCGAGCGTGCCGAGGTTGAACACGATCGCGAGCGCGAGCGCGCGCCGGCGCGATCGGCCTGCGCTGCGGTCGATCCACAGGCCGAACGCGAAGTTCGCGAGCGTCGACGCGCCGAGCAGCAGCAGGAAACGCACGTCCCAGAACGCATAGAACACGTAGCTCGCGACGACGAGCATCCACTTGCCGTGCAGCGGCCGCAGCACGCCGAGCAGCAGCACGACGGCCGCGAAGAACACCCAGTACGGCAGCGCGTCGAACAGCATCAGTGGGCCACCAGCGCCGCGATCTTCTGTGCAAAGAGTACCGAGAAGCGTTCCTGCCCCGCGTGATTCATGTGCAGCTGGTCGAAGAAGAACTGCGGCTGCTCGAGCGTGACGAACGCGTCGCCGGGCAGCGCGAGTATCTCGCCACGCGCGATGAGGTACGCGATCGCGCCGCTCGGTACGGGCAGCGGCGCGAGCTGCCGATGGAATGGTCCGCGCGGCACGACGAACACGATCGTCGGAACGCCGTTCGAGCGATAGCGCGACGCGATCCGCCCGACCCACTCGCGCAGGTAGGCATCACCGGCTGCCTGCAACGCGGGCGTGGCGTAGCTGCCTGTGTGCAACGCCGCGAAGTAGTCGCGCAGGCCGCCGCGCAGGTCTTCCGGACAATTCTCCCAGCTGCGTGGCTGGCCGCTGTCCGGTTCGATCGCAAGTTCGGGCACGGATTCGTTTCGTGCACGATATTCGGCTACGTCCGCGAGCCAGCGGGGCCAGTACTTGCTCACCTTGTGCAGGCGCTCGAACGGATTGGCGAGAAACGCGCGCACGTCCTCGTGCAGCGCCTGCAGCGGAAGCAGGATCGCCCGGCGCGCGCGCTCGCGCTGGTCCTCGACGTGAAACGACGCGGGAAAATCCGCGAGATCGGAAAGCCGCAGGATCGGCGTCACGTAGCTCGTGTCGAGCGGGTTGTTCGCGGGGTCCACCTGTAGGCCGAAGCTGTCGTACGCAACCATCATCACGATCGCGGCGTAGCGGTTCGCCTCGGGGTCGGCCTCGCGCAGCTGGTAATTCCAGACGCGCGGCGACGTGCCGGCGACCGAGGCGTTGATGAAGTGCAGATCCGGCCGTCCGCTCGCGGCATCCGCGGTCGGCGCCGAGAAGCCCAAGCCGACCTGCGAGTTGCCGAGCACGAGGACGTTCTTGCGCGCGGGATCGCGGAAATGGCGCGCCGCGCGCACGCCGCCGAGCAGCGTTCCGGCGGTCGATTCGGGCTCGATCAGGCGCGCATAGAGACCGCTGCGGTAGACCACAGCGTCCGCGAGGACCAGCGTGAGGAGGATCGCCGCAACGAGTTTGAACAGCGGCGCGAGGCGTCGAAACATGCGCGCGGATTGTGCCTGCGCGGTCAGGCAAAAGCCAGCCGGCGTCAGCGATTTGCCTCGGCATGTCCGATCGCTGCCCGTTCGTTCGCGCCCAATGGCGACGACGAATCGAAAAGGAGACGATCATGTTCGCACGCTGGCAGCAGTCGATCACGCTCAAGGTGCTCGGCATCGGATTTCTCGCGTTGCTGATGCTGATCCCGCTCGGTCAGGTGCAGGGCCTGATCGGCGAACGCAACGGACTGCGCCTGCGTGCTCTCGCGGACATCGCGCAACGCTGGGGCGCCGCGCAGGACGTCGGCGGCCCGATGCTCGCGATCCCGCGCCATACGCGCATCCGCGTCAACGACGCCTGGGCGATCCAGCAGTCGACCGAGATACTGCTCGCGGACCAGCTGTCGATCGCGGCGACGATGCGACCGCAGACGCGCAGCTACGGCATCTACTCGACGCCCGTGTACGAGGCAGACCTAAAGATCACGGGACGCTTCAAGGCCGCCGACGTGCGCGCGCTCGGCACGCAGATCGCGGATTCGCGTGGCGGCGCCGACATGCCCGAAGGACTGCTGCTGCAGCGCGCGGAGCTGCGCCTGCCGATCGCCGACGTGCGCGGCATCCGCAGGATCTCAGCGCTGCGCATCGACGGCAGGCAGCTCGCGTTCGGCCCGTCGAGCGACGGCAGCGGCTCGCTGCGCACGATCGCGGTGCCGATCGACGTCGCCCAGTGGGACGAGGGCGAGCACGCGTTCGAACTCGAGCTGACGCTCGCGGGCACCGGCAGCCTGCATTTCCTGCCGCTCGCGCGGCGCACCGAGGCGAGCGTCGTCGCGCCGTGGCCCGACCCGAGCTTCAACGGCGCGTTCCTGCCCGCCGAGCATCACGTGCAGGGAGACGGATTCGAAGCGCACTGGCAGGTGCTCGACCTCAACCGCAGCTATGGCCAGCACTGGCAGGAGGACGTGCGCGGCGTCGATCCCGCGACCGCCGCGTTCGGCGTGAGCCTCTACCAGCCCGCCGACCTCTACCAGCGCAACGAACGCGCCGGCAAGTACGGCGTCCTGTTCATCGCGCTGACCTTCATCGCGTTCTTCCTGTTCGAGGTGTTGCGCAAGCTGCGCGTGCATCCGGTGCAGTACCTGCTGATCGGCCTCGCGCTGACGACGTTCTACGTGGTCCTGCTCGCGTTCTCCGAGCAGGTCGGCTTCGCGCTCGCCTACCTCGCCGCCGCGACCGCGGTCGTGCTGCTGGTCGGAGGCTATGCCGCGGCGGTGCTGCGCGCGCGGCGCGCGGGCGCGCTGCTCGGCGTCGCGCTCGCGTTCGTCTACGCGCTGCTGTACGGACTCGTTGTCAGCGAGCAGTATTCGCTGCTGATGGGCGCGATCGCGCTGCTCGTCGTTGTCGGCGTGCTGATGTACGTGACCCGCAAAGTGGATTGGTATACTTACAGCGCGGCGTCGCCTTCGCCTTCCGTATGACTCTCGAGCGCCCCAGACCCATGCATCGTGCCCTGCTTGCGATAGAAACCGCGACCGAAGCGTGCTCCGCGGCGCTGCGCGTCGGCGACCTGCTGATCGAGCGCAGCGAGATCGCGCCGCGCCGGCACGCCGAGTTGATCCTGCCGATGATCGAATCGCTGCTCGCCGAAGCCGGCCTGCGCCGGCGCGACCTCGCCGGCATCGCGGTCGGTCGCGGCCCGGGCGCGTTCACGGGCGTGCGCCTCGCGATTTCGA
The DNA here is from genome assembly GCA_040005435.1 of Rudaea sp. Taxonomy (GTDB): domain Bacteria; phylum Pseudomonadota; class Gammaproteobacteria; order Xanthomonadales; family Rhodanobacteraceae; genus Rudaea. Next base: position 12,045 of record JBDTYX010000057.1, on the reverse strand, counting down.
TCGCGCAGGGGCTAGCGCTCGGCCTCGATCTTACGGTCGTGCCGGTATCGTCGTTGGCCGCGCTCGCGCTCGACGCGCCGGCGCAGCACGGCGCCGACGGCGCGATCCTCGCGGTCATCGATGCGCGCATGGGCGAGGTCTATGCGGGCACGTTCCGCCGCAGTTCGGACGGCCTCGTCGAGCCGATCGGTCCGGAGAGTGTCGGGCGCGCCGAGAACCTCGCGCTGCCCGACAGCCCGTGCTGGTCGGTCGTCGGCACGGGCTGGGACGCGTATCGCGAGCCGCTGCTCGCGCGCCTGACGTCCGCACCGGAATTCGCGGACGGCGCGCGCTATCCTCGGGCGCACGCGATCCTGCGCCTCGCGCAGGCGCAGTTCGCGCGCGGCGCCGGGCTCGCGCCCGAACTCGCGCTGCCGGTGTACCTGCGCGACAAGGTCGCGCTGACCCTCGAGGAACAGCGCGCGCGCTGAGGCCCGCGCACCTGAGCGCGCCTTGCCGGAAGTACCTGTCTTTCAGATCCGCCGGCTGCGCAGGAAACAAAACGCGCGCTCATCGCCCGCCGCGGTCGCGGGGTCTGAGTCCTCGGTGTTGCCGAAATTGGCGTAGTCCAGAATATCCCAGCCCGTGCGATGAAGCAGCCTGCGTAGCGCGGCGTTGGTGAACATCCAGAAATTCGTCGCATCATGGTTACATTCGTCCTCGCCAACGAGATAGGCGACCGGTACGCTGTCGAGATCAACACGTTCTCTATTGAAACCGCCCTCGCCCGCGTTGGCTGAAGTGGCGTTGAAACGGATCACCCTCGTGCTGACGAATGCGTAGCGCGCCTGCGACGAGAGGGTTTCGAGCGCGAGAAACGGGTTCTTCAGGTGATAGAGGATGCCGAGAAAGAACGCCAATTCGTAGCGCGCGGCCGGAAGTTCGAAGGCCTTGTCGAGATCGACCTCCTTGATCACGACCGATGAACCGAGTTTCTCCTTCAGCAGCCGCAGGCCTCGGCAACTGTTGAAGTTGGTCGGCGGGAAATCGGCAACGTGGGTAGTGAAGCCAAGGGATTCCATGAAGAACGCCGTATCCCCGTCGGCCGCACCGATATCCACGATGAGCCCTTTCCCGATGTGATCGATGAAATTCCGATTCGGGCCCGTGAGCAGGGAATTGAGCAGGCCGAAGTTGTTCAGCGTTCCATACGGGTACCAGCCGAATTCCGCAGGCGCGAGTTCCTGCTTTGTCGCATCGATGCGCGTGCTGAATGCAATTGAGCGCGAGTAGAGTTCAGCAATATCCATATTTTTCATTCTGGTCGCCGATGATCGCTTGTCTGCAGACTCGTGGTGGAAAAATCAGATGCCGAAGTAGGCCGCCATCCGTCATTCGCTACGGGGCCCGTCTGGCCGGCCGGAAGCACAGATTTCTTGCCCTCACGTCTTCTCGATCCAGAAGCTGCCGCCACCGTAGATCGCGCCTTTGGGATGAGCGAGCGCCGTGCGCAGCAGATCCGGCAAGCGCAGGCACGCGTAGTTGCAGCCGAATACGACGCGCCAGCCGGTCGAGTTCATCAGCAGCGCGCGCAGCAGGTATTGCTCGTTCCAGCTGCGATTCTCGTCGAGCACCCATTCGCGCTTGTAGTCCTCGGGCAGGAAGATGTCGTGGATATGGATGCGCACGCCGCGCGCGAGGCGCGGCAGCACCTCGAAGTAGAGGAAATTGACGTCGCTGTCGGTCTTGGATACGTGCGACGAGTCGATGAACAGCACGTCTCCGGCCTCGAGCGCCGCGAACTCCGCGAGCGCGACGTCTTGAACCTTGGCTTCGACGAGGCGCAGATTCGACGACAGTTCGTTGTGGAGGAAGTCGCGTGGGTAGGGCTCGATGCAGCACATCTGCATCGAGTTGTCGAGAAACCGGCGGTTCACGTCCGCAGTGAGCAGCGTCGAGAAACCCGAGCCGACTTCGATCAGGCGCCGCGGCCGCCATAGGCGCAAAAGCACGAACAGCGCGCGCGCATCGAGCCAGCTGAACTGCGAATTGCGCGTGTAGAACGCGGTCAGCGCCTCGTTCTCCTCGAGCGACTCCGGATAGTCGTAGTCCGGCATGAAGCGCGGGAAAGCGTGCGCGAGAATCTCTTCGTGGGACGCATCGTTGAAGTCGATGCCGAGGACTTGCGGATACGTTGGCCAGACGCGCGCGCTGTCGATCGTGGCGGGGTCGACCACCGGCGAATAGAAGTGGCCGTTGGGATGCGCGGAATGGATATGTTCTACGGGTTCAACATCCGCCGCAGATTCTTCTCGTGGGACGGGCGGCGAAGATGATCCCGCCAGTCGCCTGAAAAATCCGCTTCCGCTTGGCCCAGCCATGTTTCCATCCCGACTCGAAGACCGATGCAGCTTACCTGCGCGGTTCTGACATCGGAAGCGGTCGCGAGTTCACCAGCGCGGCTCGACCACGATGCCCGCATTCTTCGTCGATAATTCGAGCTCTAGATACAACTCCGGGCGCAGCACCGGCGCGCATCGTTCGATCAGCCGTGCGCACCCATCGACGAGATGGCTGCGTTGGCTCGGCCCGTATTTTTCGACATGCTCAGCGCGCACGAAGCGGAAGTCGGGCGACAGCGCGGAAAAGTAGCGGCGCAACTCCGTCAGCGAGTATTCCTTCCAGTGGTGCGCGAACGTGGGTTGGCTCAGGAGCGTCTCGACGCGCAGGCCGGCGCCTGCGCCGCTCAGGAATCGCGACCATCGCCAGGCGCGGCCGCGCAACGCGTAGTAGTTCGGCGTCGTCACGACCAGGCGGGCGCCCGGTTTCATGACCCGGTATATCTGCTTCCACATCGCGACGGGGTTGAACGTCAGGTGCTCGATGATCTCGGTGAACAGCACGACGTCGAAACTGTCAGAGGGCACGCCGCCGAGCGCTTGCGGCACAGCGAGATCCGGTTCGGGCAAGAGCGTGATCCCGTATTGCTCGGCGAGTTTTTTCACGTGTGGGTCTTGAAAGGTCTCCGCCGTGTCGAGCGCGGTCACTTCGAATCCGCGCAACGCGTAGAGCAGCGACTGGTGCAACCAGTGCGCGCCCACGTCGAGAATCGCCGCCGACGTGCGCTTGCGCTCCGCGAGGAAGCGCTGCTGGGTTTTTACGAAACGCGCGAAGTGCGCCCGCAGATACGGCTCGTCGGTGCCTCCGCAGGCCTCGAAACGGCTCAGAAACGCATCGATATCGATCGTATCGTCGAGGCGCCGCATAGGTTAGTCAGGCTATCCTTGGTGCAATATTGGACAGGATAGCGCGATGGCGCGCGTGATCGCATGACGGCGGCGTGCTGAAAAGAGCCAATCACTCGCGTAGACGCGCTGCGTTCGGCGCATCGGGCCGACAGCGGACCCACACAACATACACAGGATGACGAAGCATGACGAAGGCGTCGGGGGACAAGCAGGCGACCGCAGGCTCGATCGGCTTGCTCTGGTGGCTCGCAGGCGCAGCCGTGTTGTTCGCGACCTGTATCGCGATCCGTTATAGCGGGCAGGCGTTGCTCGAGGCCTATGCATTCCGGCAGACGCAGACCGCGCTGACGTCGTATTGGATGCAGAAAGAAGGCTGGCATTTCGCCTACTGGACGCCCGTCGCCGGTTTTCCGTGGTCCGTCCCGTTCGAGTTTCCGATTTATCAGTATTGCGTCGCGCTGATCGGCGAACTCGGCGGATGGAACCTCGATCGGGTCGGACGACTCGTCAGCTTCGCATGGCTGGTCGCCTGCCTCTGGCCGGCATTTTCGATCGCGCGCCGGCTGAAACTGCCGCGAGACGTGGCGCTCGTCTTCTGCGCGCTGCTTTTCACGTCGCCAATCTATGTGTTCTGGGGCAGGTCGTTCATGATGGAGACGGCCGCGGTGTTCTTCTCGCTGGCGGCGATTTCGTTCGCGCTCGATTTCATCGACTCCGGCGAGCGTTACGGTTCCGTACTGCTTTTTTCGCTCTGCGCCTCTCTAGGCTGCCTGCAGAAGATCACTACGACGGGGCCCGTGGTTCTCGTCCTCGGATGTCTATGGTCGCTGAGCGTGCTGCGCCGAGGCGAATGGCGGTGGAGGGAGATCGCGGTTGCCGCATGCGGCTTCGCCGTGCCGTTGCTGATGACGGTGATCTGGACGAAGTATTCGGACAGCGTGAAGCTTGCGAATCCACTGGGGCGCCAGTTGACGTCCGGCACGCTGATTGCCTGGAATTTCGGCACCTTGGCGCAGAGGCTCGACCCCGGCACGTACGCGGGCGTCGTATGGCGGCGCGTGATGGTACCGAACGCGGCAGGCATCGTCGGGCTGTTCCTTGTCGCGGGAGCGTTGACGATGCGGCGATCACGCGCGATCGTGTTGTGGGCCCTGCTTCTTTTCGCTGCACCGATCCTGATCTTCACGAACTTGCACGTTATTCACGAGTACTACCAGACCGCGAACGTCATATTCCTGATCGCGGCCCTCGCCATCGCCGTGGGCTGCTGGCTACCGTCGATTGCGCCTCGAGCGCTGGTGCCGGCAGTCACGTTCGTACTGATGGCCTTCAACCTGCACGCCTATTACAAGGTCAAGACCGACGCCGGCCTTAGTTACGCGGCACTCGCGAAAAGGCCGTACGACACGACGAACCAGCCCTCTCTCGCTCTTGCGGCGGTCGTCAGGGGTCTGGTTCCGGCCGACAGCGGTCTCGTCATCTTCGGACAGGATTGGGCGAGCATTCTGCCGTATTACGCGCAGCGCAAGTCCTTCGCCGTCCCGACTTTTTTCGCCCAGTACGAAACAGCTTGGCAAGAGCCACAAAAATTTCTGGGGGACACGCCGCTCGGCGCCGTGGTTATTTGCCAGAGCGATGGCAAGGAGCCGGGAGCCGAAGCGATACGGCAGGCACTGCTGCTCCACCCGCACTGGCACCTGACCGATGCGGTCGGCTGCAGCGTGATCACCACGGGAACCTGAATCCCAGTATTGCGACGAAACTCACTAGCCCAGAAATCTCAGGGTAATCAGGGCGACGCAGGATTCGCAGCGATCCCACAAATGACGGAGGCATCGCCACCGTCTTTCGGCAGCAGGATCAGCCTGTACGTCTCATCCTTTCGGTAGTCGCGAATGTAACCGTCGAAGCCGCGTTTTGCCGGCATCGTGAACATCAGGGCGTGGTCGCTGCGGATATAACTGAACTCAGCGAGGCCGACGATTCGGCCATTTTTGTCGACGGCGCCAAGCTTGGCTCCCTGACGGAAGCGGCGCAGACCTTCATCGATCATTCCCTCGAAATGTGCTGCGTGCAGCTGGTTCTCCGGATCGTCGAAGATGCCGGAGATCCTCGCGCTTGCCGTCACATGATTGGCGGGTGCAAGCGATCCATGCGCGAGTTCGCCGAGCGTCGCAAATGTGCCATCGGCGAACATCGCCACGCGCTGCTTCCGCATCAGTGCGAGCGTCTTCAGGACGTCTTCCCGACTAGCGTCTGCGCCATCCGGAAAAAGCCCCGGATCGAAGATGCCGCTACGTGCGACGGCCGCGCTCTGCTCGCCCCGACGGTAGACGACGCTGCCCCAGATAGCTGATGCGTCGTGGGTGGGCAACAGTGCCAGTGGCAATACGGCGACTGCGGCCGTGAGCGCGACCGACATTTCGCCCCTGCCATCCGAGCGTAGACGGCAGACGAACAAGAGTGCGAGCCCAGTCCAGAATAGCGATGGCCACACAAGGTAACGATCCGCGTAGACCTGCTCGGGGTGGGCTTCGAAATAGCCAAGGCGACCGAGACCGATCACGCAGGCCGTTGCGAGCGCGAACAGGCACAGCATGCTGGCGATGACCTCTAGGCGGCTAGGACGTCGCGTTCGGTCGAAAGTCATCCGGATGAACCGGTAGAGGAAGGCAGCGATACCAGTCACGCTGATGATGCGTGCCAGCAGGCTCCACGAGAGGTGGGTCAGCGCAGTAGCGGCGTTGGCCGTCGCGATCAGCTGCGGACCCATGCGGGAGTAGGCGATACCGGTGGTCGCGATCGGGTCCAGCGTCGGCTCGGCGTGACCGAGCCAGCCGCGCACCCACGGGGACGACAACCAGTCGATCGCGATCGTCGCGCTATCGATGGGATGCATCGAGATGAGGCCGCGAACTCCCTGGTCTCCGGGCAGCGCAAACAGATAAAGATAGAGACAGAACGCAAGGGTGGCCGCCGGAATCCCGTACCAGCGCGCGGGCAGACGCAGAGCGAAGCCGAGAATGATGATCGCCGGGAATACGGCGACGCCTGATCCGAAACAGAACATCGCGAACGCGGCGGCAGCGCACGCGCCGACCATCCAGCGCACGCGCTGCCTACGCGACGCTTCATGCACGCAGAAGCCGGCGACAACCACCGCAAGAGTCAGCAGGTAGACATGCACCGATTCATAACTGTGAAACAGCATCCGACCGTTTGCGAGCCAGAACACGCCGAGAACGGCCAGCATCGTACAGGCTGCGCGCACGATCAACGGGCTTTGCCGATCGCGCCAGGCGGCGAGCGCGATCAGCGCGCTAGTGGCACAGGCGGCGATCAGCCCGACGGCAAACTGTAGCCAGTGGTCGCCATGCATCCATGCCAGTTCTGCGATGATCACGAGATTGGGGAACACCGGGCGATGGCCGTTGCCGGCCTGTAGCGCATTGTCCGGAAAAGGCATTTGTAGGAACGTCTGATAGTTGACGAATTCGTCGGACGTCGGCTGGCGCCAGCTGAAATTCACGATTGCACAAATCGCTGTCCAGGCGAATAGTGCGGCCCAGCCAAGAAACCAGAGTGTGGCGAGCCGCGATGGCGCGTGCTCGCGCCATCCACAAAGGACGCTCGTGCGGAACGACATTGGGTCTCCACGTGTCTACGAATCGCCATGATACCCATTGTGCGTGGATGGAGTGCGCTCGCCGGACCGTTCAACTTGCGCGCGGGGGCAGGGCTTGACAGTGGCTCTCTACTCCACGGGCGAGACCTTTGGGCGAGCCGTCGCAGCAGGCACAGGTCGCGCCGGCGATCCAGCTTTACGAAACACTGTACCGCGGCATCGGTGCACTATGCGGCGGTTATGAAGGACTCGCTTACCATGCAGACCGCAAAGGATCTATCGCGCGCGCACGGACGCGTCAGGCCACGAACTAGCGGCGCAAACGGCGCAGATGCAGGCTGAGCTTGCTGACGAAAAAGCGCAGTCGGCCGAGGCGGCCTGCATACAACGCCTTCTGTGCGTCTTCGAGCTGGGTGGTCAGCGAAGTGAGGTCGCGATACAAGCGCTGGATATGCTGATCGCGTCGGTCGACCAGATTGCGCACCTCGTCCACCACGGTGGTGCCGAGAGCGCGTCCAGGGACGAACTGCGCGGGTAATGGACGATCGACATAGATCGTCGAATGCGTGTCCGCAAGTTCTTCGGTCGGCCGCTCGCGCGAGTAGAAATACAGCGCGATCGATTTTCGCGACAGCGCCTCGCTGTCGACGGGAAGGCATATGCGCGGAAATCCGTGCCAGCTCCATTCGGTCGTCTCGAAGATCACCGCGCGGTTGAACAGCGGCGCGATCCTCGTCACGCGGTCGTCCGGCGCACGCGGGTCGGAGTGCAACTCGAGCTCGCCTCCCCAGTCTTGATCCCAGCGCGGGTTTAGGTAGACGATCAAATTGAGGCGGCGGTGCCAGTTCTCGACCGGGTGGCGATTGAAGTCCACGTGCACATCGAGTTCCTGGCCAGCGCGGTTCTCATGCGTTCCGCCACCGAAGTACCACGGATCGTAAAGCAGGCCATCGATGCCGGTGATCCGTCCGACGAGTTCGAGGAACTCCTGCGTCTGGACCAGATCGTCGAGTTCGGCGAACGCTGTGCCGAGCCCGCGGATGTGCTCGATCGTCGCCTTGTCGCCGACCTCGCCGGCCTCGTTGCGCGCATTGCCGCGTTCGAACGGCGGAAACTGTTTCAGCAACTCGGCGCAGAACGATTCTTCGAGGAAGCCGTCGATCACGACGTGACGGAACGGATCCCGCGCGCGAAAGCGCGTCGCCAGCTCGTCGGCGGCAGCGAGCACCTGTGGACTGACGATTTCGGCCATGGGTCGGGGCACGTTGGCGAAGGCGCAATGATGCCACAGCGCCGGGTGGCGCCTTCAGCCGCTGCAAGTCTCGCTCATGCGCTCGATGACGCGCTCGATCGCCGCGCGCGTGGTCGCGCGCAGCAGGCTGTTGCTGCGCGCGCGCAGCTTCGCGTGGTCGCTGATCGCGATCGCCTGGCGCACCTCGAGCAGCGAGGACGGGTGCATGCTGAATTCGGTGAGGCCGAGGGTCAGCAATAGTTGGGTGTAGCGGACGTCGCCCGCCATCTCTCCGCACAGCGCGACCGACTTCTTCGCGCGCTTGGCGGTGCCGATCACCTGCGAGATCAGCTTCAGCAGCGCCGGGTGGAGCGGGTCGTGCAGCGTGCCGAGCGCGTCGTTGCCGCGATCCGCGGCGAGCGTGTACTGGGTGAGGTCGTTCGTGCCGATCGAGATGAAATCGAGCTGGCGGATCAGCGCGGGCAAAGCGATCGCGGCCGCGGGCACCTCGATCATCGCGCCGAACTCGAAGTGGTCGGCGATCTCGTAGCCCTGGGTGCGCAGGTCGCGCGCGCACTCGTCGGTGAAGCCGCGCGCGGCCGCGATCTCCTCGCCCGAGGTGATCATCGGCACGAGGATGCGCACCGGGCCGTAGCGGCTCGCACGCAGGATCGCGCGCAGCTGGGTCACGAACAGGCGCGGCTGGCGCATCGACAGGCGCACGCCGCGCACGCCGAGCGCGGGGTTGTCCTCGTCGGGCATCGCGATGCCCGCGCTGTCGGCCTTGTCGGCGCCGAGATCGAGCGTGCGGATCGTGACCGGCAGGCCACCCATGCCGAGCACGAGGTCGCGATAGGCGATGAACTGCTCCTCCTCGTCGGGCGCATCGCCGCGCTGCAGGAACAGGAACTCGGTGCGATACAGACCGACCCCGCTGACGCCCATCGCGCGCGCCTGGGCGATGTCGGCCGGCTGTTCGGCGTTGGCGAGCAGGTGGATCTCGACGTTGTCGCGGGTCAGCGTGCGTGCGCCGCGAAAGCGCAGCAGCGCGTCGGCGCTGCGCGCGACTTCGCGCTGGAAGTTGCGATAGCCGGCGAGATCCTGCGCGGTGGGATGGACTACCACCTCGCCGCGCTTGCCATCGATGAGAATCAGGTCGTCGTCTGAAATCTCCTTGAGCGCGTCGTGCACGCCGACCAGCATCGGCAGGCGCATCGAGCGCGCGAGGATCGCGCTGTGCGAGAGCGGGCTGCCGCCGGTCGCGACGACGCCGAGCACACCACTCTCGCCGAGATGCGCGAGCTCGGCCGGCGCGATGATGTCGGTAACGAGGATGCGGCCGACTCGCGCGGCGATCTGCCGCTCGGCCGGGGTCGTGTCGCGGCTGAGCTCGCCCTGCACGCGGCCGATGACGTGGTCGACGTCCTCGCGACGGCTGCGCAGGTACGGATCGTCGATCGCATCGAACGCCGCGATCAGGCGGTCGCGCTGCATCTTGAGGGCGGCGCTTGCACGCACGCGGGCGGTTCGGATCAGGTCGTAGAGTCCGTCGATCAGCTCGGGATCGTCGAGAATGAGGCTGTGCGCGTCGATGAATTCGCCGACCTCATGAGAAAGCGCGCCGTGCAGCTTGCTGCGTAACGCCGCGAGTTCGGCTCGCGCCGCGGCGAGCGCGGCGGCGAGACGCGCCACTTCGGCTTCGACTTCCTCGGCCGGCAACGGCCGCTCGTCGACGCTGATCTGGTTGGGCTGCACAAGGCGCGCGCGACCGAGCGCCATGCCCTTGGCGGCGGCGGTACCCGGCAGGACCATTCTTCCGCTCATGCGCCCTCGTCGAACTTGCGTGCGAACAGGTCCACCAACGCGGCCATCGTGGCCTCTTCGTCCTCGCCGTCGGTGCGCAGCGTGATCGAATTGCCGACGCCCGCGGCGAGCATCATGACGCCCATGATGCTCTTCGCATTGATCTCGCGGCCGCGATAGATCAGGAACGCATCGGACTTGTACGCCTGCAGCAGCTGCACCAGCTTGGCCGAGGCGCGCGCGTGCAGGCCGAGTTTGTTGCTGATGGTGACTTCGCGTTCGATCATGCTGTTCGGGGTTTGTCGGGACCTCGGGCGGATCAATCGGTGCGGATGCCGGCGCGCCCACCCTGCTCGGCGGTGAGCGCGAGGTCGGCAAGCACCTTCTCGGGGTAATTTAGCACGCGCAACAGCATCGGCAGGTTGAGCCCGGAGACGAGGTGCACGTGCAGGCCGAGCGGCGCGAGGCGCGTCGCGACGTTGCTTGGCGTCGCGCCGTATACGTCGGTGAGCACGAGCACGCCGTCGCCCGAGTCGAGCGCGCGCACGCGCGCCGCCGCTCCGCTCAGCGCGAAGTCGAGGTCGCTGCCCGGCGGGATCGAGAACGCATCGAGCTTGAGCTGCAGGCGGCCGAGGATGTGCCGCGCGGTCTCGGCCAGCGCGTCGCCCATGCCCTCGTGGGTCAGCAGCAGGATGCCGACGCTCATGCGTTGCGACTGCCGCGCGGGCTCGACGGCGAGCGCGCAGTGGGGCCGCGCGCATGACCGGCGGGCGCCCGCTCGTCCGCCGTGGCGCGCACGCGGGCAGGCGTCATTCGAGCTCCCGATGGAACGTCATGACCTGTTCGCGCGTCGCGCGGAAGCGCTCGGCGAGCCGCTCGGCGAGATAGACCGAACGGTGCCTGCCGCCCGTGCAGCCGATGCAGATCGTCACGTACGAGCGGTTGTCGGCCTCGAAGCGGGGCAGCCAGGTCGTGAGAAAGTCGCCGACCTCGCGCAGGTACTGCCCGACCTCGGGGCGCGCCTCGAGCCATTCGCGCACCGCAGCGTCGCGGCCGGACAGCGGCCGCACGCGCGCGTCCCAGTGCGGGTTGGGCAGACAGCGCGCATCGAACACGAAATCCGCGTCGGCCGGCACGCCGCGCTTGTAAGCGAACGACTCGAACAGCAGCGACAGCGCACCGCCGGCCATGCCGAGCTCGGTCGCGATGAGCCGGCGCAGCTGGTGGACGTTGAGGTCGGACGTGTCGATCACGCGGTTCGCGATCGTCGCGACCGGCTTGAGGCGCTTGCGCTCGAGCGCGATCGCGTCGTTGAGGGACATGCCATCGGTCGACAGCGGATGGCGGCGGCGCGTGTCCGAATAGCGCTTGAACAGCACCTCGTCGCGGGCGTCGAGGAAGATCAATTCGTGCTCGATACCATGCAGCGCGAGGTCCGCGAGGATCTCCGGCACGCGCAGCAGGTCGGCGCTGCGGTTGCGCACGTCGATGCCTACCGCGAGCCGCGAATGCTGTTGGCCTGCCATCGCCTCGGCAACGAACGCCGCCATCAGCGCCGCGGGCAGGTTGTCGACGCAGTAGTAGTCGAAGTCCTCGAGCGCGCGCAGCGCGATCGTCTTGCCCGACCCGGACATGCCGCTGACCACGACCAGGCGAGAGGTATGGTGTGGGTTTTCCTTTTTATCGTCTGTGGGTGCGCTCATCGGGCTAACTCAGTTGCGTCCAACTAAATCGTAGCGAGCGAAGGCAGGGTGCATGACGCCGGAGCGGAGGATCCGGAGTGTACTTTCAATATGTGAGGAATACCCGCCGCATCCGCGGCTCGCCATGCAGGCCTACGCTGCACGGATGTTCGCTTCGGCATCCCGCCTGCGCAGTCCGAGCACCGCCGGCGCGCAAGCTGGCGGGCGCCGTAGATCTTGTCGGTCGCAATCACCATGGCGCCTGGCGGCGCATTTGATGTGCCTGACGATCGAGGAACGTCTGCGCGGGGTCGATGCCCTTGGTCTTCAGCACGTGATTGCGCACCGCGACCTCGACGAGCACCGCGAGGTTGCGGCCTGCCGCGACCGGAATGGTCGTCTGCGGCACGCGCGTGTCGAGCACCTCGCGATAGCTGTTGTCGCCGAAGATGCGCTCGAGGCCGCCGTCGTCGCCCG
>JBDTYX010000056.1:0-16364 GCA_040005435.1 Rudaea sp. | reverse complement strand
CGCGAGATCGCGATGATCAAGGTCGTCGCGCCGAACATGGCGACGCAGATCATCGACTGGGCGATCCAGGCGCATGGCGGCGCCGGCGTCAGCGACGATTTCCCGCTCGCGCGGGCCTACGCGGCCGTGCGCTCGTTGCGTTTCGCCGACGGCCCCGACGAGGTCCACCGCACGACGATCGCGAAACTCGAACTCGCGCGCCACGCGCGCGCGCAACACTGATACGGGAGCCATACACAGCTCATGGGAAGCCCCAAGCGCAACGCCGAAATCTTCAATCGCTCGATCGACGAGAGCCATCCGCAATTCGTCTCCGCGGTGTCGCGCGCTTTTTCGATCCTGCGTTGCTTCGAGCACGGCGATCAGTACCTCGGCAACCAGGAGATCGTGCGTGGCACCGGCCTGCCGAAGCCGACGGTCTCACGCCTGACATTCACGCTGTCTGCACTCGGCTACCTCGAGTATTCGGCGAGCATGGAGAAGTACTCGCTCGGCACCGCGGTGCTGTCGCTCGGCCATGCGTTCATGAAGAACAACGACGTCGTCTCGATCGCGCGCCCGCTGATGCGCGAACTCGCCGCGTACACACAGGCGGCGGTGATGCTCGGCGCCGCGGACGGAATGCGCATGGTGCTGCTAGAAGTCTGCCAGGGCGACACAACGTTCCAGCTCAAGCTCGAACCCGGCGCGCGCGTGCCGCACGGCTCTACCGCGCTCGGCCGTGCCGACCTCGCCGCGCGGCCGCAGGCCGTGTTCGAGCAGCATCTCGTCGAACTCGAGCAGGACTGCGAGCCCGCCGATTGGCCGAAGCTGCGTTCCGGACTCGTGCGTGCGCGCCAGGACTACGAGAACTACGGTTTCTGCTTCTCTCTCGGCGACTGGAAGCCCGACGTTTTCGCGGTCGGCGTGCCGATGGTCTCGGCCGATCGCAACCGCATCCTCGCGTTCAACGTCAGCGGCCGCGTGTCGGTGATGACGCGCGAGAAGCTCGTCAACGAATTCGGCCCACGCCTGATCGCATTGCGCAACAGCGTGTTCGAGAAGACCAAGGGTCGCTTCTGACGCGCGTCCACGGAGGACAAAGAGGCAGGCGATGAATCTCAACTTCTGGCAATCCGGGCGGCACCACATGGAGCTGCCCGACACGTCGCTCTATTACAACCTCGAAGTGTCGGCGCGGCGCTATCCCGCCCGCGTGGTGACCCACTACTACGGCGGCACGCTCACCTACGCACAGCTCAAGCTGCAGGTCGATGCGCTCGCAGGCTACCTGCAGCAACGCTGCGGCGTCGCCGCGGGCGATCGCGTCGCGCTGTTCATGCAGAACAGTCCGCAATTCGTGATCGCCTATTACGCGATCCTGCGCGCGAATGCGATGGTCGTGCCGGTCAATACGATGAACCTGCTCGAGGAAGTGCGCCACATCGTCACCGACAGCGGCAGCAAGGTCGCGGTGTTCGGCCAGGAGCTCGAAGCCAACATCGCGCCGCTGATCGGCGGCGAACTTGCACACGCGATCGTGGCAACCTATGCCGAATACATCGACCCTGCGACCGACCTGCCGTTGCCCGACGTCGTCAACGCAGCGCGCAGCGAGATCGCAGCGACGACTCCCTGGCAGGCCGCACTCGCGGCGCGGCTCGCGCCGGGCGCGCACACGGCTGGGCCGGACTCGCTATCGGTGATGCCGTACACGTCGGGCACGACCGGCGCGCCGAAGGGCTGCCGCCACACGCATCGCAGCGTAATGCACACGCTGATCTGCGGACCCGAGTGGTGCCGCACGCCGAAGGACGCGACGGTGCTCGCCGCGCTGCCGATGTTCCACGTCACGGGCATGCAGAACGGCATGAACTCGCCGATCTGGCTCGGCGCGACGATCGCGATCATGACGCGCTGGGACAAGCGCGTCGCCGCGATACTGATCGAGCGCTACCGCATCTCGAACTGGACCGCGATCCCGACGATGCTGTTCGACTTCCTCAATCAGGATCTCTCCGGCCGCGACCTGTCGACGCTCCAAAACCTCACCGGCGGCGGCGCGGCGATGCCGAAGTCGGTCGCGGAACGTATCCAGGCGCAATGGCGCATTGCGTACGTCGAAGGCTACGGCCTGTCCGAGACGATGGCGCCGACGCATATCAATCCGCCGGATCACGCGCGGCCGCAGTGTCTCGGCATGCCGCTGTTCGACACGACCGCGCATGTCGTCGATCCGGCGACGCTCGCGCGCGTGGCGCAGGGCGAAGTCGGCGAGATCATCGTGCGCGGTCCGCAGCTGTTCGTCGGCTACCACAACAACCCGGCCGCCGACAAAGCGGCGTTCATCGACTTCGAGGGCGAGCGCTTCTTCCGCACCGGCGATCTCGGCTACGTCGACGTGGATGGCTACTACTTCATGGTTGACCGCCTGAAACGCATGATCAACGCGTCGGGCTACAAGGTCTGGCCCGCGGAGGTCGAGGCGTTCCTATATGGACACCCGGCCGTGCTCGAGGCCTGCGTGATCGGCTTTCGCGACGCGCACCGCGGCGAGAGCGTGAAGGCGATCGTCGTGCGGCGTCCCGGACACACACTCGACGAGGCCGGCCTCATCGCGTGGGCGCGCGAGCACATGGCCGCATACAAGGTGCCGCACGCGGTCGAGTTTCGCGACAGCCTGCCGAGGAGTGCGACCGGCAAGGTGCAGTGGCGCGCGTTGCAGGAGCACGAGGCGGCATCCAATCCCACTTCTTGAGTCTGACACCGCATGCCATCACGCGCCGACTACCGCCATTTCCTGCCGATCTCGACGCGCTGGAAAGACAACGACGTCTACGGTCACGTCAACAACGTCGAGTACTACAGTTACTTCGACACCGTGATCAACGCGTACCTGATCGACGCGGGCGGACTCGACATACAGCACGGCGCGACGATCGGCGTGTGCGCGGAATCGCACTGCCGTTTCTCCGGCGAATTCGCGTTTCCGCAGACGATCGATGCCGGCCTGCGCGTCGAACATCTCGGCAATTCGAGCGTGCGCTATGGCATCGGCCTATTCCGCGACGACCGCGACGAGCCGTCGGCCGAAGGCTGGTTCGTGCACGTATTCGTCGATCGCGAGACGCGCCGTGCGACACCGATTCCCGATCGCATCCGCGCCGCGCTGCAACGCCTGCTCGTGAGCCTCTCCGCATGAAGGTGCGCGGCGCAGTGCTGCGCGAGATGGGTCTTCCATCGCCGTATTCGGCGTCGCGCCCGTTGACGATCGAGACGCTGACCCAGGACCCGCCCGGGTTCGACGAGATGCGCGTGCGCGTGCTCGCGGCGGGACTATGCCATTCCGACCTGTCGGTCATCGACGGCTCGCGACCGCGGCCGCTGCCGATGCTGCTCGGACACGAGGCGGCCGGTGAAGTCGTCGAGCTCGGCGACGGCGTGCGCGATTTCGTCGTCGGTGACCGCGTCGTGTTCTCGTTCGTGCCGATGTGCGGGCAGTGCGAACCATGCGCCGCAGGCCGGCCCGTCTTGTGCGAGCCCGGCGCCGCGGCAAATTCGCAGGGGCATTTGCTGCATGGCGCGAGTCGGCTGCTTGATGCAGATGGACGGCGCGTGCATCATCATCTCGGCGTGTCCGGGTTCGCCGATCACGCGGTCGTCTCGGCGCGCTCGACCGTGCGCATCGATCGTGAACTGCGGCCGGAGATCGCGGCGTTGTTCGGTTGCGCGGTGCTCACCGGCGTCGGCGCGGTGGTCAACACCGCGCGCGTCAGCGCCGGCGAGAGCGTCGCCGTGTTCGGCCTCGGCGGCGTCGGACTGTCGAGCGTTCTCGGCGCGGCGGCCGTATCGGCGCATCCGCTGATCGCGATCGATCTAATCGATGCCAAGCTCGCGCTCGCGCGCGAACTCGGCGCGACCCATAGCCTGCGCGGCGACGATGACGCACTCGTCGAGAAAATCCGCGACATCACCCACGGCGGCGTGCACCACGCAATCGAATCGGTCGGCAGCGAGCGCGTGCTCGCGCAAGCCTACGCGGCGACGCGGCGCAGCGGCACGACGATCACGGTCGGATTGCCCGCGCCGCAGCGCATGCTCAGCATCCCGGCCGTGAGCCTCGTCGCGGAGGAGCGCACGCTCAAGGGCTCGTACATGGGCTCGGCCGTGCCGGGCCGCGACATCCCGCGCTACGTAGCGCTGTATCGCGCCGGGCGTCTGCCGGTAGAGCGCCTGCTGACTCATCGCCTCGCGCTAGACGACATCAACGCGGGCTTCGACCGGCTCGCGCGCGCGGAGGCGATCCGCCAGGTCGTGGTGTTCGACTGAAGTCGCGGCTGCGCTACTTCGGCGTTCGCAGGCATCACCGGTGATCTTCGCGAACGCTCATTCGCGTCTATATTCGTGACACCAGGAGAACAAACCGATGACAGCCTCGAGCGCGACCCGGCAGCCGCGAGAATGCACTCTGCGCACTCGTCAATATCGAAGTCGCACATTCGCGTTCGGCGCGCACTGTATGGCGCTCGCTGCGCTGGTCGCCCTCGCACCCGACGCGGCCTGCAACCCGTCCGCGCCCAAGCCGAAAGCACAAGCGGCTCATGTCGATGTGCTCGAAGCCTGCACGGATCCCGTCACGTTGCATCTCAGGGTCGCGGGTGCAGACGGGGATAGACTGGCCGACTTGCCGACCTGTGGCCTGACCAAGGACTTTGCCGCATCGCTCGAAGGCGCGACGAGACTGGTCGTCGGCGGCAGCCGTGGCGTGCTCGATGTCGAGCTGACGCTGCGTGACGGCAAGGAGGAATCCACCTATCGCGCGAGCGCGATCGCGCCGGGCGTCGGCGAGGTACGTCTCACGCGCACGAGCGCCGCAGGGCCTGACGTCTGGGCCTGGAGCGTGCGCGTCTCCGCTCGCGATTTCATTGCCATGGACGTAGTAAACATGCCTGCCAGCCTGCTGGCCAAGCGCATCGCGAGCATCAAGAGACTCCAGATCGACCACGTCGAGAATTTCGGCAGCCATCGGATCACGTTCCGATTCGGGAAAATTCCGCTTCGCTCCGTGTTAGAGCTACTCGGAGAGGTAGGCGATGTCGACGTACGCAGGATCGACGCCGCTCACTATTCGGTTAGACATGTACCCGCGACGCCCGATCTCAACAAACTCCTGGCTGACGCACGAAGCAGCGTCCCGAAAATCGCCGAGGCCGCCGGGGAACGAATAGTCGCGCTAGGCGGCAATCCCACGCGCGGTGAGGACGTGTATCAATTCCAGTTCTTCACGCTGGAAACCCTGGCCGAGATCGCTGTCGAACGCAAAGATCTCGACCGCGCCGATAGCCTGTATCGGCGCGCGCTGGTGTTGCGCGATCTTTACGACCCGGACGGCGAGAGCGCCAGCAACCTCGAAATGCTGACCGCGTTTGCCGGCGTCGAGTCGCTGCGCGGCAAGAATGATGAAGCATTGGCCCTTCTCGATCGAGCGCAAAAAGCCGCGATCGCATCCCACGGTGAAGACAATGAGTATCTGGCGCCCATCCTGCTGAAGCGGGCCACGGTTGAGCATGCGCTCGGTCACGCCGACGCGGAGGCTGGCCTACTCGTGCAGGCGATGGCTGTCGCCAATCCGCAGACGCAGACACCGCTTCTCGTCGGTCTGGCGAAACGATTCTTGCAGGAGGGCCAACTCGCGCGCGTCGAGGAATTGCTGCGACGCAGCTATCCGGCGATACGCAACAACAACGAAAACCTCGAGGTCGACACGACACAAGAGTTCATGCGCACCGACGACGAACTGGCGCAGCGATATATGAAACTTCGGCGCCACAAGGACGCGGAGCCGCTGCGCCGCCGCGAGATCGAATTGAGTGCGCACGTCTGGGGTGCGTCTCACCCGCTGACTGCTGACAGTATCTATTTTCTCGCCAAGAACCTCGCATATCAAGGCCGCGCCGAAGAAGCGGCGGCGCAGTTCGAGCGCTACATCGAGATGGATCGCGATCAACCGCACCTCGGCTTGTTTCGCATCCAGGCGACGGGCTTCCTGACTTCGATACGCTTCGGTGCAAAGGACTATCGCGCGGCCGCGCGCTGGTGGCAGGAGATGATCGCGCTACGCCTCAAACTGCTGGGCTCGAACGATGCGAGCGTGATCATCGCGCTGCGCGAGCTGGCGATTCTCGACGCGCTGGCCGGCGACGAAGTGGCCGCGAAGGCGGCGGGCGCGCGCGCACTCGCATTCGAGCAGGGCGCGCACCCGCAGGCGGCGGTCGCGAATTTCGCTGACGAATATACCGACCTCGCGATCGTTCGCGAATCGCAACTCATGCCCGAACTTGCGCAGTCGGTGCGCTGGTTGCCTGCTTACGCGGAAAACCCCTCCGCGTCTTCACTTGCCACGGGAGAACTTGTCGCCAGGGCGCTCGAGGACTACTCCGAGACTCAGATGCGCACCGCGAAGAACAACAAGTTTGCGATTCTTGGTGATGAGTGGGCCTTGAAACTGCGAGAGCGCATGCGCGGCGACACCCACCCTGCGACTACTCAAGTCGCGCGGGAGCTCGCCGATCTTTACGAGGACGCCGGCAGGACTGACGATGCGACGAGCCTGCGTGCGAAATTTCAAATCAATCGTTGAGCTTGCCGGCCGTCTTGCTGCGAGATTTCGGCAAATTTCGCCGCTAGCGATCGTCGCGAGTGTAGACGGCGTCGCCCTCGATCCTGACCGGAAACTTCGCGATCGGCTCGTAGGCCGGCGGGCACAGCGCCGCGCCGGTGCGCAGGTCGAAGCGCGCGCCGTGGCGCGGGCACTCGACTTCGAAGCCGTGGACTTCGCCGCCCGCGAGTTCGCCGCCGTCGTGCGTGCAGACGTCTTCGACCGCATAGAGGTCACCGTCGATGTTGAACACCGCGATCGCGGTGTCGCGGTCCCAGACGACGCGGAACTCGCCGGGCAGCAACTCCGCGCGGCTGCAGACGCGCACCCAACCGCTCGCTGGCCCGGCGCTCACAATGCCTTCGAGAGTAGTTCGAAGCGCAGGTCGTCGCGCTTCGGGATGCCGAAGCGCTCGTCGCCGTACGGGAACGGCGAGTGGATGCCGGTGCGCCGATAGCCGCGCCGTTCGTACCAGGCGATCAGCTCGGCGCGCAGCGTGATCACGGTCATCTGCATCTCGGTGCAACCGAAATCCTCGCGCGCGGCGCGCTCGGCCTCGATCATCGCGAGCTTGCCTACCCCGTCGCCCTGCTGCTCGGGTTCTACCGCGAACATGCCGAAGTAGCACGCATCGCCGTGTTTTGCGATGTGACAGCAGGCGAGCAGCGTGGCGCCACGCTCGAACATGAGCACGCGGCTGTCGGGTTTGGCGATGATCTCCTCGATGCCCGCCGGGTCGATGCGTTGCCCATCGAGCATGTCTGCCTCGGTGGTCCAGCCCTTGCGGCTCGCGTCGCCGCGATAGGCCGACTCGACGAGCCGCAACAGCACGGAGACGTCGGCGGCGCGCGCCGGGCGGAAAGTAATCGCCCTCGTGTCGATGACGCGTTCGCTCATTCTTTTCTCCTTGCAATATCTAGTTCGGTCGTCGCGGTCGCCGAACCCGCTAGCGCCGCGCACAGCGTCGCGCTCGCGAGCAGCGCGCATTTTTGCCGCGACGGATAGTGCGAGAGTGCGGCCAGTGCGTGCAGGTCGCCGAGGTCCGTCGCACACGTCGATTCGCCGCGGACGACGCTGGCGATGTCCGCCGCGAGCCGCTCGACCTCGGCGACGTCGCGTCCCATGACCTGGTCGCCGAGCATCGACGCAGCGGCGCGCGCGATCGCGCAGGCCTCCCCGCTGAACGCGAAGCCGACGACGCGCTCGTCGACGACGCGCACCTGCACGCGCAGGTGGTCGCCGCACAGCGGATTGGCGCCGTCTGCCGCATGCGTCGGCGCATCGAGCCCACCGAAACGGCGCGGTTCGCGGCTGTGACCGAGCACCAATTGCTGATAGATCGCCGGTACGGACATGCGCCAATTCTAGTACGGCCGAGTTCCGTTTCGGCATGGCCGAGGCGCTATAGTGCGCGCCCACGCCTGCTATCCGGAGTTCGCATGACCACCGCGACGAATCGCCAGTTCCGTCTTGCCGCGCGCCCGGTCGGACTGCCCAAGCGCAGCGACTGGAACGTCACCGAAGAGGCCGTGCCGGTTCCCGGCGAGGGCGAGTTCGTCGTCCGCACCCAGTTCATATCGCTCGATCCTGCGATGCGCGGCTGGATGAACGAGGGCAAGTCCTACGTCCCGCCGGTTGGCATCGGCGAGGTCATGCGCGCGTACGCCGCGGGAGAGGTGATCGCATCGAGCCACGCGAAGTTTCCGGTCGGCACGCACGTGGCCGGCGTGTTCGGCGTGCAGGAATACGCGCTCTCAAACGGCAAGGGCGTCAGCGCGGTCGACGTCAATACCGCGCCGCTGACCGTGTACCTCAGCGCGCTCGGCATGGTCGGCATGACCGCTTACTTCGGCCTGCTCGACGTCGGCCAGCTCAAGGATGGCGAGACGGTCGTCGTCTCCGCGGCGGCGGGTGCCGTGGGCAGCCTCGTCGGCCAGATCGCGAAGATCAAGGGCTGCCGTGTCGTCGGCATCGCGGGTGGCGCGCAGAAATGCCGCATGATCGTCGACGAGCTCGGCTTCGACGCCGCGATCGACTACAAGAACGACGACGTCTCCAAGGCGCTCAAGCAGCACTGTCCGAACGGCATCGATGTCTACTTCGACAACGTCGGCGGAGAGATTCTCGAAGCCGCGCTGGGCCGGCTCGCGCTGCACGCGCGCATCGTCATCTGCGGCGCGATCTCACAGTACAACAGCACGACGGGCGTCAAGGGCCCGGCCAACTACCTGGCGCTTCTCGTCTGCCGCGCGCGCATGCAGGGCTTCGTCGTGTTCGACTACGCGAGCCGCTACAGCGAAGGGCTGCAGGCGATCGGCGGCTGGATCGCGCAAGGCAAGCTCAAGACGCACGAGCAGGTCGTCAGCGGCTTCGCAGACTTTCCCGAGATCTTGCTCAAGCTGTTCGCGGGCGAGAACACCGGCAAGCTCGTGCTCAGCGTATAGCGTTATTCACGCTATTTCATTTTTGCGCAGCCACACTCACCCGGCGCGGGCCGCGCGCCGACCTGTCCCGCAGCGCGGGAAAGGTGACCCTTCAAGCGGGCGGTGGGTCCGGTCTTCGCGAGCGGGAGAGCTGATCTTTCCCTTCTCCCACCGACGGGGGAGTGATCTGTGCGGGCGCGAGGTCTTCTTCACGAGCGTGATCTGCGCGAGCGCGAAGGCTGATCTTTCCCTTCTCCCGACGGCGGGACAAGGTGCCGACGGCGGATGAGCGCGGTGCTAAGCGAGCAGCTTGCGCACCTTGCCGATCGCGGCGACGAGCGTATCGATCTCCGCGTTCGTGTTGTAAAAAGCGAGCGACGCGCGAGCCGTTGCGGGCACGCCGAAGAACTGCATCAGCGGATGCGCGCAGTGGTGTCCCGAGCGCACCGCGACGCCTTCATGGTCGAGCAGCGTCGCGAGGTC
This sequence comes from Rudaea sp., assembly GCA_040005435.1. Taxonomy (GTDB): domain Bacteria; phylum Pseudomonadota; class Gammaproteobacteria; order Xanthomonadales; family Rhodanobacteraceae; genus Rudaea. Next base: position 6,821 of record JBDTYX010000056.1, on the reverse strand, counting down.
ATGCGCGTGCACGCCTTCGATCAGGAACGACAGCACCGCGGCTTTCTCCGGAGCCTCGCCGAAGAGGCGTAGCCCGGGCACCGACTTGAGCGCGTCGGTCGCATATGCAAGCAGTTCGCGTTCGCGCGCAGCGATGCGCTCGAGGCCGACTTCGTTGACGTAGTCCAGCGCCGCGCCGAGGCCGATGAATCCGGCGATGTTCGGCGTGCCGGCCTCGAACTTGTGCGGCGGATCGGCAAAGGTCGTCCCGGCGAAGCTGACCGTGCGAATCATCTCCCCGCCACCGAAGAACGGCGGCATCTCGGCGAGCAGCTCGCGTCGCGCCCAGAGCATGCCTGTGCCGGTCGGCCCATACAGCTTGTGTCCGGTCAGCACATAGAAGTCGCAACCCAGCGACTGCACGTCGATAGGCAGGTGCGGCGCGGCCTGCGAGCCGTCGACCAGCAGCGGAATACCGCGCGCGCGGCAAGCCCTGGCCAACTCGCGCACCGGGTTGATCGTGCCGAGCACGTTCGACACGTGCACGACGGCGGCGAGCTTGACGCTCGGCGTGAGGCGCGCGATGAATTCCTCGACGATTAGCTCACCACGCTGCGTGATCGGCGCCGCGACCACGCGTGCGCCGCTGCGCTCGGCGACGAGTTGCCACGGCACGATGTTGGCATGGTGTTCCATCGTCGTGACGAGGATCTCGTCGCCGGGCCCGAGACGCGGCAGCGCATAGCTGTACGCGACCGTGTTGATCGCCTGCGTCGTGCCGCTTGTGAAGACGATCTCGTCGCGCGACGCCGCGTTGACGAAGCGCGCGAGCTTGTCGCGCGTGGCCTCGTAGGCCGAGGTGGCCTCCTCGCCGAGCGTGTGCACCGCGCGCGCGACGTTTGCGTTGTACTCGCGGTAGTAGCGCGACACGGCATCGATGACCGCTTGAGGCTTCTGCGCGGTGTTCGCGTTGTCGAGGTAGACGAGTGGCTTGCCGTGCACGCTGCGCGCGAGCAACGGAAAATCCGCGCGGACGCGATCGACGTCGAGCGGCGGGCTGCCTGCGTGTGCGCGGGCGTTCACGCGCGCTCCGCGCCGACGCGCGGCGCGAGCAGCGTGTCGAGGTGCGCGCGCAGCCACGCGTGCTCCACGCGATCTAGCGCGACCGCGGCGAACGCGGCGACGAGCATGCGTCGCGCCTCGGTCAGGCCGATGCCGCGCGAGCGCAGGTAGAACAGCGCGCGCTCGTCGAGTTGGCCGACCGTCGCGCCGTGCGCTGCCTTGACCTCGTCCGCATGGATCTCGAGCGCGGGTTGCGTGTCGATCTCCGCGAGCGCAGATAGAAGCAGGTTCTTGTTCGACAGCTGCGCGTCGGCGCCGTCGGCACCCTTGGCCACCGTGATCGCGCCGTGGAAGATTCCGCGCGCACGCTCGTCGGCGACGCCGCGCCAGAGCACGTCGCAGGCGGTGTCGCGCGCGAGGTGGCGCACGTCCATGTGCGTGTCGACGTGCTGTCGACCGCGCAGCGCGAAGACGCCGCGCGAATCCAGCCGCGATCGCGCGCCCGCGAGCTCGACGCCGATGTCGTGCCGCTGCAGGCGGCCGCCGAGCAGCACGTGGGTCGACAGCAGAGTCGCGTCGTCCGTCAGCACGGTGTCGGTGCGCCGGTACAGCGAAGCCGAGTCCGCGAGATCGCAGAGCGTCGTCGTCCGCAGCGTCGCCCCGGCGGAGACCGTCACGCGCGACCGCAGCGCGCCGAGCACGTCGCTACCCGGGTCTCCCAGATGATGTTCGATCAGCTGCGCGTTGCCGCGCGTCGCCTCAATGTCGAGCGCCGCGGACCAGCGGCTCGGCGCCGCACCGGGCAGTGAGAGGTAAACGAGGTGCAGCGGTTCGGCGCAGTCTCCGCTGATCGTGAGGATCGTGCGATCGGTCGCAGCATGGCGCAGGCGCACGACCGTGGCGAGGGCCGACAGGTCGGAATTGGACGCGGAGAACACGCCGTTGACGAACACCGCGCGCAGCGCGTCCGTGTGTGCCCAGGCGAACCGCTCGCGCAGGGGATCATCGACCGCGGCCTGTGGATCGGCGGCGACGAACGGCTGTTGCGCGAGCGCGCGCAGCGCGGGCCGAGAATAGCGCCACGACTCCTCGCGCTCGCGCGCATCGGCCGGGCCGAATTCCTCGAGCAGCGCCGCAGGCGCCATCACGCGGCGCCCGCGAGCGAGCCGTGCGCGAGCTTGCGTTCTGCGACCCAGGCGTAGCCGTGCTCCTCGAGCTTGTGCGCGAGACCCGCGTCGCCCGATTCGACGATGCGGCCATCAGCGAGCACGTGCACGAAGTCCGGCACGATGTAGTCGAGCAGGCGCTGGTAGTGCGTGATCACGACGAACGCGCGCGCGGCGTCGCGCATCGCGTTGACGCCGTCCGCTACCATCTTGAGCGCGTCGATGTCGAGTCCGGAGTCGGTCTCGTCGAGGATCGCGAGCTTCGGTTCGAGCAGCGCCATCTGGAAGATCTCGTTGCGCTTCTTCTCGCCGCCCGAGAAGCCTTCGTTGACCGCGCGATGGAGCAACTCGTCCTTGAGTTGCAACACGGCGAGTTTCTCGCGCACGCGCTTGAGGAACTGCATCGAGTCGAGTTCGGCTTCGCCGCGCACCTTGCGCTGCGCATTGAGCGCCGCGCGCAGGAAATACGTGTTGTTGACGCCCGGAATCTCGACCGGATACTGGAACGCCAGGAATATCCCCGCCGCCGCACGCTGTTCGGGCTCGAGCTCGAGCAGGTTGCTGCCGGCGTACTCAACGCTGCCCGCGGTGACCTCGTAGCCTTCGCGCCCGGCCAGCACGTTGCCGAGCGTCGACTTGCCGGCGCCGTTCGGGCCCATGATCGCGTGCACCTCGCCCGCGTTGACGGTCAGCGAGAGGCCCTTGAGGATTTCCTTGCCCGCGATTCGCACGTGCAGATTTTCTATCTTCAGCATTTCACGCTTCCGGTTTCGTCGTGGTCGTCGCCGCTACACGGGCGATCGCATCGCCTTCGAGGCGGCAGCCGATCCACTCCGGCATCAGCTGCGCGCCGAGCGACTCGTAGAACTCGATCGACGGCTTGTTCCAATCGAGCACCTGCCATTGCAGCCGCGGCAGGTTCTCATCGAGGCAGCGATGCGCAAGACTGACGATCAGTTCCTTGCCGATGCCGTTGCCGCGGAAATCCGCGCGCACGAACAAGTCTTCGAGGTAGATGCCGTGGCGGCCGCGAAACGTCGAATAGTTGTAGAACCACAGCGCGAATCCCGCCGGCATACCCATCCATTCGGCGATGTCGCAGAACACGCGCGGCGCGGGGCCGAACAGCGCAACCGCCACGTCCATCTCGCGTGCGTCGACGCTGTCGCGCAGCTTCTCGTAGTCGGCCAGTTCACAGATCAGGGCGTGGATCAACGGCACGTCGGCGGGGCGCGCGGGCCGGATCACGAGGTCTTTTGCGTCGGTCATCCAATCGATCCTTCCAGGGAGACTTCTAGGAGCTTCTTCGCCTCGACGGCGAATTCCATCGGTAATTCTCGGAACACCTGCTTGCAGAAGCCATCGACGATCATCGACACCGCGTCTTCCGGCCCGATGCCGCGAGAACGGCAGTAAAACAGCTGGTCATCCGAAATCTTCGACGTCGTCGCCTCGTGTTCGACGATCGCGCCGGGATTCTTCACTTCGATGTATGGGAACGTGTGAGCGCCGCACCTCTTTCCGATCAGCAGGCTGTCGCACTGCGTGTGGTTGCGCGCGCCTTCGGCGCCCTTCTCGACCTTGACGAGGCCGCGATAGGTGTTCTGGCCGCGCCCCGCGCTGATGCCCTTCGACACGATCTTCGACTTCGTATTGCGGCCGATGTGGATCATCTTCGTGCCGGTGTCGGCCTGCTGGCGGTGGTGGGTGAGCGCGACCGAGTTGAACTCGCCGACCGAATCTTCGCCGCGCAGCACGCAGCTCGGATATTTCCAGGTGATCGCCGAGCCAGTCTCGACCTGCGTCCACGAGATCTTCGAGCGCGCGCCACGGCAGTCGCCACGCTTCGTGACGAAATTGTAGATGCCGCCGACGCCGTTCTCGTCGCCCGGATACCAGTTCTGGACGGTCGAATACTTGATGTTGGCGTCGTCGAGCGCGACGAGTTCGACGACCGCGGCGTGCAGCTGGTTCTCGTCGCGCATCGGCGCGGTGCAGCCTTCGAGGTAGGACACGCTCGCGCCCTCCTCGGCGACCAGCAGCGTGCGCTCGAACTGGCCCGTGTCACGCGCGTTGATGCGGAAATACGTGCTGAGTTCCATCGGGCAGCGCACGCCCTTCGGTATGAACACGAAGCTGCCGTCGGAGAACACCGCCGAGTTGAGCGCCGCGAAATAGTTGTCGCCCGCCGGCACGACCGAACCGAGATACTTCTGCACGATGTGCGGATACTCGCGCACGGCCTCGGACATTGAGCAGAAGATCACGCCGACCTCGGCGAGCTCCTTGCGAAACGTGGTTCCGACCGAGACCGAGTCGAACACCGCGTCGACCGCGACGCCGGCGAGGCGCGCGCGTTCGTGCAGCGGCACGCCGAGCTTGTCGTAGGTCTCGAGCAGCTTCGGATCGACGTCGGCGAGGGACTTGGGCCGGTTCTTCGGCTGCGAGAAGTAGCTGATCGCCTGGAAGTCGATCGGCGCGATGTCGAGCTTCGCCCAGTGCGGCGGCGTCATCGTGAGCCAGTGACGGTAGGCCTTGAGCCGCCACTGCGTCATCCAATCGGGTTCCTGCTTGCGCGCGGAGATCGCGCGCACGACGTCCTCGGACAGTCCGGGCGGCAGGCTGTCGCTCTCGATGTCGGTGACGAAGCCCGCGCTGTAGCGGCGGTTCATCGCCTCGGCGAGAACGTCGTTCTGCGCGGTCGTCTCGTTCTGGATCAGTTCGGTGGCCATCTCGGCTGCCTACGTAGTTGGGTTCAGGATTCGCCGGTCATCGCCGTCAGGCGGTGGCCAGTCGGACGGGGATCGGCATGCGCTTGCGCACGGGTCGGCACATCTGCGCGAGCGTTATCTCGCGCAGCGTCGTCTCGATCACGTCGCTCACGCGTCGCCAGTTGCCGCGCACGCCGCAGTGCGACTCGTGATCGCAGAGGCCGGCATGGGCCGAGCACTCGGTCATGCCGAACGGCCCCTCCATCGCGATCACGATGTCGGCGAGGCTGACCTGCGCGCGCGAGCGCGCGAGGCGATAGCCGCCGTTGACGCCGCGAAACGATTCGACGAGCTGCGCCTGCGCAAGTTGCTTGAGCAGCTTGCTGACCGTCGGCGCCTCGAGGTGCGCGCGCTCGGCGAGGTCCTGTGCGCTGACGACGCCCTCGCCCGCGACCTGCGCCTCGGCGAGCGCGGTCATCACGACGGTGGCGTAGTCGGTCAATTTGCTGACGCGGAGCATGGCGGACTCTTGAGCAGAATTGTTTCGGTAACCGCCGCCTCGCGAACGAGGACCACGGCCGACAGGTTCTATATTGGACTGAAATGGTACTATTTAAGGGTCTTGCAGGTCAAACCTCCACTCCGCAGGCGGCCCTCGATCGACGGTGCGGAGCGCCGGGAAGCTGCCGCAGCTGCGCTCGGATGGCGGTCGCACCGTCAACGTCTCGAAGGGACTCGCGCTTCTCGCTGCCCGGCCACTCGGCGTGTTGCGCCAATGGAGAGGGCGATCGGAGGGTTGAACTGCTATCCCGCGAAGGCACTCGGATCGCGCGGGGCGCGCTCAATGCCGACTTCGCCGGCTTGGGGGGTCCGAACCTCGACGAGTTGCACGGCTCGTCGCGACACGGACCGTGCGCGGCTGCGCGCGCATGCGACATTGGCGGCGAGATCGACGGTATGCGCCTGACCCGACATCCGCTGGGTCAACGCGCAGCGCAGCGAAGCCACGGGCGGCGGCGCAGCCCAATTCGTCGCCGACCAGCGTCTGCGCCAGCTCGAACTCGCGCCGCTCCACGGCGCGAAGAATCCGTTTCCGTTCATGGAATTGCAGGACGTGCAGGAGCTCACCAATTTCTTCGAGCGGCGCGTGTCGGCTTATCAGGTCGCCGTGCAGGGCGAGGTCGGCTTCGATCGCGCATTTTAGCGGCGGCGACCGCCGATCCTGCCGGGCCGCGCAGTCGTCGGGTTGCAGGTGCCAGTCCGAAGCTGAACAGATACACTGCCGCGCATGACGCCGAATCCGACCGACCGACAGGAAGCGCTGCATCATTTCGTCGCCGTGCAGCTGCCCGGCCGCGCGTTCGAGCTCGCGCCCGCATCCACCGACGCGAGCTTCCGCAGCTACTGGCGCGTGAAGACCGAGGCGAACACGCACATCGCGATGGACGCGCCGCCCGACGTCGAGAACATCAAGCCCTGGATCGACGTTGGCCAGCGCCTGCAGCGCATCGGCCTGCACACGCCGCACGTGTTCGCGGTCGACTACAAGCACGGCTTCGTCCTCATGGAGGACTTCGGCGACCGTACCTACCTGCCCGAGCTCGAGGCGAGCCGTGGCGAGGTCGCGCATGTCGATGCGCTCTACGGCGACGCGCTCGACGCGCTGCTGACGATGCAGACCCAGGTCGCATCCGACGGCTTGCCCGAATTCGACGAGTCGTTCATCCGCCAGGAACTCGAGCTGATGCCGGCATGGTTCCTCGAGCGCCATCTCGGCCGCATGCTGAGCTGCGACGATTGGGACGTCGTCGAGGCGGCCTTCAGCTTCCTCATCGCGGCGATGCGCGCGCAGCCGCAGGTGTTCATGCATCGCGACTTCCACAGCCGCAACCTCATGATCGTC
>JBDTYX010000233.1:0-4839 GCA_040005435.1 Rudaea sp. | reverse complement strand
GGCGTTCGACGAGACCGGCCAGGCCGACACGAAGGCGCGCAAGGTGGACATCTGCGCGCGTGCTCGAGGAAGATCTCTTCGCCTTCCTTGAGCGAGATCGAGTTGACGACGCCCTTGCCCTGCAGGCAGCGCAGCCCCGATTCGATCACGCTCCATTTCGACGAGTCGACCATCACCGGCACGCGCGCGATGTCGGGCTCGGCGGCGATCAGGTTAAGATACTTCGCCATCGCCATCTCGGAATCGATGAGACCCTCGTCCATGTTGACGTCGAGGATCTGCGCGCCGCTCGCGACCTGCTGGCGCGCGACCTCGACGGCCTGGTCGTAGCGGTCGTCCTTGATCAGCTTCTTGAACTGCGCGGACCCGGTCACGTTGGTGCGCTCGCCGATGTTGACGAACAGCAGCTCGGGCGTGATCACGAGCGGTTCGAGTCCCGACAGGCGCGTATGGCGTTGGAATTCAGTCATGGTTTCTGCTTTGCGCTTCGTGGCTTTCGGTCGGCACGTGGCGAATCACGATCACGCCGCCGCCGACTCGATGCTGGGCAGCGCGCGCGGCGCGACGCCGGCGACCGCATCAGCAATAGCGCGGATGTGCGCGGGGCTCGTGCCGCAGCAGCCGCCGACGAGGTTGACGAGCCCGCTCGTCGCGAACTCGCCGATCGTCGCGGCCATCTGCTCGGGTGTCTCGTCGTATTCGGCGAATGCGTTCGGCAGGCCCGCGTTCGGATGCGTCGACACGTAGCATTCGGCTACGCTCGCGATCGCGTCGACATACGCGCGCAGCTCGCTCGCGCCGAGCGCGCAGTTGAGGCCGATCGACAGCGGTCGCGCGTGACGCAGCGAGTAGTAGAAGGCCTCCGCGGTCTGTCCGGACAGCGTGCGCCCGGACATGTCGGTGATCGTGCCGGAGATCATGATCGGCAGGCGCGCCCCGCGGCGGGCAAATTCCTGCGACACCGCGTACAGCGCTGCCTTCGCGTTGAGCGTGTCGAAGATCGTCTCGACCATGATCACGTCGGCGCCGCCGTCGATCAGCCCGCGCGTGGCCTCGCGGTAGGCGCCGTCGAGCTCCTCGAACGTCACATTGCGGAAGCCCGGATTGTTGACGTCGGGCGAGATAGACGCGGTGCGGCTCGTCGGTCCGAGCACGCCGATCACGAAGCGCGGCTTGGTGGCCCCGCCTTCGGATAGCTCGCTCGCCTCGGCCTCGTCGCAGCACTCGCGCGCGAGGCGCGCGCCCTCGCGGTTGAGTTCGTAGGCGAGATGTTCGAGGTGATAGTCCGCCTGGCTGATCGTCGTCGCGTTGAACGTGTTGGTTTCGAGCAAGTCGGCGCCCGCGTCGAGATACGCCTTGTGCACGGCCTTGATGATCGCAGGCTGAGTCAGCGAGAGCAGGTCGTTGTTGCCCTTGAGGTCGCAGCCCGGCCCATGGTGCTCGTGCTGCGCGTGCGCGTCTCGGCCTGCCGCGAAACGCTCGCCGCGATAGCCGTCTTCGTCGAGCGTGTAGCTCTGCAGCATCGTGCCCATCGCGCCGTCGATCACGAGGATGCGGCGCGCAAGCGCTGCGAGCAGCTTCTCTGCGCGGTCGGGGTGCAGCCAGGGCAGTTCGTAGCTCATCGGGATTACCTCGGGCGTTCTTTCTGGGCCAGAAGACTAAGGACTTCGAAATGCGGCGGGCGGCGCTCGCGCGTCAGGCGCGCGCACTGCAGCACGTTGAGGCCGGCCTTGCGAGCGAACTCGCGCAGCTCGGCTTCGCGAAAACCGAGATTGCGATGGTCGAACGGTTCGACCGCCGTGCGGTGGGCGTGATGCGCGAGGGTGGTCGCGAGCAGCCGTCCGCCCGGCGCGAGCACACGTGCGGCCTCGGCGATTGCGCTGGCCGGCGTCTCGCTATAGGTGAGCGCGTGCATCAGCAGGACAAGATCGAAGCGCCGTTCGCCGACATCGAGATCGTGCATGTCGCCGAGTCGCACTTCGACGTTGGCGAACGCCTTGAGGCGCGTGCGTGCCGCCTCGACGACGCGCTCGCTCGAGTCGAGGCAGACGATGCTGCGCACGTGCGGCGCGAGCAGCTCGGCCAGCGCGCCGTCGCCCGAGGCGATGTCGAGCACGTCGTCGGCCTGGACGAGGCCCGCCATCGCGCGCGCGAGCGCCTCCCAGGTGCGCCCTGGCGAGTAGTGGCGTTCCATGTCGCCCGCGACGCTGTCGGCCCAGCCCTCGGCGTCGGCGCGCTGCGCGAGAATCGTCGGCAGGCGCTGTGCATCGTTGTCGATCTGCGCGTCCTGCACGTTCGCGCGCAGCGCATGCAGCAGCGTGGCCGACTTCGCATCGAGTTCGCCGTTGAATCGATAGTAGGCCGATACGCCGGCGCGCCGGTCGCGCACGATGCCCGCTTCCTTGAGCTTGGCGAGGTGCGTCGACACGCGCGGCTGGGCGAGGCGCAGGACGCCCGACAGTTCGGCTACGGTGAGCTCCTCGCGCTCGAGCAGCGCGATCAGGCGCACGCGGGTCGGGTCCGAGAGTAGGCGCAAGAGCGTCGAGGTGGAAGCCAGATCCAACGATTTATCCTTTCATCTTGATTGAAAGATGGATACGAATCGTAACGCTGCGCCGCGGTGGCGTCAAATGGCGCCGGGACCCGCACGGATTGCCTCCCAAGCCCGCATTGCGCGTCTCAGAGCGGTTGCGAACGGGCGCGAACTAAGTGGAACATGCGAGCCGATGACCCGCTTAATTTTTCTCGCATTCGGTGCCCTCCTCGCACTGTCCGGACCCGACGTACGCGCAGTCGAGGACGCGGCGCTCGCCAAATATCGGACGGCCGACGCCTTGAAAGTGCCGTATCGCGCGATCGTCACGCCGGGCCGCGTCGGCGATGAACGCCTCGCACTGATCGTATTCCTGCACGGTGCGCGGCAGGACGGCACCGACAATGCGGCGCAACTCGTCGGCTACGGCAACGGCTCGATGAAACTGATCGATGCAGCGCAGCGCGATCACGTGCCACTGGTCTACGTCGCTCCTCAGACGACCGGGGAGTATTGGCCGCCGGCGCGCGTCGCGGCGGTCGTGCGCGACGCGCTCGCGCGCTTCCCGGTCGATCCGCGCCGCGTCGTGCTGACCGGAATCTCCGATGGCGGTACGGGCGTCTGGGACGCGCTAAAGGCCTGGCCCACCTGTTTCGCGGCGGGCGTGCCGATGTCGGGCATGACCGAGCTCAGCGGCCTCGCGCCGATCGTCGGCGTGTCGCAGTGGATATTTCATGGCGGCAAGGACAACGACACCAACGTCGAGACGGGCTACGGCGGCGCGATGCTCGGCTCGCGTGCGGTCGTGCGCGCGCTGCGCGCGATGGGCGGCGCGCCGAAATACACCGAGTACCCCGAGGAAATGCACGTGATCTGGCATCACGCCTATGCGACCGAGGGATTGCTCGCATGGATGCTGAGCCAGCGCGCACCCGGCAGGCCCTGTAAATTTCTGACCGCAGCGACGCGGTAGAAGCGGCGCGGTAGAATCGCGCAGGATCAGCTCTCCCTATGGCCGGGAGAGGTCGGCGCGCCTCGCGCGCCGGGTGAAGGTGGCGCGGCAGGTCGGCGCCGCTCGCCCGACATGCTCTCATCTACGTTCTGCCGCCAGCGCGAGCAGAAAATTTTTCCCTCTGAAGGAAGCACCATGGATTTCAACTTCACCGAAGACCAGCTGTCCATCCAGGCGATCGCGCGCGATTTCGCGCAGAAGCGCATCGCGCCGGTCGCTGCGGAGTTCGATGCGAAGGGCGAGTTTCCACTCGAGAACATCCGCGAGATGGGCCAGCTCGGGCTCATGGGCATCGAGGTGCCGGCCGAATACGGCGGCTCGGGCATGGACTCGATCTCCTACGTGCTCGCGATGATCGAGATTGCGGCGGCGGATTGCGCGCACTCGACGATCATGTCGGTCAACAACACGCTGTATTGCAACGGGCTGCTCAAGTTCGCGACACACGAGCAGAAGCTCAAGTACGTCAAGCCGATCGCATCGGGCGAGGCGATCGGAGCGTTCGCGCTGACCGAACCGCAGTCGGGGTCGGACGCGACCGCGATGAAGATGCGCGCGACGCGGCAGGCCGATGGCAGCTATGTCATCAACGGCAAGAAGAGCTGGATCACGTCCGGTCCGGTCGCCAAGTACATCCTGTTGTTCGCGATGACCGATCCGGCCAAGGGCGCGAAGGGCGTCAGCGCGTTCATTATCGACACCGCGCGCGAGGGATTCCATCGCGGCAAGACCGAACCGAAGCTCGGCATCCGCGCCTCTGCCACCTGCGAGATCGAGTTTGCCGACTATCGCGTCCCGGCCGACGACCTCATCGGCGTCGAGGGCGAGGGCTTCAAGATCGCGATGGGCGTGCTCGACGCGGGGCGCATCGGCATCGCCTCGCAGGCGGTCGGCTTGTCGCGCGCCGCGTACGAGGCGACGCTCGCCTACTCGAAGGAGCGCAAGGCGTTCGGCCAGCCGATCGGTAGCTTCCAGATGACCCAGGCGAAGATCGCCGATATGAAGTGCAAGCTCGAAGCGTCGTACTGGCTCACGCTGCGCGCCGCGTTCGCGAAGGGCCAGGCCGAGAAGATCGGCGGTCGTTTCTCTACCGAGGCCGCGGTCGCGAAGCTCACCGCGTCCGAGGCTGCGATGTGGATCACCCACCAGGCGGTACAGATCCACGGTGGTATGGGGTACTCGAAGGAGATGCCGCTCGAGCGTTACTTCCGCGACGCGAAGATCACCGAGATCTACGAAGGCACGAGCGAAATCCAGCGCATGGTCATCGCACGCAACGAGACCGGGTTGCGCT
>JBDTYX010000232.1:0-4858 GCA_040005435.1 Rudaea sp. | reverse complement strand
TTGTTGTCGTGCGCGACGTAGTGGCCCCAGTACATCAGCGGCGGCGGCGTCTTGCCGGGGTTCGCGCGATGCCAGTTGTACAGGTCTACCATGCGGTCGCGGCCGTCGGTCTCGACGACAGGGGTGATCAGCGTGATGAGCTGCGCGCGAATCTTCCTGATGTATGGCGCGTCGTCGACCGCGAGGCGATAGGCGAGCTCCATCAACGCGGTCGGCGCGCCGGTCTCGGGCGAGTGGATCGTGCCGGTGATGTAGTAGACCGGGGTTGACTGCGCGACGAGTGCATCGGCCTTCGCGTCGTCCATGCCGAGCGTGCGCGGATCGGCGAGCTGCGCGAGGCGCGCGTCGTTGTCCTTGAGCCCCGCCAGCACGTTCTCGTCCGCGATCGCGACGGCGATCATCTCGCGGCCTTCCTCGCTCTTGCCGATCCGGAACACCTTGACCCGCGGACTCGACTGCGCGAGCAGGTCAAAGTAGCGCACGACGTCCTTCGTGTAAGGCAGCGTGTTCGGCGCGCCCGAGACGTCGCCGAGCACCTTCGCCGGCGTCGGCACGCTCGACGACGCCGGCAGGTAGTTCGTCAGCGGCGAGTTGAATTGCGCGTCGGTCGTGTACTCGGCGATCTTGCGGCCGTAGGCCTCGTCGAGCGGCTGCTGCGGATCACGCGCATAGATCGAACGGTCCGGCGCGGCGGCGCTCGCCTGCAGTGCGAGACTCGCGAGCAACACGTGCGTCAGCATCCGGAACATGGGCGTACCTCGCAGAGGGAAGCGGCGAGGATAGATGTCCGGGCCGAGCCTGTCACTAGCCGCAAGTCATGCCCCAACGCGAGCAGCGGCGAGGGTTTCGCCATGCCGCGACGCTAAAGTCAGGGGTCATCGACCGCGGGCAGGATGAACTCCGTCAGCAGACGATCGGTGAGCGCGCTCGCGGCGGGAACGCGGTAATTGATCGTCGTCAGCACGACGACGAGATGCTGCGCGGGAAACGCGAGCACCTTGTTGCCGCCGGTGCCGTACATCGCGAACGCGTGGAACGTGCGATCGCCCGCGTGGAACGCCTGCAGCCACCAGAGGTAACCGAAGTCGGTATCCTCACGCGCGTTCGCGTGCGGCTGCGTGGAACGCGCGACCCAGTCGGCGGAGACGACCTGCGTGCCGTTCCAGCGCCCGTGCTCGAGGTAGAGTTGCGCGAGCTTGAACAGGTCGCGGCTGCGCATCTCGAGTCCGCCGCCCGTCATCGCGGCGCCGAGCGGCTGGAACTGCCACTTCACGCGGTCGATGCCGAGCGGCGCGAACAGGCTGTCCCGCGCGAAGTCGGCGAGCGGCCGGTGCAGCGCCTTCTCGAGCAGCACGCCGAGCGTCGCCGCGCCGGCCGTGCAGTAGCTCCACGCGCGACCGTAAGGCGAGTCTTTGGGGCTCGACGCCCAGGCCGGAAACCCGCGGATCGGCAAGTCGAGCGTGAACTTCACCCAGTCCTCGACGAGATACATGCGCTCCTCGTTGCCGCGCGAGTAGGGGTTCTCGTCGTCGCATTCGAGCAGCGAGCTCATCGTGAGGAAGTCCTCGACCGTGATCTGCGCCTTGCGCCGATCGGGGTTCGCGAACGGCTGCTTGTCCGGAAAGAATCCGGCGACGCGCGCGCCGACGCCGAGTGCGCCGCGGTCGATCGCGATGCCCGCGAGGATGCCCGTGACCGTCTTCGTCGCCGAGCGCGTGTTGCGCAGGCCATCGGCTCCGGCCTCGTCGAAGTAACGCTCGAACGCGATCTTGCCGTCGCGCGCGATCAGCACGCTCGTGACCTGCTTGAAGTCGCCATGCACGATCGCGCGCTCCATCGCCTCGAGTCGCGCCGCAGCGAGCCGTGCGGTCGGCGCATCGGTCATCAGGAGGCCGTCGCCAGACGCGTGCAACACTGCGCCCGTCAAGCTCAGTAAGGCGCCGGCGGCGGCGCGCACGAAGCGCTTGCAGCGTGAACACGGTGTCATGCGGATGCTCCTGCGTATGCCACGCGCGAACGGCGCGCGTGTCGACAGCACGCCTCGGCGAGACGCGATCGTCGCTACGCTAGATGCCCGCGTGTCCGGATCGGTCGCGGTCGCGCCTGAAGCGCGCAAGGATTCGACAGGGCAGCCGGCGCGCCGCCTTCGCATATCACCCGCTGCGCGACGTCATCGATACGTGACGAGTTCCGCGTGGGCGCCCGCGAAATGGGCGTAGCCGTTGAACGTCGACAGGCTGACGCCCTGGCGTCCGGAGATGAGCTTGGTCACGCCGCAGTTCACATGCGTCCAGTTGAGCTTGAAACCCTCGCTGTCGGGAATGCGCAGCAGCTCCTGGGTGATCGCACAGATCGGACCGCCCGACGTGAATACGATCGCGTCGGTGGACGCGGGCAGCGTCGCGACGAGACGCTGCAACGCCGCGTGGCAGCGCGCGCGAAAGACCGGCCAGGGTTCGGCATAGTCTTCATCGTGAGCGCCGCCGGCCCAGCGCGCGACGGCCCGTTCGAACAGCGCCTGGAACGCGCGCCGCGGATCGGTTGCGGCGAGCATGTCGCTGCGCAGGCGATCCGCGTCGGCGTATTCGGGATTCAGCGCGGCGATCACGGGATCGTGATCGAATTCGTTCCAGCCGGCGTCGTCCTGCCATTGCGCCGCGTGGCCCATCGCCTCGAGGCAGGCGGTCGCGGTCTGCCGGTGGCGCTGCAGCGTGCCGCAGGTCGTCGCGAAAGCGCGCGGCAACATCGCGCGCAGGCTCGCGCCGAGCACGCGCGACTGCGCGAAGCCGCGCTCGCTCAGCGCGTCGTAGTTGCGCTGGCCGAACGAGGCCTGCCCGTGCCGGATGAGATGGATGGCCGGCATCAGGCCTTCCGCCCGATCGCGCGCCGACAGCGCCGGTGCAGATAATGGACGTGCAGCCAGAAGTGGCGGAACGCGGGATTGCGCGTCTGCCGCTTGTGATAGCGATAGTAGATCTGCTGCGCGATCGCCGAGAGCCGGAACAGCCCGTACACCTCGTAGAAAGCCCAGTTGTCGGGTTTGAAACCGGTCTTCGTCTCGTAGTATTCGACGACCTCGCGCCGAGTCAGCATGCCGGGCAGATGGGTCGGCTGTCGGCGGATGAATTGCGCGAAGAAATCATCGGCGGCCTCCACCCAGTATGCGAGCATGTTGCCGACGTCCATCAGCGGATCGCCGAGCGTCGCGAGCTCCCAGTCGAGCACGCCGATGATGCGCGTCGGATCGCCCGCATCGAGTACGACGTTGTCGAAGCGATAGTCGTTGTGCGTGACGCAGATGCGTTCTTCCGTGGGCAGGTTCGCTGCGAGCCAGCCCATGATCTTCTCGCCGCTCGGGACGTTCCACGTGCGCGCGTCGCGGTAGCGTTTGCTCCAGCCCTCGATCTGGCGCCGTGCGTAGCCCGCGCCTTTGCCGATTCCCTCGAGCGCGCTGCCACGGTAGTCGACGAGATGGAGGTCGACGAGGACGTCGATGAAGTTCGTACAGAGGCGATGCACGTCCGCCCGCGAGAGATCCACGCCGGCCGGCAGGCTGCTGCGTGGCGTGATGCCCGCGAGGCGCTGCATGACGTAGAACTCGACGCCGATCACAGACGCGTCGGTGCAATGGGCACGCATCGCGGGTACGTAAGGAAAGGTGGGCTTGAGCGCCTGCTGGATGCGGTATTCGCGGCCCATGTCGTGCGCGGACTTGGCCTTGGTGCCGCTCGGCGGGCGGCGCAGCACGAGGTCGTCGTTGTCGTAGGCGAGGCGGTAGGTCCAGTTGGAGGCGCCGCCCGCGTACTGGCTGACCGCGGGCGCCCCGCGCAGGCCGGGCAACGCGTGCTTGAGCCACGCGTCGACGGCCGCGATGTCGAGTTCCTCGCCGGGCCGCTGTTTCTTCGTCTGACCGTCGCTTGCGGTGCTCATCGATGGCCGTTTCGCATGCCGCTGTATCCGTGGGAATGGTGGGCGAACTCTAGACGCCGAGCCGCTGCGCGTACAGTCGCGCATAGATCGGCATGCATGTGTCGATGAGCTCGCGATGCGCGACGCCGACGCCGTGGTCGCGTTCGCGCCAGGACTCGAATCCGGTCGACCTGAGCACCGCGTCGTACCACCACGGCGCCCATACCCCGTCGCTGTCGCGCGGGCCGGCGCGCCACGCCAGCATGCGCGGCGAGAATTCGATGTCGAGCAACGCGCACAGCGCGCGCAGATGCGCCTCGGGCCGCTTCAAGAATTCATCGGCATCGATCACGGGCGGCGGCGCGGCGCTGTGCCGACCGACCTCGTCGTAGAGTTGCGCCTGCTGCAGCACGCCGATGTCCTCCGCGGTCGCCTGCGGGCGGCTCTTGAGATACGAGGCGAGTACCTGGCGCGGGTCGCGGATCAGGAACACGTGGCGCACCGCGCCGAACCAGTCGTGACCGATGTGCGGCAGCATGTGATGGGTCATGTGCTTCTGGTAGAACACGCTCCGACCGTCCGGTACCGGGCCGGCGAGTGTCGCCGCGATGCGGCGCCAGTCGGTCTCGCCCGCGGCGATCACGGCGTCGCGGCCCGGGTGATCCGAACCCGTGTGCGCGAGGTAATGCGCATAGAACGGCTCGTCGACGACCGCGCAATCCGCGCGGTTTTCGAACGAGCGCATCATCGCGGTCGAGATGTTGCGCGGCCCCGACCACATCGCGATGCGCACCGGGTCGCGCGCCTTCGTTGCGAGTGTCATCGCGTCATGCGTGCGGCTCGCGCGCGACGACATCGCGCGCGATGAGCTCGCGATAGAGGGTCTGCAGCCGCTCGACCATCGGCCCGCGCGCGGCGCTGATCGGGCGTCCGTCGATCTCGATGACCG
>JBDTYX010000055.1:0-16480 GCA_040005435.1 Rudaea sp. | reverse complement strand
CCCTGCAGCTGGCCGATCTTGATCTTGCGCAACACGGTCGCGTCGTCGCCCATGACGCCGCCCGGGTAGTACTTGATCTCGACGCGATCGCCCGTGCGCGTCTTCACCGCCTCGGCGGCGGCACGCATCTCCTTCATCCACGCGGTTCCGTCGGGCGCGACCGTCGCGATCTTGATCACGCTGGCGGCATGGACCGGACTCAGCATCGCGCCTAACGAGAGCACGAGAACAATTGTTTTCTTCATCTGGTTACCTTCACTCCTGCTTCGATTGCGGGACGAGAACGTCCGCCTAGAAAAAATCCTTGCCCGACTCGAGCAGCACCTTGGCCTTGCGCTTGGCGAGCATGTTGATCAGCGTGAGTCGCGGCGCCACCGGGTCGGCGGCGAGCACCTCGTTGAGCAGGCGGTCGTGCAGCGCCCGGTCGAACACGAGCCGCGCGTAGAATTGCGCATACAACACGCGCACCATCTGGTTTCGCCCGCCCGACAGCGTGAGCGCCTTCTCGAAGAATGCCTTGCCGTCGTCGGGCTTACCACCGAGCGATGCCGGGCGAAGCGAATTGATCACGCCGAGATAAAGCGAGGCGCCGCCGTTGTCGTAAGTCGGGTCGATCTCGTTGACGCGTGTGAGCAACGCCTGCAGCTTGGGCAGGTCCGCGATCGCATTCCAGTCGCCGCTGTCCACCTCGATCTTGCCGGCCCAGGCGGCGCCGAATCCGTACAGCGTCGAGAGGTCTTTGGGGTCTGCTTGCTTGAGCGCCTCTGAGAAGACCTCGAAAGGCGAAGCTAGCGCGGCGCACAGTTTAGGCTCGCGGATGCACAACGCACGTTGCGCATAGGAATAGGCGCGGCCAGCCATGCGCTTCGCGCGATCCGCGTCGTCGACGAATCCGCCTGCATAGGCGCCGTAGAGTTTGGCGCCCGCGAGCAGCGTGGCGGGATTCTGCGGATCGCCCTCGATCAGCCCATCGATCAGCACGAGATACGCCGGCACGCCGTCACGCGCGGTGCCGATGTCGTCCTCGTCGAGAATCGCGGTCGTCAGGTTGTCGCTGAACTGCTGGGTCGCGCGGCGCATCACGCTGCCGCAGGCCGCGGTCAGGCAGACCGCGAGCAGCAGCACGAATCGGATTTTCTCGTAGCGGATCGCCATAGCCGGGAAATTGATGGACCAACCCGATATTTTAGCGCATTGACCGCAGCGCGCCGGCGCCCCGCGAACGTCCGGGGTCAGCATCGATTCAGGCCGTTCCGGGCGTGAGCGCGAGATCCTGCGCTTCGAGCGTGTTCTGCATCAGCGTGGCGACCGTCATCGGGCCGACTCCGCCGGGCACCGGCGTGATCCACGATGCGCGTTCCGCGGCGGCCGCATACTCGACGTCGCCGGTGAGCCTGCCGTCCGCGAGACGATTGATGCCCACATCGATGACCACCGCGCCGGGACGGATCCATTCTCCCCTGACGAAGCCCGGCTTGCCGACCGCTACGATCACGATGTCGCCTTCGCCCACCGCGTGGCGCAGGTCGCGCGTGAAGCGGTGACAGCAGATGGTCGTGCATCCTGCGAGAAGCAGCTCGAACGCGAGCGGTCTTCCAACGTGGTTGGAGACGCCTACGACCGTCGCCGTCTGGCCGCGCACGGGACGGTCGGTATGCGCGAGCAGGGTCATCACGCCCTTCGACGTGCAGGGGCGCAGGCCGCGCTGGCGCAACGCGAGCCGGCCGATGTTCTCGGGATGGAATCCGTCGACGTCCTTGCGCACGTCGATGCGATTGACTATCGCGTCGCTGTCGATGTGCGCCGGCAGAGGCAATTGCACGAGGATGCCGTGGATCTGCGCATCGGCGTTCAGGCTGTCGATCAGCGCGACGAGTTCGGCCTGCGTCGTCGTCGCGGGCAGATCGAAATCGCGCGAGTGGAATCCCGCATGCGCGCATGCGCGGCGCTTGTTGCGAACGTAGACCGACGACGCCGGGTCGGCGCCGACGAGAATCACCGCGAGCCCCGGCGCCTCGTGGCCGAGGCTGCGACGCAAGACGACCCGCGCACGCAGGTCGTCGAGCAGTGCGTCTGCGATGCGCTTTCCATCGAGGATCTTCGCTGTCATGCCGCGGGCGCGCCTTTTGAATCGGTCAAAGTGAGGCATTATCTCAGGTCGGGCGCGCAACGCTCAAACATCCCGCCCACGCGCCGCCTGCATCCCTCGTGCATCTGCCAACGTAGTTTGGGTCATTCGGGCATAGGATCGACCGGGTCATGACATCGAGAGCCAACACATTACCGCGCTGGGCAGGCATCCTCGGGCTGCTGTTCGCGCCGGTCTGGGCGTCCGCCCATGGCGCCGCGGAGCCCGGCGCGATTGCATGGCTGCGCTCGGACACCGCGGCATTCGCGCAGGCGCGTGCCGAGCACCGCTTCGTCGTCCTGTATCTCGAGGCCGTGTGGTGCCACTGGTGCCACGTGATGGACGAGAAGACCTACGGCGACGGCAAAGTGCGCGCCGAGATCGCCGCGCACTACGTGCCGCTGCGCATCGACCAGGACCTGCGTCCCGATCTCGCGAACCGCTACAAGGACTATGGCTGGCCCGCGACCGTCGTGTTCGCGCCCGACGGCAGCGAGATCGCCAAGCGCCAGGGGTTCATCGAGCCAGAGCGTTTCCTGCGCCTGCTGCGGGCCATCGAGAAGGATCCGTCGCCAGAGAATGTAGCCGACGCGGACTCGGCCGCGACGCCTGCGGACGCCACCGGGCTAGACGCACAGACGCGCGCCGAACTCGTGCGTCGACACCACGCGACGTTCGATGCAACACTCGGCGGACTCGCTATCGAGCAGAAATATCTCGATCGCGACAGCGTCGAATACGCGATCACGCATGCGACGGCCGAACGCGGCGAGCGCGACATGGCGACCACCACGCTCGATGCCGCACGGGCGCTGTTCGATCCGGTCTGGGGCGGCGTCTACCAGTATTCGACTTTCAGCGACTGGAAACATCCGCACTACGAGAAGCTCGCGACCGAGCAGGCAGAATACCTGCGCGTCTACATCCTTGCCGCCGCGACGCTCGGGCGCGCACAGGATCGCGCCGCGGTCGCGCAGATCGAACGCTATCTGCGTAGCTTCCTCACGAGTCCCGGGGGTGCGTTCTTCACGAGCCAGGACGCAGACCTGCGGCCCGGCGAGCACTCCCACGAATACTTCTCGCTCGGCGACGCCGCGCGTCGCGCGCAGGGCCTGCCGCGCGTCGACCATCATCTCTACGCCCTGCAGAACGGCTTACTGATCGAAGCGCTAGCCTCCGCATCCGAACTGACCGGCGACGAGGCGGCGCTCGGTTCTGCCAGGCGCGCCGCAGAATGGGCAATCGCCCATCGCGGCCTCGCGGAGGGAGGCTTTCGCCACGACGAGCACGACGCGGCAGGCCCCTATCTCGGCGACAGCCTCGCGATGGGTCGCGCCTTCCTCGCGCTATACCGCGCGACCGCCGATCGCGTATGGCTCACGCGCGCAGCTGCGGCGCTGGATTTCATCGGCGTACATTTTCGTAGCCCCAAAGGGTTCGTCAGTGCACGTGGCGACGGCCCGATCGCCGCGACATCCCAGCTCGCCGAGAACATCGCGCTCGCGCGCTTCGCCAATCTGCTCTCGCGCTACACCGGCAGCCCCGCGCACGCCGACATCGCGAAGGCTGCGCTCGCCTGGATCGCGCAGCAGCGCGTCGCGCTCGCAGCGATCACCGAACCCGGCGTGCTGCTCGCGGCCGACGAGGCCGCGCGCGAGCCGTTGCACCTGACCGTAATCGGCGCGAAGGACGACCCCGCGGCTCGGGCGCTGTTCGCGGCTGTCCAACGGCTGCCGGCCGCCTACAAACGCCTCGAATGGTGGGACAAGGCCGAGGGGCCACTGCCGAACGCCGACGTGAGCTACCCGGCACCGAAGCGCGCTGCAGCATTCATCTGCACGGAAACGCGCTGCTCGCTGCCGATCTTCAATGCGGCTGACGTCGCGGCATTCGTTGCAGAGTCCGGCAAGGGACGCGAGGCCGCATCGAACTGAGCGAGGCGCATGCACTCGAACGCCGCGGCGCCGACAATGCGCTCCCAAGCGTGTATCTTCGTTGCATCGTCCCCGCCGGAAAATGCACCGTGGCCCACTCGCCCGACTCCATCGAACTCGAAGCGGCGGCCTTCCGCCGACTGCTCGCGCATCTCAACGAGAAACGCAGCGATGTGCAGAACATCGACCTCATGACTCTCGCGGGCTTCTGCCGCAACTGCCTCGCCGACTGGTATCGCGATGCGGCCGCCGAACGCGGCCTCGAGATGAGCAGGGATGCGGCGCGCGAGCGCGTCTACGGAGAGCCTTTCGCCGCGTGGAAGGCGAAGCACCAGACACCGGCGACGCCGGAGCAATTGGCCGCGTTCGACGCCGCGCAGAAGAACCGCGCTTGAGCCGGCATCAGTGTGCGCTGCACAGGCGCGCGATGTCTTCGTAGCCGGTGAACGTCGCCGCCGCGCCGCAGCCGGGGCATTCGGCATCGCGCGACAGACGCAGTTCGCGGAACGTCGCGGAGAGCGCGTCGTAGCACAGCAGCCTGCCGACGAGCGGCGCGCCGATGCCGAGAACGATCTTGATCGCCTCGGTGGCCTGCAACGTCCCGATTACCCCAGGAAGCACGCCGAGCACGCCGGCCTCGGCGCAGTTCGGCGCGTCTTCGGCGGCCGGCGGTTCGGCGAACAGGCAGCGGTAGCAGGGCGAGTCATCGCGGCGCGCGTCGAACACGCTGAGCTGGCCCGTGAAGCGATGCACCGCACCGTAGACGAGCGGGATGCGCAGGCGCAGGCAGGCCGCGCTCAGTAGGTAGCGGGACGGAAAATTGTCGGCGCCGTCGATCACGACGTCGTGGTCGGCGATCAGCATCTCGACGTTAGCCGCTTCGAGGCGCGTCGCGTGCTCGCGGATCGAGATGTGCGGATTCAGCGCGCGAAGCGTGGCCGCCGCCGACGCGGTCTTAGGCGTACCAACGCTCGCGTCGGTATGCAGGATCTGGCGCTGCAGGTTCGAGCGGTCGACGACGTCGTCGTCAATCAGGGTCAGCGTGCCTACGCCCGCTGCCGCAAGATAAAGCGCGGCAGGCGAGCCCAGACCGCCCGCGCCGAGCATTGCTACGCGCGCACGCGCGAGCTTTTGCTGTCCGGCGACGCCCACTTCGTCCAATCGCAGGTGACGCGAATAGCGCTCGCTCGCGTCGGCATCGAGAGCGCCCGCGGCGAGCGGCAGTCCTTCGCGCAGCCAGCGCTGGAATCCGCCATTCACCGACGCCGCCCGCGCGTAGCCCATGTCCCGCAGCATCGCGGCGGCGCGCAGAGAGCGTGCGCCGCTCGCGCAGATCGCGAATATCTCGCGCGACGTCTCGGCAGCCGCACCGATGCGCGCGGCGACGCTCGCGAGCGGCATGCCTACCGCATCCAGCGGGGAACCGGCAGCGCGTTCATCGTCTTCGCGCACGTCGACGAGCAACGCTCCCGCAAGTTGCCGCGCGCGCGCTTCGGCGGGCACAACCTCGGTGGCGATCGCGGGAGTCTCTGGACGCGCGGCGTTCATGCAGGAATTCTAGCGCCGATCGCCGCTGCTGCCGCGATGCGGTTCAGCCGAGCGCCGTGGGCAGCGGCAAGATCTCGACGACAAAACCCTCGCCATATACTCCGGCCGCCTCCGGAATGCGCACGAGCACGCTCGCATCGGCGACACCCGCGAGCATGCCCGAGCCCTGCTTCGGCAGCGGCGTCGCGTGCAGCACGCCGCTCGCATCGCATTCGATCGTCGCGCGCAGCAGTTCGGTGCGGTCGTGATGCTTGTGGATCGCCCACGCAAGCCTCGCGCGCAGCCGCGGCGGCGACTCGCCGCGTCCGATCATCGCATCGATCCCCGGCTTGACGAGTGCGAGGAACGTCGCGATGCCCGAGACCGGGTTGCCGGGCAGCGCGAACACGAAGGTGCGCCCGATGCTGCCGCAGAGGAATGGCAGGCCGGGCTTGATCCTGACCTTCCAGAAATGCACCTCGCCGATCTGCGCAAGCAGCCCGGGCAGATAGTCGGCCTCGCCCGCCGACACGCCCCCGCTCGTCATGATCATCTCGGCGTCGCCACTGGCCCGCGCGAGTGCGGCGCGCAGCGAGTCCGGTTCGTCGCGCAGGCGCTCGTGGCGCACGAGATCGACCCCCGCCTGCTCGAGGAGCCCGCCGAGGCTGTACCGGTTCGAGTCGTGTATCTGGCCCGCGCCGAGCGGCTGGCCGGGCGCGACGAGTTCGTCTCCTGTCGTCAGCAATACCGCACGCGGCTTGCGCGCGACCGCGATCTCGCGCATGCCAAACGACGCCAGCGCGCCGATCCTAGCCGGCGTGAGCGTCGCGCCGCGCGACAGCGCGAGGTCACCCGCGCGATAGTCCTCGCCCGCCGCGCGCACGTTTGCGCCCGCCCGGGCGCCCGCGGCGACGTGGATCCAGTTGCCGTCGACCGTCGTGTCCTCCTTGATCACGATCGTGTCCGCGCCCTCGGGGAGACGCGCGCCGGTCGTGATGCGCACGCAGCCGCCCGCAACGGCCGCGGGCGCGGCTTGTCCCCCGGCGAGCGTGACGCCGAGCAAATGTAGGCGCGTGCTTTCGCTCGCGTCGAGATCCGCGTGGCGAACCGCGTAGCCGTCCATCGCAGAGTTCGCGAAGCCGGGCACGTCGAACGGTGCCCGGACGTCCTGCGCGAGCACTCTGCCGAGCGAGCACTCGATCGCGATCGACTCGAGCGAAGTCGGCCGTGCGGCCGCGAGTTCGACGATGCGGGTGCGCGCGTCGTCGAGCGAGAGCCTCGTCGGAAACTTCGGCGCGGGGTCCGCGCGATCCGACGGTTCTCGGTCAGGATTGGTCGGCATGTGCGTGTTCCCAGGCGGCGATTTCTTGGTTCGAGTTGAGGTTGGTGAATCCGTCGTCGCCGAGGTCGAAGAACGCCTCTGCCACGCGGATCTGTTGCTGCCAGCGCCAGACCGGCAAGTCCAGCGCGAGAGCGGTCGACGCGCTCTCGGCGAGACGGCTGCGATAGAGCGCAAACATCGGTTGCGAACGCGCGCCCTCGTAGGCGACCGCGGCGTCGGCTTTGGCCGCAGAGGCCGCCGCGAACAGGATCCGCGCCAGTTGCGGCGGCGCGCGCGGCGCATCGACCGGCACGGTCAGCAGCCATGGTGTTGCGCACTGCGCGAGCGCGGCTGCGATGCCCGCGAGCGGCCCGCGGAATCCCGGCAGGCCGTCGGCCAGCACTTTGCCAAACGGCGCGTAGTCTTGCGCGTGCCGGTTCGCGCAGACGACTATCGTGCCGGCCTGCCCCGCGAGCGCGGCCGCGACGTGAGCCACGAGCGGTCTGCCGCAGAGCACGATCAGGCCCTTGTCGCGCCCGTCGACGCGACTACCCTCGCCGCCCGCGAGGATCGCGGCGGTAATCTGGTTCGTATCGAAATCCTGCACGGACATGCGCTCAAGTCTAGAGCCTGCATCGCGCGCCAGGAAGCGCGCGGACTAGCGCTTCTTCGCGTTGCGCACGAGACGCCGCCGCTTCTGTACCTGGCGTTCGGTGAGATTGGTCTTCTGGGGGGCGAACGGGTTCTCGCTCTCCTTGAACACGATCAGGATCGGCGTGCCTTCGAGCTTGAAACGCTTGCGGAAGAAATTCTCGAGGTAGCGCCGATAGCCCACCGCGATGTGTTTCGTGCGGCTGCCGTGGATGACGATCGTCGGAGGATTGGTACCACCGGGGTGCGCGAAGCGCAGTTTCGGAGCGTGTCCGCGAACGAGCGGCGGCTGGTAGCCGGTGTAGGCCTGTTCGAGCGCCTTGGTGAGTTCGGATGAACTGAATTCGCGCATCGCCGATTTGTACGCACGGCCGATCGCCCGCATCAGCTCGGCGATGCCCGAGCCGTGCAAGCCTGAAATGAATACTGGCGTCGCAAACGAGACGAAGTCGAGCTTGCGTTCGAGCGAGCTGCGGCACTGCTCGCGTTCGTAGGTGCTGAGGCCGTCCCACTTGTTCACCGCGATGACCAGCGCGCGGCGCTCGTCGAGCACGTGCCCGATCAGCGTCGCATCCTGTTCTGCGACGCCGTCCTTCGCATCGAGCAGCAGCACCGCGACGTTCGCGGCCGCGATCGACTGCAGCGTCTTGATCACGCTGAATTTCTCGACCGCGTCCTCAACGCGGGCGCGCCGGCGCACGCCGGCGGTATCGATCAGCGTGTAGCGCTTGCCGTCGCGTTCGAGGCGCACGCGGATCGAGTCGCGCGTGGTACCGGCGACGTCGGAGACGACGACGCGATCCTCGCCGAGCAGGCGGTTGACCAGCGTCGACTTGCCGACGTTCGGACGGCCGACGATGGCGACGCGCATCCCGTCATTGGCGGCATCGTCTTCATCGACCGATTCGGGATCGGCGCTCGGCAGGTTGGCGAGCACCGCCTCGAGCAGCGTCGTAACGCCGCGCGAATGTGCCGCCGAGGTGAGGATCGGCGCCGCGAATCCTAACGCGGAGAAATCCGCGAGGACGGTATTCTCGTCGACGCCATCTACCTTGTTGACGACGAGCAGCAGCGGCTTGTTCTGACGCCGCAGTGCCGCGAGGACGTTGCGATCCTGAGGCAGAACGCCGTCGCGCGCGTCGACAACGAGGGCCACGACATCCGCTTCTTCGATCGCGAATTCCGCCTGACGTGCGGTGAGCGCGCCGATGCCGTCCTTGTCGCCGGTGAGGCCGCCGGTATCGACGATCACGAACTCGCGCTCATCGAGGTGGCATATGCCGTAGTGGCGGTCGCGCGTCAGCCCCGGCAGGTCATGGACCAGCGCGTCGCGCGTGCGGGTGAGCACGTTGAATAGCGTGGACTTGCCGACATTCGGACGTCCGACCAGGGCAACGACGGGCAACATGGGGAGGCGCTATTCCTAGGTTGCAGCAGATTGCGGGACGGCCACAGGCGCAACCGCGCCCGCGCGGCCTACTTGCCCAGGCGATAGGCCGCGATCGCGCCGTAGATGTCCTCGACATAGACCATATCGCCGACGACTACCGGCGCCGCCTCGATAGGGTCCTTCGAAAGGCGCTCGCGACCGGCAAGTTTGCCGTCGTTGATCGACAATGTACCCACCCCTCGAGGTCTCCGACCACCACGTAGTCGCCCTGCACCGCTGGGCCGCTGAGCCAGCGATACTTGAGGGCGTCCTGCTTCCACTCGGACGAGCCGGTGCGCAGGTCGAGGCCATAGACGTTCGAGTCCGGGTCCGACACGTACAGTGCGCTCGCCGATATCGCGACGCCGCTGAAGCTGCCGATCTCGTGCGTCCAGATCGGCCGCCCGGTCTGCGCGACGAGCGCATTGGTTTGTCCGCGATATGCGGAAGCATAGATCACGTTGTCGACCAGGATGATCGGTCCGTCCGCATCCTGCAGGCGGTCGATCTCCGTGCGGCCTTCGCCCGCGGAGAGCGTCTGCTCCCACAGCGCCGCGCCGTCGGTGCCACGCAGAGCGATGACCTTGCCGTTGTCGCCACCCGCGTAGACGATGCCGTCGGCAATGATGGGCACGCCGTTGCCGCGCAGGCTGAGCAGCGGGATGTTCGCCCGGTCGTAGACCCACTTGCGTGAACCGTCGTTGCGATCGAGGCCGAAGATGTGGCCGTCCTGAGCGCGCGCGACGACCAATCCGCTGCCGATCGCCGGAGCCGAGATGATCTCCGACGAAAGCTGGGCGCTCCAGCGATCGCTGCCGTCGGCGGTTGCGAACGCGTACAACGTGCCTTCGAGAGAGCCTACGACGAGCAGGTCACCGTCGACGGTCGGGCCGCCTGCGAGGCGCACCGAATTCTTGCCGCGATGCCAGATGAAACCTTTGCGCGTGCCGAGCTGCCTGCTCCACAGCGTGTGCCCCGTCGCCGCGTCGAATGCGACGAGGAGCCCGGTCGTGCTCGCGGCGTAGACCTTGCCGTCGGCATAAGCCGGACGCATGCGCGCGCCGGTCTTCTCGGCGCCCTTGCCGATACGCTCGCTCCAGACGCGCTGGACGGTGACCGATGGCGCGAACTGTTCAGACAACGGCGTCGGCGGCTCGATGTTTTCTTTCTTGACGTCGTTGAACCAGCCCTTCACCGTCGCGCAACCGGTCATCGTCGCCACCAAGGTGACGATGACGAGCTTGCGCAGCAGTGTGCTGAATTCGTTCGGTCCTGCGTGGCGAATGTCAGTCATGAGCCTTTCTTCTCCGCGCCGCCGACATCATTGAGCTTCATTTCGAGGAACGCGCGATTCGGAGCGGTGGCATCGAGATGCGACAGCGAGTCGGCATACGCCGCGCGCGCCTCGTCCTTGCGACCGAGCGCCGCGAGCGCGTCACCGCGAACCTCCGCGATCGTCGCGTCGAAGCTGCCCTTCGGTTGCGCGTCGAGGATCTTGAGCGCTTCCTCGGGCTTGCTGCGAGCGATCTGCACGCGCGCGAGATTGATGCCCGCGACCAGCTTGAGCGCGTCGACGCTCGCGTGCTGCGATGCCCACTCCAGCGCGGTGAAGGCCGTTTCGTTGTCGCCCCGCTCGCTCGCGAGGTCGGCCTCGCGCAGCGCGCCGAGCATTGCGTACGGGGTGTCGGAATAATCCGACTTGAGCTTCGCCTCGATCTGCTTTACAGCTTCGGCATCCTTCTTCGCCGCACTCGCGCCGAGCGCGTCGTACTGCACGGCCGCATCGAGCGAATGCTGGGCGCGATGCGTGCGCCATTGTTGCCAGCCGAACAGCAGAACCAGGCCCAGTCCAATGCCGATGAGGATCGACATCGCATTTTCGCGCAACCATTTCTGGACTTGTTCGCCCTGTTCGTGTTCGTCCAAAACTTCAAAAGCCATGTCGTTCTGTCACCTTGGGGAGGAGTGGGATGCTTGCGAGGCAGCCGCTCCGCGGCCGCCGCCCACATGGGGTGGAATCGTGCAGTTCTGCAAGTCGCGTAGGGTATCAGGATTGGCTTGCACCGTGCGCTAGGGTGCGATGGCCCGTTCAGGGGCCGTCCAACAATCCCGTTGCGTGCCCGAGGAGCTTGGAACCCGCGGACCCGAAGCGCGCGCAGACTGAAGCCGCCACGTGCTGCGCGCAGATGCTAGTCGACGCGCGCTAGTCGGCGCGCGAGATTGTTCCCTTGCCGGCGGCAAAAAGGCGGAAGTGCGCGACGTTGCCATGATTGAATTGGCTGATGTCCTGCGCCTGTCCGTTGACCGCGACGTGGGAACCCGTCGTGTTGCCGATGCGCACGTCGAGCGGTCGATCCGATGCGTAGGTGCGTTCAGTGCCGGCGGGAAGAATGCCGAACTCGAGCCGTTTGCCGTCGGCATCGACGATCTCCACCCAGCTCGCCTCACTGAGGGTCAGATGCAGGTTCTGCCCGGACGCTTCCGCCGCCGCAGCGGTCGGTCGCGCCGTTGCAATCGACATCGGCGTGAATGAGGCCATCAACGGCAGATCCGTTGTCGCACCCGCAGCAGTCGTAGATGGAATGGCCGCGAGATCTCCTGGCACCGGCAACGGCTGCGCCAGCGTATTGCCAGATTCCGCAGTCGTTCTGGGCTGGGTCGCGGCGCTGTCGCTCGACACGACCGAGGTCGCCGTCGCCGGCACGTCGAGTGGGAGAAGCCGCGAGCCCACATCGCTGCCCATATTCATCGCGAACATGACCAGCGGCACGAAAATCACACCGGTCAACACCACGTACAGTGCCGCGCCGGAGTAACGCTCGAAAAGGTAGCGAGAATGAGAGATGCGGCCAGACGCCACGAGCTGCGGCGGCATGACCACCTGCTGCTGCAAGACATCGTCGACCGCCTCGTTGGGCACGCCGACGAGGCGCGCATAATTGCTCAGATAGCCACGCAGGTAGATTCCGGCACCGATCTTTCCGAAGTCGTCGGACTCGATCGTGCGCAAGATGTGCACCGGAAGGCGCATTCGCGACGCGACCTCCGCGACGCTCCAGCCGCACGCCTCGCGCGCCGCCGCGAGGCGTTGCCCGAGGGGCTCCGAAAACAGGCGCGGCTGTTCCGGAATGGACATGAAGTTCTCGCTGACGCATTCGCCCGCCATGTTGCTCGAAGACCGCGCTTCAACTGGCGCCGGCGCGGTAGCGCTAGCCCAAATCGACGCCTCGGCTTGAGGCTGCGTCGGGGAGAGGACCTGCGCGGACGGGCTGCGGAATTTCCTGTTCTTTCTGTTTTTTTGTTTCATGGCATCTACGGTGACGGCGTAGTCGGGTCGAGG
Source organism: Rudaea sp. (assembly GCA_040005435.1). Lineage (GTDB taxonomy): Bacteria > Pseudomonadota > Gammaproteobacteria > Xanthomonadales > Rhodanobacteraceae > Rudaea. Next base: position 4,150 of record JBDTYX010000055.1, on the reverse strand, counting down.
GAATGCGTTTGTTCCGAATCGGGAAACTGGTCATGCAATCGACGTGCATAGTCATGCGCGGCATCTGCGTTGCCGAGCTTTACTTCGATATTTCTCGCCAGCAGCAGCGCATCCGGGTTCGCCTGCCCACCCAGCCCCTCGTAGCGCTGGATGAAGGCTCTGGCCTTGAAGAATTCGCTCTTCTGATAGAGCACGTGGGCGAGCTGATAGAGCGCCTGCGCGTTCGCGGGCGCGAGTTCGAGGGCATGGCGAAAGTCCGCTTCAGCCAGCTCAAGCGATCCCTTGCCGAGCAGCTGGCAGGTCCCGGCATTCGTGTAGATAGTCGCCTTGTCGTCGTAGAAGCCGTCAGCGAGCGCCACATCGAAATACTTGCGCGACAAGTCGAACTTGCCACGCTTGCACAGATACAGCCCGTAGTTGTTATTCGGCCCGCCCGCACGCGGCGCGAATTCGGCGGCAATACGGTAGTGATCTTCGGCCGCCTGCCGATCGCCGACGCGATCATAGAGCGTCGCGAGAACGGTGTGCGCATCTACGCCGTGCGGGTCGTACTTGATCGCCTTGAGCAGGTTCTCGCGAGCGAGATCGTACTTGCCCATCTCCATGTACTTCTGCCCGAGTTGCATGAACGGGCGCGCGCGGTCCGAGGTCGTCTCGTCGCGCTTGAGGTTGCTCGTGGAATCGGGCTTCTCGATCGGCCTGATGCCCTCGCTTGCGCGACACCCGGCAATCATCGTGCAGGCGATCGCCAGCGCGAGGACTGCGATTCTGGATGCCGTGCAGCTATGCGGCATCTCGCGCTCCGATCTCGAGGCGACGTTGGAAATCGGCATTGCGACGCGTACGGTCGAGCACCTGGCCCTTGAGCTGGCCGCAGGCAGCGTCGATGTCGTCGCCACGCGTGCGCCGCACCATCGTGAGCACGCCCGCGTCGAGCAGTATTTTCTGGAACGCACGGATCGTGACGTCATCGGAACGCTCGAAGCGCGTTCCAGTGAATGTATTGAACGGAATGAGGTTGACCTTGCTCGGCACGCGGCGCATGAGCTTGACCAACTCGCGAGCAAGCTGCGGGTGGTCGTTTATACCTTTGAGCATCGTATACTCGAAAGTAATGGAGGTCCGCGGCCTGCGTGCGGCGTAGCGCTGACAAGCCCCCAGCAGGTCATCAATGCAGTATTTCTTATTCAGCGGCACCAGTTCTGTGCGCAACTCATCATTCGGCGCATGCAACGAAACCGCGAGGGAGACGTCGCAGGCCTCCGAGAGCTTGTCTATCATCGGCACGAGACCTGCGGTCGACAGGGTTACGCGCTTGTTGGCGAGTCCGAGCCCGAGATCGTCGCGCATCACGTTCATCGCGCGCACGACGTTGTCGAAGTTCAGCAGCGGTTCGCCCATGCCCATCATCACGATGTTGGTGAGCTTGCGCTGGTGATGCGGCACGTTGCCGAGATGCTTCGCGGCGACCCACGCCTGACCGATGATCTCGGCGCTCGAGAGGTTGCGGTTGAAGCCCTGCGTCGCCGTCGAGCAGAACTGGCAGTTGAGTCCACAGCCGACCTGCGACGAGACGCACAACGTGCCGCGCGTCGCCTCGGGGATGAACACTGCCTCGATCGCGTTGCCGCCATCCATGCCGAGCAACCACTTGTGGGTGGCGTCCGCGGACTGCTTCTCGAACAGTATCTTCGGCGGACGAATCTCACACGCGGCGTCGAGCTTGTCGCGCAGCGTCTTGCCGACATCGGACATCTGAGAGAATTCGGTGGCGTGGCGATGGTACATCCACTTCATCACCTGATCCGCGCGATACGACTTCTCGCCGAGCTGCACGAACAGCTCACGTAGCCCGTTGCGGTCGTAGTCGAACAGATTGACTCTCGCGGTGCTCACTTCATTCGTCATCCGCGTCAACGCGAATGAACCTCCGTGCCGGCGAAAAAGTAGGCAATTTCCACTTGTGCGGTTTCCGGTGCGTCGGATCCGTGCACCGCGTTGGCGTCGATCGACTGCGCGAAGTCCGCGCGAATCGTTCCCGGCGCGGCTTTCTTCGGATCGGTGGCGCCCATGAGGTCGCGATTCTTGAAGATCGCGCCCTCGCCTTCGAGCGCCTGAATCATGACGGGCCCGGAAATCATGAAATCGACGAGTGCATTGAAGAACGGACGCTCCTTGTGCACCGCATAGAAACCTTCGGCTTCGGCCCGAGACAGCTGCTTGTATTTCGACGCGACGATGCGCAACCCCGCCTTTTCGAAGCGGGAATAGATCTCGCCGATCACGTTTTTGGCGACCGCATCGGGCTTGATAATGGAAAGGGTGCGCTCCAGCGCCATGGAAATGACTCCTGATTTCGGGGGAAATATCTAAGGTTTCGGTGGCCGTCGGCTGCCCTGCCGACCAGCGCCAATCCTGCGGGCGAATCGCAAAGCTAGCACAAAAAAGCCCTGCGTATTCTATAGGATTGCGCGAGAGAATTTAAGTACCTGCGCAGCAAACTGCATCTTGAGTCGATGCGCGCCGGCGCACATACCGGGCGCGGCGGACGGCCATCGCACGCACGACCCTTTTACCCCCCCCTTCGCCGGGCCGGAGTAGGATTGACCGATACGGCTTACCGGCATAAGATTCAAACAATCGTTTGAGAGGTGACGACCCCTCGACCACAAAGATGGGCGTCACAAAAGGGGTCGAAATCTTGAACTCGGAATTGTTCTCCACCAAGCAGCGAATCCTCGGCGCCGCCGAGGCGCTTTTCGCTCGCCACGGCTTCGCGGGCGCGTCGCTGCGCCAGGTGACGTCGGCCGCCAACGTCAACCTCGCGGCCGTGAATTATCATTTCGGCTCCAAGGAAAACCTCATCAACGAGGTCTTCCGCCGCCGCCTCGACGAACTCAATTCTCAGCGCCTGCTCGCCCTGCGCGGGGCTCTGGGCCAGGCGGACCATGGGCTCGAGGACGTGCTCGATGCGTTCGTCCGGCCCGCGTTGACCCTCAGCGGAGACGCGCACGGTGGCTCGGCGTTCGTGCGCGTTCTTGCGCGCGCCTACGCGGAACACAACGAGCAGCTGCGCAAGTTCATGCACGACCACTACGGGCATGTGCTGCGCGACTTCGCCCAGGCGTTCTCCAACCTGCTGCCCCACCTCGACAAGCAGGAGCTCTATTGGCGTCTCGACATCATCAGCGGTGCGCTGACCTATGCGATGGCCGACTTCGGCGTGATCAAGAGGCGCGGCGCGACTCCGGAGCAGCACCGCGACCTGACGGCGACCCACCTGATCAAGTTTGCCGCGGCGGGACTTCGCTCGACCTAGCGCCCAAGCTCATTCGCCGGCTCCCATTTTTCCGTTTCCCACGTGAGGTCTGACATGAGTAGTTCCTCCCTGCGCATTCGCAAGGTCGCCGTCCTCGGCGCCGGAGTGATGGGCGCGCAGATTGCCGCGCACCTCGTCAACGCCAATGTCGACACGTTGCTGTTCGATCTCGCTGCGAAAGACGGCAATCCCAACGGGATTGTGCTCAAGGCCATCGAAAACCTCAGGAAACTCTCACCCGCTCCGCTCGCCGACAAGTCGCGCGCAGGGGCGATCGTGCCGGCCAATTACGATCAGAACCTCGAATGGCTCAGGGATTGCGACCTGATCATCGAGGCGATCGCCGAGCGGCTCGACTGGAAGAAAGACCTCTACGCCAAGATCGCGCCATTCGTCAGCGAAAACGCGGTACTCGCCAGCAATACTTCTGGCTTGAGTATCAATGCTTTATCGGATGTTCTTAGCGTACATTTGCATGAGAGGTTCTGCGGTCTGCACTTCTTCAATCCGCCGCGCTACATGCACCTCGTCGAGTTGATTCCGGGCGCCAAGACACAGCCATACGTGCTCGCCGGTCTCGAGGCGTTCCTCACGACGACGCTCGGCAAGGGCGTCGTCTACGCCAAGGACACGCCGAACTTCATCGGCAACCGGGTCGGCGTCTTCTCGATGCTCGCGACGATGCACCACACGGCGCAATTCAATCTCGGCTACGACGTCGTCGACGCGCTCACCGGGCCTGCGATCGGACATCCCAAGAGTGCGACCTATCGCACCGCGGACGTCGTCGGTCTCGATACGATGGATCACGTGATCAAGACGATGCGCGAC
>JBDTYX010000231.1:0-4872 GCA_040005435.1 Rudaea sp. | reverse complement strand
CGAGTGATTGCGGCCGCAGCGCGGGGTCAGGACCCCGGTGCGATCCAGCCGACGACATCGACGATGACGTGGGTGCCGCCCGCCAAGTTGTAGAGCGAGACCGCGCCGTTGCCGCCGACCGCGGCGACGACGAGGTTCGGGCGGATGTCGCCCGGCACGAAATTGAGGTTCGACGCGACCGGACGCTGATAGCCCGACGGCCACACCGTGAGGTAGCCCGCTGCCGACGGCTGGACCGCCGTCACGTTGAGTACGACGGCCGCGACGCCGCTCGCGGGCACGCCTCCGCGGCCGCTGACCGTGAGGTCCAGCGTGACGTTCGGACCGAGTGCGCCGCCGCCCACGAACGCGCCATCGATCGTGCTCGTGCCTGGACGAGTGTCGAGCAGGCGCGCGGGCAGCAGCGCCGTGACGCCGGCCGCCGCCGGCATCCAGGCCGTGACGTCGGCAATCAGGTTCGTCGTCCCTGCGGAGTTGAACAACGAGACGTAGCCCGTGCCGCTCACAGGTGCGAGGACCAGATTGGCGATCGTCTGCGCGGGGACAAAGTTGAGATTCGAAGCGGTCGGCCGCGTCTGGCCGGTCGGCCACGCGGTGATGTAGCCGGCCGCGGTCGGGTTGGTCGCGGTGAGGTTCATGATCACGGCGCCCGGCGTCGCGGATACGCCGCCGCGCCCGGCGACGAGCAGGTCGATCTTCTGGCCTGCACCCACGGCGCCGAGTCCGGCGAATTGCGCATCGACCGTCGTGCCGCCGCTGCGCGTATCGAGCAGGCGCGCCGGCGTCAGCGCGTTGACCTGTGCCGCGGCGCGGAAATACCACGCTGTGTCGGCGATCAGGTTCGTGCTGCCCGCGGAATTGAACAGCGATACCTTGCCGCCACTGCCGAGCTTTGCGAAGACGAGATTCGGTATCGTCTGACCCGCGTCGAAGTTGAGATTGGAAGCATTCGGGCGCGTCGTGCCGGTTGGCCATGCGGTCGCGTAGCCCGACGCCGTGGTGTCGGTCGCGGCCAGGTTGAACATCGCCGCGACCGCATCGGCGGCGACCTCGCCGCGCGCCGCGACGGTCAGATCGAGGACGCCATTTGCGGCTAGAGCGCCGCCGCCCGCGAACAGGCCGTCGACGGTCGAGCGGCCAGCACGCGTGTCGAGTATGCGTACCGGAAACGTCGGCTGCGACGGGGCGGTATCCTCGAAATGGTTGCGATAGCAGGCCGCCGACTGACTGTTGTTGTCGTAGGCAATTAGGGTGCCGAGAGGCATCACGTCGAAGTTGCTCAACGCGACGCCGTACAGCGAGTGCGAGTCGATCGCAATGCCGGCGTCCGTCCACTTGTGCGTCGCGAACATGCCGTCGTCGAACGTGAGAGGCAGGTTGCCGCCGTCGGACAGGAACATGCCGTACTTCTTCATCGTGCGCAGGATGACCTGTGCGGCCGGGTTGAAGTGGCTGATGTCGAAGCCCGCCTTCAGGCGAATGCGCGCGCCGTACGGGATCGCGTTCGGTGACGCCGAACTCGGAGAGCCGTTGTGACTGCCCGGATGCACGTAGTAGCCCGCGCGCATGCGGTTGTTCGGCATGATGAAGCGGATCGCATGGCCGAGGTCGCCGTTCGACGTCTGCAGGGCCGCGTACACCTCGTCGGGACCGAAGATCAGAGGCGCCATCGGAAAGCCCGCGGCATCCGCGCTCGTGCAACCCTCGCCGCGTCCCTCGGGCGGATACACGAGATCGAGTCGCCATTTCACGAGGCACAGCGAGTTGAGCCCATGCGCATCGACCGTGCTCTGGTAAGACTCGTACAGGTTCGTGCCGTCGACGATGAACAGATGGCAGTCGTCGCTGAGGTCGCAGGTGTAGTTCGTCGATCCCTCGATCGCGCCGACTGCGGGCAGCGGCACGCTCAGGCCCGTGTCGCAGTCGGGCTTGTAGTAGCCGCCTTCCTGCACGAGCGGCGTGAGCGTCGTACTCTGCCCGGCGGTGTAGAGGACGTGCATCGAGAAGTCGATCTGGAAGCTCGTCGTTCCGGTACCCCAGCCGACGCTCGCCGCGGTGATGGTCGCCGAGTTGGGGTCCGGCGTGAGCGCGGAGATGTCCTGGTTCCAGATCGCGCCGGTCGGAAACCGCGGATAAGGATGGCTCTGTGCGATCGCCAGCGAAACGCCGACGATCAATGCGGCGGCGACGAGCATCTTGGGCAAATGACGCATCTGGCGACTCGCACGTTGCGGGCCTTCGAGTCTACGCCGTTGACGAAACGCGACCAACGCGAAAACTCGCGAAACGCGGGAATCGACACGCGATATCCGGCGCTGCATCACACTTTTCGAGTCCGCCGGCGGCTCGCTCGAATATCGAACGCCGCGTCTCGCCGTCGAAGCGCAAGACTCGGCGCGTGCAATGGCTCGGTCGCGCGCGCCGAGAACGGTTCTTAGGCACGGATTTCGAATCTGCTACGGTGGTGCAATGCGCATCGAGTCTCGCCCCACCGACGCCGACGCGGGCACGCTCGCTCGAGACGGCTTCGCCTTCGTGGCAGGGGCGACGATGTACGCACAGCTCGAGGCCACGGGGCCGCTCGGCGAGTGGCCGGCCTTCGCCGCGAGCTGGAACGATCTCGAAGTGGACCACTACCTCGCGGACTACGGCCGCTATCGGCGTCGTCGGCACGCGGTGTTTCGCGTCACGCGTGACGCCGTCACGCGAGAGCAGCATCAGCCGCACTACCAGAGTCGCGAGTACAACGCGTTGCAGGGCGGCATCGAGCGCTGGTTCGCGCCGATCGTCGTGCCGACCGACCCCGGTCACAGCCTGCATACGGTGCTCGAATTCTGCCGCACGACGTTCGGCGCGCTCGCGCCGCAGGTCGAGGTGTGGCGCGCGGAGGTGCACCAGTTCCGCATCGAGGCGCGCGCCGACGCGCCGGGCCAACCGACGCCCGAGGGTTCGCATCGCGACGGCGTCGACTACGTGCTCGTGCTGATGATCGACCGGATCAATATCGCGAGCGGCACGACGACGATTCACGCCGCCGCCGACCGTCGCCTGCTCGGCAGTTTCACGCTGACCCGGCCGTTCGACACGGCGCTCGTCGATGATGCACGCGTGTTCCACGGCGTGACGCCGGTGGAGCCGATCGACGCCGCGCTGGCGGCGTACCGCGATGTCCTCGTCGTGACTTTCAAGCGCGCGACCGCCTGAATTATTGCGGCTTTCGAACGCGCGGCGACCGCTTCGCGCAGTGCAATCCGAGCGCGCGAAGCGCTGTGCTATATTGCTGAAAACCCAATAAAAACCTAGCCCGGGGACCGGTCGTCATGTCCGACGCGCACGACATCAAGCAAGCAGCTCTCGAATATCACCGCGCCCACCCCCCGGGCAAGATCAAGATCTCGCCGACCAAGCCGCTCGTCACCGCACGCGACCTGTCCCTGGCGTATTCGCCGGGCGTCGCGGCCGCCTGCGAGGCGATCGTCGCCGATCCGAGCGAGGTGTCACGCGTCACCGCGCGTGGCAATCTCGTCGCGGTGATCACGAACGGCACCGCGGTGCTCGGCCTCGGACCGATCGGCCCGCTCGCCGCGAAGCCCGTGATGGAAGGCAAGGGCGTGCTGTTCCAGAAGTTCGCCGGCATCGACGTGTTCGACATCGAGATCGACGAGCGCGATCCCGACAAGCTCGTCGACATCATCGCGTCGCTCGAGCCGACGTTCGGCGGCATCAACCTCGAGGACATCAAGGCGCCCGAGTGCTTCGAGGTCGAGGCCAAGCTGCGCGCGCGCGTCAACATACCCGTGTTCCACGACGACCAGCACGGCACGGCGATCATCGTTGGCGTCGCGGTGATCAACGCGCTGCAGATAGTCGGCAAGCAGATCGGCAACGTGCGCATCGCCGCCTCGGGCGCGGGTGCCGCGGGCATCGCCTGCCTCGACATGCTCGTGCGCCTCGGCGTCAAGCCGGAGAACATCTGGGTCAACGACAAGGACGGCGTGCTCTGGAACGGACGCGCCGGCATCACCGGCGAACTGCAGCGCTACGCGCGCGACACGCCCGCGCGCACGCTCGGCGACATCGTCGTCGGTGCGGACGTCTTCCTCGGCGTGTCCGCGGGCGGCGTGCTGACGCAGGACATGGTACGCACTATGTCCGACCAGCCGATCATCCTCGCGCTCGCCAATCCGACGCCGGAGATCACGCCCGAGCTCGCGAAGGAGGTGCGGCCCGACGCGATCATGGCGACCGGCCGCTCGGACTATCCGAACCAGGTCAACAACGCGCTGTGTTTCCCCTACATCTTCCGCGGCGCGCTCGATGTCGGCGCAACGACGATCAACGCGCAGATGGAGGTCGCCTGCGTGCACGCGATCGCCGAACTCGCGCGGCGCGAGGTCTCCGACGTCGCGGAACGTGCCTACAACTACGGCGACCACAGCCTGACGTTCGGCCCGGAGTACCTGATTCCGCAGCCGTTCGATCCGCGCCTGCTCGTCTCCGTCGCGCCCGCGGTCGCGCGCGCGGCGATGGAGTCGGGCGTCGCAACGAAGCCGATCACGGACTTCCGCGCGTACACCGAGAAGCTCTCGCAGTTCGTGTTCCGCACTACGACGCTCATGAAGCCGCTGTTCGACCGAGCGAAGGCCGACGTCAAGCGCATCGCGTTCGCGGAGGGCGAGGAGGACGTCGTGCTGCGCGCGGTGCAGAACGTCGTCGACGAGGGCCTCGCGAGACCCATCCTGATCGGTCGCCCCGCCGTCATCGAAAAGCGCATCAAGCGCCTCGGCCTGCGCATCCGCCTGGGCGAACATTTCGAACTGACCAACGTCGATGCCGATCCGCGCTACGACGAATATTGGAACTATTTCCACA
>JBDTYX010000230.1:0-4889 GCA_040005435.1 Rudaea sp. | reverse complement strand
TCCCAGTTGCGCGCGGCGCGGCCGATGCCGCCGTAGACGACGAGCTCGTGCGGATTCTCGGCGACCTCGGGATCGAGGTTGTTCTGGATCATGCGGAACGCGGCTTCCGTGAGCCAGCTCTTGCACGACAGATGCGTGCCGCGGGGTGCGCGGATCGTGCGAGTCGTGTCGCTGCGGGTGCCCGCGGAGCGGATGCCTTCGACGTTTGCGTGTTCGTTCATGAGGCGCCTGCGTGCGGGAAAGCGAAATTATCCGCCCTGCCTGGAGTCGCGCGCCAGTGGTGACTTCACGGCGACGCCGCGCGTCCGAGGATCGTTTACGAGCGAACGGCCTTGATCGCCTCGGAGCGCCTGCGCGTGTAGACGAACACCGACGCCGGCGGCACGTTGCGCCATGCGAATCCGCCGCGCCGCACCGAGAGCCCGAGCTCTTCGAGCAGATCGCGTGGCAACGGTGACTTCGGTCCGTACGTGAACTGCACGAACGCGCCGTCGGCCTTGAGCACGCTGAACGCGGCCTCGACGATGGATTTCTGCAGCGCACGCGGCATCGACAACAGGCCGAGGCCGCTGATGATCGCATCCGCGAGTCCCGTCGTGAGGAAGCCGAACTTCATCGCGATGTCCCTGAGGTCGCAGGCATCGCCGCAGGCGACGTGGACGAGAGGAAACTGCTCGTGCAGGTAGGCATGCAGTTCGGGATTGAGTTCGACGACGAGCAGTTTGTCCGCCGCGATACGCGCATCGAGCAGCGCTCGCGTGAACACGCCGGTGCCGGCGCCGAGCTCGACGACGCGCTGGGCGCGTTCGGGCAGCTCGCTCATCATGAGCCCGGCGAGTTGGGCTCCCGAAGGGGACAATGCGGCGACACGCAGCGGGTTCTTCAACCACTGCCGGAAGAACAACCAGGTCTGCGAACCGGTCTTGCTCGGCATTGGCGGGACTTGCTGCGATTCTGGCACGAAGGGATCCGGCGTTGATTCGGACCTATCATAGTGTGACAGCCCGATGGCCACCAGCCGAGCGCGCGCGAATAACACTTAAAAAACAAAACCCCGCTGTCCTTGCAGACAGCGGGGTTTCAACCGGCGCAAATTGCTCTAGGGGAGGGCTGCGCCGGCGAAGCGCTTAGTGGTGGTTATAACCACCGCCGCCATGGTTCGAGCCGCCGCCGTGGTAGCCCCCGCGGCCACCGTGGTAGCCGCCGCCGTTGTAGCCGCCGCGGTAATAACCGCCGCGGTAGCCGCCGCGATAGTACCCACCGCTCGTGTACACCACACCGCCGTAGCCGCCGTAGTAAGCCGGGGCATAACCATAACCGTCGTCATAGTAGGCAGGACCATAGTAGGCCGGGGAGTAGTAACCCGGTCCATAACCGCCGACACCGACATAGGTGCTGTGCGGACCGACGCCGATGGCCAGACCCGGCAGGCCGATACCGACGCTCAAGTGACCGCGGGCGAACGCGGCCGGCGTGAGCGCAAGACCGGCTGCAACGAGCAGGCCGAGTGCCAATGCACGGAAACCACGCTTGCGGAAAGTCATGACGAACTCCTGAAATGGATTCGATACGCGGCGCGATTGCCGCAACCGCATAGTGCGGATTTTCTGCTGAATGTCTACTGAAAAAAATGCTGAACTATCAAGCTGTTCAGGTTCACGCTGGCGAAGCTGAACGAGTCAGTTCGAACGCACAGTGGATGCGTGAATTGCGTTCGAAATCGAATGGGATCGAGCGCACGGAAATGTCGCGGACTTGCAAGTCGGGCAGAGCCGCCGCGTCGAGCTTGAAGCGGCGGAAGTTGTTCGAGAACAGGATCGTGCCGCCCGGAAACAGGCGGTCCGCGCAGAGCTCGAGCAGGCGAACGTGGTCGCGCTGCACGTCGAAATCGTCGGCGCGCTTGGAATTGGAGAACGTCGGCGGGTCGACGAAGATCAGGTCGTACATCGCCGAGTGATTCTGCAGGTGTTCGATCGCATCGGCCTGCGCGAGCTTGTGATGGCCGATCTGGCCGGGACGCGCGCCGAAGCCGTTGAGCGAGAGATTGCGACTCGCCCAGTCGAGATAGGTCGCCGACAGGTCGACGCTCGTCGTGTCAGTCGCACCGCCGGCCGCCGCGTAGACGCTGACGCTGCCGGTGTAGCAGAACAGGTTGAGGAAGCGCTTGCCGCGGCTCAATTCGCGGACGCGCGCGCGCAGCGGTCGGTGGTCGAGGAACAACCCCGTGTCGAGATAGTCCCAGAGGTTGACCAAGAAGCGCAGGCCGCCCTCCTCCACCTCGAGGAACTCGCCGCGCTCGTCGAGGCGCCCGTATTTCTCGCCGCCCTTGCCGCGCTTGCGCTGCTTCAACGCGACGCGCTCGCGCGGAATCGACAGCGCCTCGCCCGCGGCGCGCACGAGTTCGCGCAGGCGGGTGCGCGCGAGCGCCTCGTCGATGCTCGCGGGCGCGAGATATTCCTGTACGTGCAGATAGTCGAGCGTGCCGTCGCCGCCATCCTCGCGATGCGCGCGGTAGAGGTCGATCGCGGCGGAATACTCGGGCAGGTCGGCGTCGTAGACGCGCCAGCATTCGACGCCCTCGCGCTCGGCGCGCTTGCGCAGGTGGCGGAAGTTCTTCTCGATGCGGTTCCTGACCATCAGCGCGCCGGGCGACAGCGGCTTCGGCTCGGCACGCGGCGCATCGGCCGCATCGATCGCGAAGTTCAGCAATACGCATTCGAGCGCGCCGTTGAACATCTTGTATTTCTTGTCGGCGCGCAGTCCGATCGCGCGGCCGAGTTCGTCGTCCGAGGTGATGACGCTCGCGCGCCAGCCTGGAAACTCGGCCTTGAGCTTGCGTCCGAGCAGTCGATAGAGCTCGCTGATCTGGCTGTCCGCGCCCATGCGCTCGCCGTAGGGCGGATTGCAGATCACGAGTCCGGCCGTCGTCAGCTCGCGCGGGCGGTCCAGATGCTCGAGCGACCGGTGGCCGAGATGGATGAAGCCGGACATCTTCGCGAACTGCGCGTTGCGCGCCGCCTCGCTGAGCACCCGCGCGTCGTCGTCGAAACCGAAGAACGCCTGACGCAACGCCTGCCCGCCGGTCAACGCACGCGCCTGTGCCTCTTCGTGCAGCGCCTTCCACAGGCTCGCATCGTGGCCGCGCCAGCCCTGGAAACCGAAATAGTCGCGGCGCAGGCCCGGCGCGACGTCGGCGGCCATCAGCGCGGCCTCGATCAGCAACGTGCCCGACCCGCACAACGGATCGACGAGACCGCCGCCGCCCGCGTAGATCGCGGGCCAGCCCGCGCGCATCAGCATGCCGGCCGCGAGGTTCTCCTTGAGCGGCGCCTGACCCTGCCCGCGCCGGTAGCCGCGCTGGTGCAAAGGCGTGCCCGCGAGGTCGATACTCAGTAGCGCCTGCCCGCGCCGCAGCAGCAGGTTGATGCGCACGTCGGGGAATTGGGTATCGACGTCCGGGCGCGCGCCCGTGCGCTCGCGGAACTGATCGACGATCGCGTCCTTGACGCGCAGGCCCGCGTATTGTGAATGCGTGACGCCGGTCGTCGTGCCGACCGCGTCGATCGCGAATGTCGCCGCCGCGCCGATATGCGCCTGCCAGTCCACTTCGCGCGCGCCTGTGTACAACGCATCGCCGTCGGCGACCGCGAATTCGGCGATCGGCATCAGTATCCGACTCGCGAGCCGCGACCACAGGCAGGCGCGATAGCCAGCCTCGAGCTCGCCATCGAAGTGCACGCCCGCGAGCGCCTCATGCACCTCGCACGCACCGATCGATTGCAGCTCGTCGACGAGCAGGTATTCGAGCCCCTTAGGGCAAGTCGCGAAGAAGCGGCCGCGCCGCCTCGGATCCGCGGACTCGTTCGTGTCGCCAAGCGCTTTGTCCTCCGCGCTCACGCGAACTGTCTGAGAAAACCGCGGAACTGTTCCGCGATGAAGTCGACGTGATCGCTCAGGCGATGGTCGTCGCGCAGCAGCGTGAGCGCGTCGCCGCGGCCGCGCGCGAACGCGATCGCCGCGTCGACCGGGCAGACGTCGTCGTCCCAGCCATGGACGAGCATCGTGGGCACGCGCGCCGCGACGAATTCGCGAGCGTAGCCCGGGATCGCGACCGGCAATGCGATCAGAAACAGGCCGATACAGCGCACCTCGACCGAGGCGAGTGCGGACGTGAACGCGCCCATGCTCGAGCCCGCGAGCACGACCGGCGCGTCGCCGGGAGCATGCTGCTTGAGTCGCGCGATGCGCTCGTCGATGCGGCCGATGTCGCCCTGCGTGTCGAGATCGCGATAGTCCGGGCGAACGCTGCGAAAGCCGAGCGCTTCGGCGATTTTCGCAAGAGCCGTGACCTTGGTCGCGTCGGGACCACTCTGAAGGCCGTGGGAGAGGATCAGGAAGGGTTTCATCGCTGCGATTATCGCATGCCATTGGCACACGCCGGAGCGCGTGCGAGACTCGCGCCATGCCGCTCGCCGCACCGCCCGACCTCTCAATCCACGACTGGCCGCTGCCCTACGAGGCGCGCCTGCATCCACGCGCGCTGTCGGCGATCGACCTCGTGGTGATCCACTGCACCGAACTGCCCGACATGAAAATGACGCGCGAATATGGCGAGCGCGTGCACTATGCGCAGCTCGGCACCGGCAACAGCGGGCACTACTACATCGAGGAGAACGGCGCGGTCCACCGCTTCGTCGCGCCGACGCGCGTCGCGAACCACACGGTCGGCTACAACACGCGCTCGATCGGTATCGAGATGTTCAACGTGGGCCGCTACCCGAACTGGGGCGACAGCCGTCACCAGAACTGGACCGTGCCGTATTCGCGTGAGCAGATCGCCTCGCTGCTCGCGCTGTTGCGCCAGCTGCGCAGCGACATCCCGACGCTGC
>JBDTYX010000229.1:0-4890 GCA_040005435.1 Rudaea sp. | reverse complement strand
CGTCGATCGTCGCGCCCATCGCCTGCGCCTCGACGCCGAGCGGGTTGACGACGCGGCCGACGTCCATCGCGCAAATCGCGCGGTGGATCACGACGTTGCCGTCGATCGCGGAGACTTCGAATGCGTGCGCCGCGTAGCCGCCGAACGTGAAGTGCCCCGCGATGCCGAGGCCACGGTCTCTGTCGGGCTTGCGCCCCCAGCCGATCTTCTCCGCGGCCCGGTTCAGCACGTTGGCCATGCGCCCGGTGTCGTACACCGGTCCGCCGTAGTCGTTGTAGGGCAATTCGCGCGGCTCGCCGAGCAGTTTCAGGCGCAACTTGAGCGGGTCGCTCTTGATCTCGTGCGCGATCTCGTCGAGGAAACTCTCGACCGCGAACGCGTTGAACGTGTGCACGGGCCCGCGCCACCAGCCACGCGGCATGCCCGATTCGATCGGGTGAAAGTACATCTCCATGTTCGCGATCAGCCGCGCGGGAAAGTCCTCGGGTTCGAGGCAGCCCGTGAAGATCGGCTGCGTCGCCATGCCGGCGTCGCGATAGTTGCGCGGCGTCGCAGCGCAGCGCTGCGACCAGCCGGTGATCTCGTTCTTGCGGTCAAGCGTCGCGGTCATCTGGTGCACGCCGAACGGTCGATAGAAATCGTGCGCGATGTCGTCCTCGCGCGTCCAGATCAGCTTGAGCGGCTTCGCGTCGTTGCCGTCGCGCATGTGCTTGCCGAGCAGCGCGGCTTCGGCGACGAAGTCGTTCTTCAGGCGGCGACCGACGCCGCCGCCCGCGCGATTGAGGCGGATTTCGATCTTGTCGCGCGGCACGCCGGTGATGCGGCCGATGATCTCCGACGCGCTGCTCGGACTCTGCAACGAGGCGACCAGCAGTACCTTGTCTTTCTCGACGTGGATCAGCGCGTTCGGCGGCTCCATCGTCGCATGCGCGAGGAACGGCATCGTGTAGCGCGCCTCGACCGTCTTGCGCGCCGCCTTGCGCGCCTTGGAGAAGTCGCCGTCGTTGCGCGCGACCGTGCCCGCGTCGCCGCCCGGACGCAACAGCTCGTCTGCGCGACGGTGCAGCGCGTCGCTGGATTCGCCCGTCCACGGGCCGGCCTTCCATTCAATCTTCAGCTTCTCGCGGCCCTTGATCGCCGCCCATGTGCTCGTCGCGATCACGGCGACGCCGGTCGCGAGCGGACCCTTGAACGGTTCGCCGGTCTTCGGCCCCTCGATGCGCACGACGTCCTTCACGCCGGCGACGTTGCGTGCGTCGGCATCGTCGAGAGAATCGATCTCCGCATCGAGCTGCGGCGCGCGCGCGATCACCGCAAACAGCGTGCCGGCGCGGTAGGCGTCGATCCCGTATTGCGTTTGCCCGGTGACGATCTCGCGTGCGTCGACGGTGCGCGTCGGCTGGCCGATGATCCTGAAATTCTCGGGCTTCTTGAGCGCCGGTGGCTGTTTGGGCGGATCGAGTTTGGCTGCGCTCTCGACGAGGTCGCCATAGGCGAGGCGTCGACCGTCCGCACCGACCACGAATCCGGCCTCCGTGTGCAGTTCGCCGGCGGGGCGGTTCCACTGCGCCGACGCCGCGACGAGCAGCAGCCAGCGCGCGGTCGCTCCCGCGACACGCAGGTCCTTCCAGCCGCTCGGGATGTCGTCGCTGCCGCCGGCGCCCTGCGGGCCGTACTTGTCCGAGGGCCCCTTGTCGGTATCAATGTAACCGTATGGCAACTGCTCGACGCGGACGCGATTCCAGTCGACGTCGAGTTCTTCGGCGATCAGCATCGGCAGCGAGGTCTTCACGCCCTGGCCGATCTCGCAGCCGCGCGCGCCGATGATCACGTCACCATTCTTCTCGATGCGTACGAACGCGCCGAGCGGTTGCGCCTCGAAACGCGCGCCGAGGTAGGGCAATGCAGGGTCCGCGCGCCCGACGCGCCAGCCGACGAGCAGCGCGCCAGTCAGCGTCGCACCCGTGACGAGGAACGCGCGGCGCGACAGTTTTTCGTGGTCGCCCGATTTGCCGCGCGCGCTCATTTCTTGCCGCTCTCGCGGTTCGCGTTTTCTTTCGTGATCTCGACCGCGCGCCGGATCGCCTTGCGGATGCGCGGGTAGGTGCCGCACCGGCACAGGTTGCCGATGCGGCCGATGTCGTCGTCGCTCGGATTCGGATTGCGCCTGAGCAAGTCGGCGGCGGCCATCAGCTGGCCGGCCTGGCAATAGCCGCACTGCGCGACGTCCACCTCGATCCACGCCTGTTGCAGCGGATGCAGGTCGGTGCCCGCCGCGAGTCCCTCGATCGTCGTGACGTCGTGCTTCGCGGCCGCTTTCATCGGCGTCAGGCAGGCGCGCTGAGCCTTGCCATCGATCAGCACCGTGCACGCGCCGCAAGCACCGATGCCGCAACCGAACTTCGTGCCGGTCAGTTGCAGCACGTCGCGCAGGTACCAGAGCAACGGCATCTCCGCGTCGCCGGCATAGGCATACGCCTTGCCGTTGATGCGCAGCTCCACGCCGCTGTCTTCTGCGGGCGCAACTTTGACCGCAACCGCCGGCGTTTTGGCGGTGGCGCGTGCGGGCGAATCCTGCATGTTCGATCTCGGCGGCGGGTCGGCGCATTGTCGCATCCCGCGCGTGCTGCGAACACCTCAGTCGCCGTATTAAGGCGTGGAAAAGACTCGCTTCGGCGCGGCGGATGCCCGCGGGTGTCGGGAACTTGCGCGTCTGTCGTCCGCGTGCGCCGTCGCGCAAAAGAAAAAGCCACGGCGTGCCGTGGCTTTTTTCGGTGCAGGTTTCCCCAGACGCGGCGGACGCTACTTCTTGGCCTCGCCGTCCTTCGGCGCAAGACCCGCCTGCTTCATGACCTCGGCGGCGTAGTCCTCGACCACTTTCTCGATGCCTTCGCCGACCGCGAGGCGCTGGAACCCGACGACGTCGGCGCCCGCGGCCTTTGCCGCAGCCTCGACCGTCTGCTCGGTGTTTAGGACGTAGGGCTGCCCATACAGCGTGTTCTCGTTGACGATCTTGGCGATCTTGCCGCCGATGATCTTCTCGAGGATCTGCGCCGGTTTCGCCTTGTCCTTTTCGGTCATCTTGGCGAGTTCGATTTCCTTTTCCTTGTCGATGAACGCGGTCGGCACGTCGGCCGCCTTGTTGTACGGCGGGTTCATCGCGGCGACGTGCATCGCGACGCCGCGCGCGAAGTCCGCACTGCCGCCCTTGACCTCGACAAGCACGCCGATGCGCCCGCCGTGCACGTACGCGGCAACCTGATCGCCCGTGACGACGCGCACGAGACGACGCACCTGCACGTTCTCGCCGACCTTGGAGATCACGGCGGCGCGCGCTTCTTCCACGGTCTCGCCCGAAGGCAGCTTCGTATTCTTCAGCGTCTCGACATCCTTCGCGCCCGACGTGAGCGCGGTCTGCGCGACGGCATTGGCGAAGGTCAGGAAGTTCTCGTCCTTGGCCACGAAATCCGTTTCGCAATTGATCTCGACGAGCACGGCCTTGCCGCCGTCTTGGGCCATCGCGATGCGGCCTTCGGCGGCGACGCGACTGGCCTTCTTGTCGGCCTTGGCGAGACCCTGCTTGCGCAGCCATTCGCCGGCGGCGTCGACGTTGCCCTGATTTTCGGTGAGCGCCTTCTTGCATTCCATCATGCCGGCGCCGGTACGCTCGCGCAGTTCCTTGACCAGGCTTGCGGTGATTTCCATGGGTGTTACCTCGATGATTGCGGGACGCGCGCAGCTGCGACGCGTCGATACTTCGTGAATTGTTGCGCCGCCAGACTGCATGTCGATGACGGCGCTTTGCGTCGCGGCGGCTGCCGCGGCCGATTACTCGGCGGCGGGCTCGGCGGCCGCCTCGCCTGCGGCGGCGGGCGCAGGCGCCGCCTCGGCGACGGCGTCGTCCGGCTTCTTCGCAGCCGCGACAGGACCGGTGCGACGCTGGCCCGGAAGGGTCTTCTTCGCCGGCGCGGCCGGCTTGCGCGGACCGGGCTTGCGGCGGTCGCGGTCGCGGTCGTTGCGTTCGCCACGCTCGTCGGCGGCCTTCTTCGTCACCGGGTTGCCCTCGGCGTCGAGCTCGACGAACTCGTCCTTCGCGGCGGCGGCGTACTGCGGCGCGGCGGCCTTGCCCTCGAGCACCGCATCGGCGGCGGCGCGCACATACAGCTGCACCGCGCGGATCGCGTCGTCGTTGCCCGGGATCGCGTAGTCGACGAGGGTCGGATCATAGTTCGTATCCACCACGGCCACGACCGGAATGCCGAGCTTCTTGGCTTCCTTGATCGCGATGTCCTCGTGACCGATGTCGATCACGAACAGGGCATCCGGCAGCGCGTTCATGTTCTTGATGCCGCCGAGCGACTTCTCGAGCTTTTCCTTCTCGCGGACCAACGACAGCACTTCGTGCTTGACGAGCTTCTCGAAGGTGCCGTCGGTCGACATCGTCTCGATTTCCTTGAGGCGCGAGATCGAACCCTTGACGGTGCGGAAGTTGGTCAGCATGCCGCCGAGCCAGCGCTGCGAGATGTACGGCATGCCGCAGCGCGCCGCTTCTTCCTTGAGCGAATCACGCGCCGAGCGCTTCGTACCGACGAACAGCACGGTGCCGCGCTTCTGCGCGAGTCCCGACAGGAAGTTCATCGCGTCGGTGAACAGCGGCAGGGTCTTTTCGAGGTTGATGATGTGGATCTTGCCGCGCGCGCCGAAGATGTACGGCGCCATGCGGGGATTCCAATAACGGGTCTGGTGACCGAAGTGCACGCCGGCTTCGAGCATCTGGCGCATGGTGACTTGAGGCATTGTAGACTCTCTCTCTTGCAATGGACGTCCGCGCACTATGGGTTAGCGCGAAGTCCGGGGTTTAACCTCCACGTCCCCAACGTTGGCGACCTC
>JBDTYX010000054.1:0-16616 GCA_040005435.1 Rudaea sp. | reverse complement strand
TCGGCGACGGCATGCATCACATCTGGATCGGCTACGACCACATGCTGTTCCTGATCTCGCTGCTGCTGCCGTCGGTGCTCGTGCGCCGCAACGGTCGCTGGGTGCCGGTCGGCACGCTGCGCAGCGCGTTGTTCGGTGTGCTCGCGGTCGTCACGGCCTTTACCGTGTCGCATTCGATCACGCTGACGCTGGCCGCGATCGGCGCGATCGGATTGCCATCGCGTTTCGTGGAATCCGCGATCGCGCTCTCCGTCGTGCTCGCCGCGCTCAACAACGTCTGGCCGCAGGTGACGCGGCGCGCCTGGATACTCGCGTTCGGCTTCGGGCTCGTGCACGGCTTCGGATTCGCGAGCGTGCTCGCCGACCTCGGGCTGCCGCGCGGTGCGTTCGCGTTCGCGCTGGCCGGATTCAACATCGGCGTCGAGATCGGCCAGCTGACCGTCGTGATGATCGTCGTTCCGCTGATCTTCCTGTTGCGCGCGCGACCGTTCTATCGCCCCGCGGTGCTCGTCGGCGGATCTTGCATGATCGCCGCCGCCGCGGGCGTGTGGCTCGTCGGCCGCGTATTCGACATCGGCCTCGGCTGAGCCGCGGCTCCCGCGGCGCCGGGCGGAAGGTCGGTCAGGAACGCGGCGCAGCCGCCGGATCGAACAGGCTGCGCGGCAATTCGTGGAACACCTGCGCGATCTTCTTGAGGAATGGCGCGAGCGCAGAACTCTTGCGCCACAGCATCGCGATGCGGCGGCTGGGGGCCTCTCCGCGGAACTGGATCAGGCGGATGTTCTCGGAGCGCGCGACCGGCGGCTTGACCGCGAGCGTCGGCAGCAGCGTGATACCGACATTGGCCGCGACCATCTGGCGCAGCGTCTCGAGACTCGTCGCGCGGAATCCCGTCTTCTCGCCCGCTCCCGACAGTTCGCACACTGCGAGCGCCTGATCGCGCAGGCAATGGCCGTCCTCGAGCAGCAGCAGGCTCTGATCCGCGAGATCGGCCATGCGCAGCGTCTTGCGCCGCGCGAGCGCGTGCTGCTCGGGAACCGCGAGTACGAACGGTTCGTCGAAAAGGAACTCGGCGTGCAGCTGGTCGTCGTGCACGGGTAGCGCGAGCACCACCGTATCGAGACGGCCCTCGCGTAGCTGTTTGAGCAGAAGCTCGGTCTTCTCCTCGATCAGCAGCAGTTCGAGGCGCGGGAAGCGCGCGCTGATGCGCGGCACCACGTGCGGCAGCAGGTAGGGCGCGAGGGTCGGGAAGATCCCGAGACGCAGCGTGCCCGACTCCGGGTCGATCGTGCGCCGCGCGATCGCCTTGATCTGATCGACCTCCGTGAGCACGTCGCGCGCACGCTGCGCGATTTCCCTGCCGGCTTCCGTGAGCAGCACCTTGCGCGGGGTGCGCTCGACGAGGGCGACGCCGAGCTCGTCCTCGAGCTTGCGGATCTGCGTCGACAGCGTCGGCTGGCTGACGAAGCTCGCCTGAGCCGCCCGGCCGAAGTGCTTGTGCTCGGCGAGCGCGACGAAATAGCGCAGATCACGAAGGTTCATGGGAGTCGAAGATTACGCGGGCACACGGATGAAGGGAATACGCCGGATAGAGTGATCGCCGTGCCAGCGCGCGGCGCAGGCAGCGCCGCGCCCGCGCGCCGCGCCTTTCGCGGCTCACTCGTCCGCGTCACGCCGCCAAGCGCCCGATCCTAGTCAAGCCTCACGCAGCCTCGGCCTGCTGTGCCTGCGGCAGCGGCGCCCGGATCAGATGATCGAACGCCGACAGCGCGGCCTTGGCGCCATCGCCCGCGGCGATGACGATCTGCTTGAACGGTGTCGTCGTCGCGTCGCCGGCCGCGAAGACGCCCGCGAGCGACGTGCGCGCGTGGCCGTCGATCATGATCTCGCCGCGTGGCGAGAGTTCGACCGCGCCCTTGAGCCAGTCGGTGTTCGGCAACAAGCCGATCTGGACGAATACGCCCTCGAGCTCGCGCGTATGCGCGGCGCCTCCGACGCGGTCGGTGTAGGCGAGGCCGATGACCCTGCTGCCGTCGCCGAGGACAGCGGTCGTCTGCGCGCTCGTGATGATGTCGACGTTGGGCAGGCTGCGCAGCTTGCGCTGCAGGACCTCGTCGGCGCGCAGCCGGTCGTCGAACTCGAGCAGCGTGACGTGCGCGACGATGCCGGCGAGGTCGATCGCCGCCTCGACGCCCGAATTTCCTCCGCCGATCACCGCGACGCGCTTGCCGCGGAACAGCGGGCCGTCGCAATGCGGGCAGTACGTGACGCCCTTCGTGCGGTATTCCTGCTCGCCCGGCACGTTCATGTCGCGCCAGCGTGCACCGGTCGCGAGCACGACAGACTTTGCCCTGAGCGTCGCGCCGTTCGCGAGCGTCACCGTGGTCATGCCGTCGGCGGATGCGAGTGCCGCCGCGCGCTGCCCGTTCATGATGTCGACGTCGTAGTGCTTGACGTGCTCCTCGAGCGCGACCGCGAAACGTGGCCCTTCGGTCTCGCGGATCGAGATGTAGTTCTCGATGCCGAGCGTGTCGAGTACCTGGCCGCCGAAGCGCTCGGCGACGACGCCCGTGCGGATGCCCTTGCGCGCGGCGTACACGGCCGCGGCCGCGCCCGCGGGGCCGCCGCCGACGATCAGCACATCGTACGGGTCGCGTGCGGCGAGCGCCGCCGCGTCGCGTTTCGCCGCGCCGCCGTCGATCTTGCGCAGGATCTGTTCGAGGCCCATGCGGCCCTGACCGAACTGCGTACCGTTTAGGAAGATCGCGGGGACCGAGAGGATCTGGCGCGCGCTCACCTCGTCCTCGAACGTGCCGCCCTCGATCATCTCGACGCGGATGTTCGGGTTCAGCGTCGCCATCAAGTTGAGCGCCTGCACGACGTCGGGGCAGTTCTGGCAGGTCAGCGAGACGAACGTCTCGAAGCGGTATACGCCGTGCTCGGGGTCTGGCGGCAGCGCGCGCACCTGTTCGATGACGTCTGCGCCGAGCTTGGAGGGATGTCCGCCGACCTGCAGCAGCGCGAGGATCAGCGAAGTGAATTCGTGGCCCATCGGGATGCCCGAGAAGCGCATGCCGAGGTCTTCGCCCGGGCGATTGAGCGAGAACGATGGCACGCGCTGCGCACCCTCTCGCCGCTCGACGAGTGTGAAGTGGTCCGAGAGGCCGGCGATATCATCGAGCAGCGAGCGCAACTCGCGCGACTTCTCGCCGTCGTCGAGCGCCATCGCGATCTCTACCGGCTGGCTGATCTTCGCGAAATGTTCGCGCAACTGGGTCTTAATGCCTGCGTCCAACATACAATGCTCCGGGTCGGTGGGGGATGGGCGATCGCGCCCGGCTGTTGCAGCGACGGCGATCGCGCGGCGTCGATCGAATCCGATCGACGCGATCGGATTCGGTTTGGGCGACGCCGCTGCGAATAAATTCGACGCAACGGTGACGCTTCGAGGGCTCGCTCAGATCTTGCCGACGAGGTCGAGTGACGGCTTCAGGGTCGCGGCGCCTTCCTTCCATTTCGCGGGGCAGACTTCGCCTGGATGCGTCGCGATGTAGATCGCGGCGCGCACCTTGCGCAGCAGCTCGCTCGCGTCGCGGCCGATGCCGTTGTCGTGGATCTCGCACAGCTTGATCTGGCCTTGCGGATTGATCACGAACGTGCCGCGCAGCGCGAGACCCGCGTCCTCGATCAGCACCGAGAAGTTGCGCGCGAGCGTGTGCGTGGGATCGCCGATTAGCGGATAGCGCACCTTCTTGATCGCCTCGGACGTGTCGGCCCAGGCCTTGTGTGCGAAATGGGTGTCGGTCGAGACGCCGTACACCTCGACGCCGAGCTTCTGGAACTCCGCGTAATTGTCGGCGAGGTCCTCGAGCTCGGTCGGGCAGACGAACGTGAAATCGGCTGGATAGAAGAAGACGACCGACCACTTGCCGTTGAGGCTGGCTTCGTCGATCTCGACGAATTCGCCATCGTGGTAGGCAGTCGCCTTGAACGGCTTGATCTGGGTATTGATCAGGGACATCGTGATTCCTTTGGGTGGGTGGAAGGGGTGAGCGCCAATCTAGCGTTCGATAATCCATATATCCAATCAATTGATTACATGGTATCGATAGTCTATGACTATGTATTGGCCGGACCCGTGCGGTGCAAGGTCGGCGCTGCTGCAGGACGGTGCCTTTCGGGCCTTGTCTAGCCGCTGATCGCGTGTTTAAGCTGCCGACCCCAATCTTTCGGATCGAGCAGATGCGCATTGCATATTCCTGGCTGGGACTCGCGGCGGTCGTCGTCGCGATCGCGCAATCGGCGTCCGCGGCCGACATTCCGAAGCTGCAGCTTCCCGCCGAGGCGCAGCCGATCGGCTACACGCTCAACCTCACGATCGATCCGCATGCAGAGCGGTTCTCGGGCACGGTGCACATTCGCATCCGCCTCACTAAGCCCGCGCAACACGTCTGGCTGCACGCGAAGGAAATCGACATCAACAAGGCCGAGGTCATCGATGCCGCTGGCAAGGCGCGCAAGGTGGACGTCGCGACGCGCGATCCCTCGGGCGTGATCGAGGTGAGCTTCGGCGTAACGCTGCCCGCCCAGGACATCGATCTGGCTTTCGACTATTCGGCCGCGTTCAACGCGAAGCTGCAGGGGCTTTACAAGGTCCACGTCGGCAGCGATCCGTACATCGTCACCCAGATGGAGTCGATCAGCGCGCGCTACGCGTTCCCGGGCTTCGACGAGCCGCGCTTCAAGGTGCCGTTCGACATCACGCTCACCGTGCCGAAGGACGAAGTAGCGATCGCGAACACGCGGTCGACCGCGGAGAAGACTTCCGCCGACGGCAAGTGGAAGACGCTCACGTTCGCGACGACGAAGCCGCTGCCGACCTATCTCGTCGCGATGGCGGTCGGGCCGTGGGACGTCGTCGACGGTCCGCCGCTCGCGCCGAGTGCGCTGCGCAAGGACGCCGTGCCGCTGCGCGGCGTCGGTCCGAAAGGCACCGGGCCGCAGTTCAGGTGGATCCTCGAGCAGACCCCCGCGACGGTGAGCTATTTCGAGGACTACACGCACCAGCCGTATCCGTTCGACAAGCTCGACCTGCTCGGCGCGCCCGACTTCGCCGCGGGCGCGATGGAGAACGCCGGCCTGATCGTCTATCGCGACGCGCTGCTGCGGATCGATGCGCAATCGTCGGCGAACACTTATCGCGCGAGCTTCAACGTCAACGCGCACGAGGTCGCGCACCAGTGGTTCGGCGACCTCGTGACCGTGCCGTGGTGGGACGACATCTGGCTCAATGAGGCGTTCGCGACCTGGTTTCAGGGCAAGGCGACCGTCGCGCTCAAGCCCGAGTTCCTCGGCGACCTGTCTCGACTCGAGGGCACGCTCGGCGCGATGGCGAACGACAGCCTGCTGTCGGCGCGCAAGATTCGCCAGCCGATCAAGTCCGAAGGAGACATCGATGGCGCGTTCGACGGCATCACCTACCAGAAGGGCGCCGCGGTCCTGCGCATGTTCGAGGAATGGCTCGGCGAGGACGTCTATCGCGACGCGATGCGCGACTATCTCGCCAAGCACCGTTTCGGCAGCGGCAGCTCTAACGACCTGATCGCGACGATCGCGAAAATCAGCGGCAAGGGTGAGACCCTCGCGACCGCAATGCGCAGCTTCCTCGATCAGCCCGGCATCCCGCTCGTGCACACCGAACTCAAATGCGACGGCGGCAAGCCCACGCTCGCGCTGAGCCAGTCGCGCTACCTTCCTTTCGGCGTGATGAGCACCGACAGCCTGATCTGGAAGGTGCCCGTGTGCGTGCACTTCGGGCGCGCGGACGTCTCGTCGCGGCAGTGCTTCCTGCTCGACCAGGCCAGGCGCGAGTTCGCGGTCAAGCCGGACAACGGCGCGAGCGGCTGCCCCGGCTGGTACATGCCGAACGCCGAAGCCGCAGGCTACTACCGGTTCACGATGGCGGAAAAGGATTTCGCGGCGCTGAAGAACCACGTCGCCGCGCTCGCGCCGGTCGAGCAGCTGCTCTACGCCGATGCGATCTCGAGCGCGTTCACGCGTGGCACGCTGCGACCCGATGCGCTGCTGGACGCGATGCCCGAGCTCGCGGCCTCCGACTTGCCGCAGATCGCGGGCGCGTTGCTCGGTCAGTTCGGCTGGATACGCCTGCATCTCGCGACCGACGCGACGCGACCCGCGCTCGACGCGTTTGCGCAGAAATTGTACGAGCCGCGCGCGGCCAGACTCGGTCTGCGCCGCGCGTCCGGCGACAGCGACGCGACGAGCCGGCTGCGCGTGCGTATCGTCGAATTCCTTGCTTTCGAGGTCCGCGACAAGTCCATGCGCGACCAGCTCAACGCGCTCGGGCGCGGCGCGCTCGGCCTCGACGGCGGCAGCAAGGTCGACCTCGGCAAGCTCGACCCGGATACGCGCAGCGCGGCGCTGCGCGTCGCGGTGCAGGAGTCAGGCGAGCCCGCGTACAACGCGGTCCTCAACGAACTCAAGACCAACCACGAGACCCAGCAGCGCTACGAACTTTTGGGCGCGCTCGGCGGCACGCGCGACGCGAAGCTCGGCGAGGCGGTGCGCAACTATGCGCTGACGCCCGACGTCGCGGTCGGTGAACTGTTCTACATCTTCCGCGGGCACCTTGGCGAGCCCGAGAATCGCGCGCCGTTCTGGCAGTGGCTGAAGCCGCATTTCGATGCACTGCGCGGGCGCCTGCCCGATGCGTATCAGGCGATGCTGCCGAGGCTCGCGGCAGGCGGACGCTGCAGCAAGCAGCAGCGCGACGAACTGCAGGAGTGGATGGCGCCGCGTATCGACCAGGTGATCGGCGGCGAGCGCGCGCTCGCGCAATCGCTCGAGGGCGTCGGCCAGTGCACGTCGCTGCACGACCACATCGGCGAGAAAGCGCTCGCGACCTGGGCGGAGGCGCACCCCGCGCGATGAGGGAGATCGACCGGCTGCGCCTGCATGCCGGCGGGTACAGGCGGTCGCCCCCGGTCCACACGGGTCAGGGCCGCGTGGTATCGGCCTCTGCGCGTGGATCCGGCCGCGCGGGCGGATGGGCGATGAACGCGAGTACGTCCGCGAGCACCGGCGAAGCACTCGCGCGACCGCGCGCGAACGCGAGCAGCAGCGCGCCGTGGTCCATCTCGGGATACAGCTTGAGCACTGCGTTGCCGTCCATCGCCTGCGCGCGTTCGGCCATCGCTTCGGCGTTTTTGGGGGGTACCTCGTCGTCGTCGAGCCCCTGCAGTATCAGCAGCGGTGGCTCGTCGCCATCGACGAAGTTGATCGGCTGCGAGTCGTAGCGTCCCTGCGGGTCGTCTCCGAATATCTCGGCCTCGTCATCGACGTAGGGCAGGAATGCGTACGCGCCCGCGAGGCCGAGCAGGCCCGCGAACTCGCGCGGGCGCATGCCGACTTTGGCGAGATAGCGCTTGTCGCACGCGAGCAATGCCGCGATGTGACCGCCCGCGGAGTGGCCCATCAGGAAGACCCGGCTCGGCTCGCCTCCGAATTCGGAGGCGTGCTCGACGCTCCACTTGGCCGCGCTGGCCGCGTCGTCCATGAAGTCCGGGAAGCGCACGTCGGGAAACTTGCGATAGTCGGGGATGACCGCGATCACACCATGGCTCGCGAGCGCCTCGCCGACATAGCGATACCAGCGCCGGCGACCGCCCTCCCAGCTGCCGCCATAGAAGAACACCACGACGGGTGCGCCGACCGCGGCATGCGGCGCGTAGACGTCCAGCGAGATGCCGTGTGCGGCGTCGAAGACGATGCCGCGCCTGACAACGAGGTCGTGCGCGGTGTCGGCGCTGCCCAGCGTGGCGTAGTAGAGTTGCGCACAGGCGCCGAGAACGAGCGTTGCACCGGCCAGCGCGAGCCATCGCGCCGCGCGTCGCAGCTGGCGCAAATTGCCAATCCGCGGTGTGCTTTCTATCATCGGCTGCGATTCTGGCATGGGGAGCGACAATGGGTGAGTCCGGACAAAAACGTGCGAAGGACTATTTCGCCGACGTTCCCGAACGCAACACCGGGGACGTTTTGCTGCGCACGACGCAGCAGCATCACGTGGCGTTGAGCGCGATGGCCGACACGAAGGCGAACATCGTGATCACGGTGTCGTCGATCGTGCTGACGCTGAGCCTCGGAAAGCTCAGCGATCCCGACTTGCGCCTTTCCGTCCTTACGCTGTGCACGTTCACGCTGCTCGCCCTGTTGCTCGCGATACTCGCGGTCCTGCCGAAATATCGACCATTGCGCCTGAACTCGGGCGAACTGCCTCCTCATTTCAACCTGTTCTTCATGGGGCATTTCTCCGAACTCTCGCGCGAGCGCTTCCTCGAGGAAGTGTCGCGCTCGATGCAGCCCGACGGCTCGGTGTATGCGGCGCTCGCCAGCGACATCTACGGCCTCGGCACCTATCTCGCGCGCTACAAGTACCGCTACCTGCGCCTGAGCTACCTGAGTTTCCTCACCGGATTCATCGCGGCACTGCTCGAACAGATGTGGCGCCTGGCGTTTCACTGATCCGTTAACCCCGTCCACAGCGGCGCGACGTTGCATCGGGAAATCCCTCCACGGAGAACGACATGTTGCGATCCCTGCGATTGGCATTCGCGTTGATGTGCCTATGCAACGTGGCCGCGGCGGCGCCCGCGCCTGCAGAGGACTCCGCGCTGCCCGCGATCCTGCGCGACTGGCGCGGCTGGGTGCTCAAGGACCTCGACTATCGCGCGTGTCCGTTCCTGTCGAATCGCACGCAGGAGGACGCCGGCGGCTTCGTCTGCGCATGGCCCGGACGCCTCGCCCTTGCTGCGACCGCGGACGGCGCGACGTTTTCGGTGCGCTGGCGCGTCGACGCGGCCGCCTGGATCGAATTGCCCGGCAGCGCTGAAGTCTGGCCGCAGGCGGTTACCGTCAACGGCCAGCGGCAGCCGGTGCTCGCACACGCCGAGGCGCCCGCGCTGTGGCTCGCGCCAGGCAGCTACGAGATCGCCGGTCGTCTGCCGTGGCGCGAACGACCGCAGTCGCTGCGTGTCCCGGCGGGCGTCGGGCTCGTCGCCTTGAGCGTCGACGGCAAGGGCGTGGCGCCGGTACAGCGCGACGGCGACGAGATCACGCTGGGCCGCGGCGCGGCAAGCGCGCCCGAGGCGGACAGCATCGACCTGCACGTGTTCCGCCTGCTCACCGACGACGTGCCCGCCGATCTCGTGACGCGGATCCAGCTCGCGGTTTCGGGGCAGGCGCGCGAGGAAGTACTCGGCCCGGTACTGCCCGCAGGGTTCGCCGCAACCTCTCTCGAAGGCGAATGGCCCGCACGGCTCGACAACGACGGCCGCCTGCGCGTGCAGGTCCAGCCCGGATCGGGAACGCTGACCGTGCGTGCGCGCGCGATCGCGCCGTTGACTGTCGTCAGCGCGCACTTGCCTGGCGCATCGTGGCCGAAGCAGGAGATCTGGAGTTTCACGGCGGTGCCGCGGCTGCGCATGGCGAGTGCGAGCGCCGCGGTCGCCGTCGACCCCAAGCAGGCGCAGGTGCCCGACGAATGGCAGGCGTTTCCGGCGTTCGCGCTCGGCGACGGCGAGAAACTCACTATCGAGGAGCGCTCGCGCGGGCTCGCTCCCGACGAGGCGAATCGCCTCAGCCTGCGCCGCGAAGCCTGGCTCGATTTCGACGGCGCGGGCTGGTACGCGCGCGACTTCATCGGCGGCACGATGGTGCAGGGCTGGCGTTTCGACGTCGCCGCGCCGTATGCGCTCGAGCGCGCCGAAGGCCACGTCGCGGGCGCAGGGGAGCGCGAGCCGCTGCTCGTGACGCGTGGCGCGAACGCCGAACTCAGCGGCGTCGAATGGCGCACGCCGCGGGTCAACCTGTCCGCTGGCGTGCGCATCGCGGCCGCCGCGTCGCTGCCCGCGAGCGGCTGGCAGCAGACCTTCGACCGCATCGACACGACGCTGCACCTGCCGTTTGCGTACAAGCTGCTCGGCGCGCCGGGCGCGGACAGCGTGCAGGGCAGTTGGATGTCGCGCTGGACGCTGCTCGACGTGTTCATCGCGGCGATCGCCGCGCTGCTCGCCTGGCGCCTGCTCGGCGTCGTGGGTGCGGTCGTGGCGGTCGTCTATCTGCTGCTCGGCTACCAGGAGGGCGCGCCGCTATGGACGCTGATCGGCGTGCTCGTGCTGAGCCTCGTCGTGCGCGTGCTGCCGGATGGGCGTCTTCTGCACGCGAGCATCTGGCTGCGCCGGATCGCGCTGGTGCTGTTCGCGCTGGCCGCGCTGCCGTTTCTCGCGCACCAGGTGCGTTTCGCGATCTATCCGCAGCTCGAGACGTCGAATGCTTACGGCATGCAGTACGCGTACGATGAAGTGGCCGCGAACCTCGGCGGCGGCGTCGCGATGAACGCGTCGCCGCCGCCGGCGGCGCCGCCACCGCCACCGCTGCCGCAGTCGCGCGCGATGCCATCGCCCGTGTCCGCGCCGATGGTGGCCGGCAAGGCGATGGCCAAAGTTTCGCGTGACAGTGCTCCGCTTGAATCCATCACGGTCACGGGTGCACGCATCGACAAGTCGCAGCTGATCGACCACTACAGCCAGTCGACGGTCGTGCAGACCGGCGCGGGAGAGCCGCACTGGAACCTCGGCGGCACCGCGACGCTCAGCTGGACCGGGCCCGTGCTGCCCACGCAGAGCGTGCGCCTCGTCGTCGCGCCGCCGTGGCTCGTGCGGCCGTTGCGCATCCTGCTCGCGTTGCTGCTCGCGTGGCTCGCGCTGCATACGTTGCGCTCCACGGGCGCGCTGCCACGGCGTGGACCGGCCGGCGTGGCGCCGGTCGCGCTGCTGCTCGTCGCGGTCGGCGTGATCGCCGCATCGGCGGGCGCGCAGGCGCAGACCGCGCCCAGCGACGAGCTTCTGAGGCAGTTGCGCGAGCGCCTCACCGAGGCGCCGAAGTGCGCGCCGCAATGCGCCGCGGTCGCGCAGGCCCAGGTCGAGGCGAACGGTGACACCGTCAGCGTCGTGCTCGAGGTGCATGCGGGTTCGCGCCTCGCGTTTCCGCTGCCGAGCGTCGACAACGGCGCGTCGCTGCGCAGCGCGAAGGTGGACGACGTCGCCGATGCACCGGTCGCAAGGGTGGGTGATGCGGACTGGCTTGCGGTCGACCGCGGCGTTCACCGCGTCGAAATCGTCTACGCGGCCGACGCCGACCGCCTCGCGCTGAACTTCACGCTGAAGCCGGCGCGTCTGTTGTTCAGCGGAAAGGGTTGGAGCGCGAGCGGTAATGCAGACGATCACCTGCTCGACAGCACGCTCACGCTCGCGCGCCTGCGCACAGAGGATGGCGCGGGCAAACCCGCGACCGGCGTGCAGCAATTCGCCCCGTACGTGCGAATAGGCAGATCGCTCTCGCTAGGCCTCGACTGGACGGTTTCGAGTGAGGCTCAGCGCCTGTCGCCCGCGAGCGGCGGTTTCACGCTCGGCGTGCCGCTGCTGCCTGGCGAACACGTCTCGACGCCGGGCATCAAGGTGCAGAACTCAGACGCCAAGGGTGCGATCGCGACCGGCCCTATCGCGACCATCTCCGTCGCGGACGGTGCGGCCTCGGGCGACTGGACCTCGACGCTCGACAAGGCGGACACGCTGACGCTCACGGCGCCCGCGCTTTCCGATCGCGCGGAGGTCTGGCGCGTACTCGTGAGCCCTACCTGGCATGTCGAATTCGCGGGCGTACCCGCGGTCGGCGCCGGTCCGGATGAGAGTGCCGAAGACTATCGGCAGATGGAGTTCCATCCGCTGCCGGGCGAGACGCTGACGATGAAGATCACGCGGCCCGCGGCGACGCAAGGCGCAGTGCGCGCGATCGATGCCGTCACCGTCGAAAGCGAGGTCGGCCAGCGCAGCGCGACGCAGACGCTGCGCTTCTCGATACGCGCGAGCCAGGGCGGCGAGCACACGCTGACGTTGCCCGCGGGCGCCGAGATACTGTCGGTGCGCCGCGATGCGCAGACACTCAACCTGCGCGCGAAGGATTGCAAGCTCAGCCTGCCGCTGCATCCAGGCGCGCAGGCCTTCGAGATCCGCTTCCGCGACAATGACCTGTCGGGCCTCATCGCGCGCACGCCCGAAATCTCGCTCGGGTTGCCTGCGGCGAATATCGACCTTGGCCTGCAACTGCCGGCGGACCGCTGGCTGCTCGTGTCGTTCGGGCCGATGGTCGGTCCCGCTGTGCTCTATTGGGGCGAACTCCTCGTCATGCTCGCCGTCGCCTGGGCGCTCGCGCGCACGCGGCGCACGCGCCTGCGCTTCGTCGACTGGCTGCTGCTCGGCATCGGCTTCTCGACGTTCTCGTGGGGGGCGCTGCTGATCGTCGTCGCGTGGCTGTTCGCATTCGACTGGCGCTCGCGTGTGCAGCCGCCCGCGCCGCGTCTGCGCTTCAACGCGATGCAGATCGGCCTCGTCGTGCTCACCGCGCTCGCGCTGTTCGCGCTCGTATCGGCGATTCCACAGGGCCTGCTGGGCCAGCCCGACATGCACGTCGTCGGCAACGGTTCGGACGCGAGCGCGCTGCGCTGGTTCGCCGATCGCAGCGCAGACGCGCTGCCGCGGGCCGGCGCGGTGTCGCTGCCGCTGTGGGTTTACAAGGTCCTCATGCTGGCGTGGGCGCTGTGGCTCGCGAACGCGTTGATCGGCTGGCTGCGCGACGGATTCGCCGCGTGGACGCGCGGCGGTTACTGGAAGGCGCGCGTCGCGGCGGTCGCAACCGCGAGTGCGCCCGCGGCCGCGGACGAGGCCTGACGTTGGCGTCGGTGCGCACGCTGCTGGCCGAAGGCGAGCGCGCGCTCGCGGAGGCCGGCGTGCCGACGCCCCCGGGCGGCACCGGCACGCACGACGCGTCTGCGTCGCGAGCCGCCGCGCGGCGCGAAACGGAGCTGCTGCTCCAGTTCGCGCTCGGCGTCGGCCGCGCCTGGCTGTTCGCACACGATGACGACGCGGTCGCGGCCGAGCCCGAAGTCGCGTTCATCCGACTTCTCGCGCGGCGTGCGGCGGGCGAGCCACTCGCCTACCTGACCGGGCGCCGCGAATTCTTCTCACTCGACCTCGCGGTGACGCCGGACGTCCTCATTCCGCGTCCGGAGACCGAGTTGCTGGTCGACCTCGCGCTCGATCGATTGTCCGACGACGAGGTCGTGCATGTCGCCGATCTCGGCACGGGTTCCGGCGCGATCGCGCTCGCGATCGCGCGCGCCCGACCGCATGCGCGCGTGCTCGCGACCGACGCCAGCGATGCCGCGCTCCAGGTGGCGCGCGCGAATGCACACGAACTCGGCACGCGCAACATCGCGTTCGCGCGCGGCAGCTGGTGCGCGCCGCTCGCCGACAGAGGCTTCGACGTGATCGTGTCCAACCCGCCGTATATCGCTGCGGGCGATCCGCACCTCGCGCGCGGCGACCTGCGCTTCGAGCCGGCGTCCGCGCTCGCCTCGGGCGCCGACGGGCTCGACGCGATCCGCGCGATCGTTCGCGAGGCGCGCTTGCACCTCAAGGCGCAAGGCTGGCTGCTGTTCGAGCACGGCCACGACCAGGGACACGCGGCGCGTGACCTGCTCGTTGCCGCGGGCTATCGAGAGATATTCACCGCGAACGACCTCGAGGGCCGCGAGCGCGTCAGCGGCGGTCGGGTCGCCTGAGGTTCACGCGAGCTTCGCGAGCGCGCGTACCGGGAACGTGCCGACGCCCTTGAACTTCGGTGGCACGGCGCTGAACGTGAAGCTAGTATCGGGCAGCGCGCCGAGGTTGGTGAGGTGCTCGACGATCAGGATGCCCGCGCCGAGCAGCGCCGAATGCACCGGCCGGGTGTTGCCGCGCGTATCGTCTATGTTGTGCGAGTCGATGCCGACGAGCTTCGCGCCGCGGTCGCGCAACTGTAGCGCGGCCGCTTCGCTCAGGAACGGATGGTGTTCGAAGTACGCAGGCGTGTTCCAGTGGGCGTCCCAACCCGTGTGCACGAGTACCGCCTTGCCACCGACGTCGCGGTCGCGGAAGTGCTCGACGCCGATCGCTTGGGTCGCGCGATGGTCGACGCGCACGACGAGCGCATCGAGGTCGCACAGCGCGGCAAGCGTGAGTTGCGCGAGGTCCTCGCCGTCTGCATAGCGATGGAACGGGCAGTCGAGATAAGTGCCGGTGTTGGTGACCATCTCGATCTTGCCGATCTGAAATTCCGTGCCGGGCGCGTACAACTCGCGCGACTTCTCGCGACTCAGATAGTCGCAGATGACCGGCGCGGGCAGACCCTTGTAGGTGACGAGGCCGTGTTCGATCGTGTGGCTGAGGTCGACGAAGCGCATTGCGGTCGGCATGCGACATCATATCGTATTGCACAACGGGACCGAGTCATTGCCCGGACGCCACGCCGGCGCCGCGCGTGGCGGCGTCGGCGAGCAATGTTGGGCGGCGTGCCCACGCATGATGGCACCCGCGTATCCACGTCCTCGGATGCCACCTGCGCGTCGGCTACTTGACGAAATGGATTTCCTGCATGCTCTTCGATCCGAAGATGGATCTGAACTTCACGCGACTCGTCATGTCTTCTTTATCCGTCGCGTCGGATTTTGCCATCGATCCACGTAGCTTGGTACCGATCGCATCGAATTTCGCCTCGGCTGTGTCCAACGATGCCCAATTAGGCCCTTCGATGAGTATGAGCACGCTCCAATCGCTCGGATTGGCGGAATTTCCGACGAGGATCTTGTAAGAAAGTATGGCTTTTTCCTTGACGGCCTCGTCCATCACGGTGGTGTAGTTGGCCTTCAACGAATCGATATAGTCGTCGCCGTGCCCGGGCTCGACGCGGATCATCGTTACGCCCCACACCGATCCATTCGTGTAGTTCGGATCCTTGGCGAATGACGCGGATGAAGCGAGCATTGCGGCGCCTGCGAAGAAAAGCACGAGTTTGGTCCTGAACATGTCAATCTCTCCAACGAATCGGGCGGATACCCGAACTGGAGTCTGCGCTTATGTGACGCAGTGCACATGTTGCGCTTGCAAAAAAGTACCCCTGCAAAGCCAGCCAGCATTTCGATGGCCGGCAGCGCGCGAGTGTCCATCGTGGCTATCGGGCCAGCTGCGAACCTCGTCGACAAGCGATCTTGGGTATGCATACAGAGGCGATTGCCAGCTCACCGCACCACGCGCCGAGTTGCCGGGATCAGACGGCGCTGCGGAACTCGCCGAGCGGCTTCGCCGCGAACTGCGGCCAGCGCTGCAGTATCGCCTTGCGGATCCCAGGCGCATCGATGCGGGCCGCGGAGAGCAGCTGTTCGCGGCTCGCGTGTTCTAAGAATTCGTCGGGCAGGCCGAGCTGCAGCAAGTCGGCGTGCAGGTTCCTCGCCGCGAGCAGCTCGCTGACCGCGCTGCCCGCGCCGCCGGCGAGCGCGTTGTCCTCTACCGTCACCAGTGCGGCGTGGGTGCGCGCGAGTTCGAGGATCAGCGCTTCGTCGAGGGGCTTGACGAAGCGCATGTTGACGACGGTCGCGTCGAGCTCCTCGCCCACACCGAGCGCTGCCGCGAGCGGGCTGCCGAACGCGAGGATCGCGACGCGCGTACCGTGCCGGCGTATTTCAGCCACGCCGATCGGCAGCGCCTTGAGTTCGACCTCGATCTTCGCGCCGGGCCCCGTGCCGCGCGGGTAGCGCACCGCAGCGGGGCCTGCGTGCTGGAATGCTGTCGTCAGCAGCGCGCGGCATTCGTTCTCGTCGGACGGCGCGGCGACGAGCATGTTGGGAATGCAGCGCAGGTAACTCAGATCGAAACTGCCGGCATGCGTCGCGCCGTCCGGGCCGACGACGCCCGCGCGGTCGATCGCGAACGTGACGTCGAGGTTCTGGATCGCGACATCGTGGATCGCCTGGTCGTAGGCGCGCTGCAGGAACGTCGAATAGATCGCGACGACCGGCTTCGCACCCTCGCAGGCCATGCCCGCGGCGAGAGTCACCGCGTGCTGCTCGGCGATGCCGACGTCGAAGTAGCGTTGCGGGAACTCCTTCGAGTAGCGCACGAGGCCCGATCCTTCGCGCATCGCGGGCGTGATCGCGAGCAGTCGTTCGTCGGCGCGCGCCATGTCGCAGAGCCAGTCGCCGAACACGTCGGTGTAGGTCTGCTTGCCGGGCGCCTTCTTGACGATGCCCCTGACCGGGTCGAACGGTCCGACCGCGTGGTACTCGATCTGCTCGCGCTCGGCACGCTCGTAGCCCTTGCCCTTCGTCGTGACGATGTGCAGCAGCTGCGGGCCCTTGAGCCCCTTCAGCGTCTTCAGCGAGTGCAGCAGCATCGGCAGGTCGTGGCCGTCGATAGGTCCGAAATAGTGGAAACCGAACTCCTCGAACAGCGTCGATGGTACGAACATGCCCTTCAGGTGCTCTTCCCAGCGCTTGAAGAACCGCCAGAGGAAGCCGTCGCGGCGCATGCGGTTCTTCGCACCCTCGCGCATCGCGTTGAGCGTGCGACTCGTCATGAGGCGCGCGAGCATCTTCGGCAGCGCGCCGACGTTCTCGCTGATCGACATCTGGTTGTCGTTGAGGATCACGAGCAGGTCCGCGTCGACGT
>JBDTYX010000228.1:0-4906 GCA_040005435.1 Rudaea sp. | reverse complement strand
GGCGCCACCGGCATAGCAGGCAGCGTCATCCTTAGCGGCAATACGCTTCCGACGGTTGAAGGCGTCAACGGCGACTACTATATCGACGACGCGACCGGCGTCCTGTTCGGTCCCAAGACCGGCGGCACCTGGGCGGGCGCGAACCAGCTACCGCTGATCGGCCCGATCGGTCCGACCGGCGCCACGGGTGCAGCGGGTGGCATGTCCTTCATGTCGAGTGCTTCTGCATCACCCGTAACGACGCTGATCGGCGGGCTCGTGGGAACGTCACCGGTATTGCCTGTTTCGGGCAACGTGCTCGCAGCCGTACCGACCGCCACCCTCGTCGGTGTCAACGTCGACCTGTCGACGCTGCTTGGCGTCGCGCAGACCTTCCCGCAGAACGGGACGTTCAACACGATCAAGGGTAGCTTCGTCGTAACCGTGGGCGTCGTGCTCGCACCCTCGGTCACCGTGACCGCGAGACTGTACAAGGCGCCCGCGGGTTCGCTGATCGCTGCGCCGACGACGCTGTCGTGTTCGGTGACCTACTCGGGCATCGTCGGAGTGCTCGTCCCGGCGGCCTGTACGCCTTCGGGCAGTGCGACGGTGCTCGCGGGTGACCAGGGCGTTATCGTGGTGAGCGCCACGGCAACGTCCGGACTCGCAACCGCGATCGTCCTGAGCCCATCGATCGGTATCAGTCCATAGCGTAGTGGGCGGCGGGCACGCAATCGCGTGCCCGCGCGTCCATGCCGTATCGCACCGCCCCGGCTATTGCAGCCGATCGCCCCAGACGTCGGGATTTTCGCAGCCACTCAGCTCGCTGGATAAGTCGATAGCTCGAGCGCGGAAAGAATAGCCAGCGCGGAGTCGCGGTCGTCTCCACACATGTCGCGCCGTGCTTGGAGCCGAGCGCAGATCGCGGGCCTTTCGGGCCTGCCAAACAACTTGCAGCGATTCTCAGGATCCAGCTGGACGCAGCGGACGCCCGCGGGTTTGCCATTCGGCATCCCCGGAATCGCCGATGAGATCGATGGGGCGACGCAGCAGGCACCGCAGCCGACGCGACACAGCATGAGTACGCTCTGCGGCCCGTCGCCAGCGGCGATCAGTCGGTCGCGCGCAACGGCAGCTCGCCGCGCAGCTGCGTATAGACCGGGTCCGTTTCGGGGCGAATCCCGTGCCACAGCACGAACGATTCCGCTGCCTGCTCGATCAGCATGCCGAGACCATCGAGTGCCTTGCCCGCGTGCGCGGCGCGTGCCCAGCCGAGGAAGCCAAACGCCGCGGCGCCATAGCTCAAGTCGTAGCACAGCGCGCGGCTCGTGACGAGATTGAACGGCAGGTCGAGGCTCTCGCGCGTGACGCCCGCGGAGGTTGCATTGACGACGAGGTCGAAACTGCCGCATTCGCGCAGGTCGGCCCAGCAACGCGCATGCACGCGGCCCGGTATCCCGATGTTGTCCACGAGCGCATCGGCGCGCTCCGCGGTGCGGTTGACGATGACGAGTTCGCCGATGCCGGCGTCCAGCAGTGCATGGGCCGCGGCGCGCGCCGCGCCACCCGCTCCGAGCAGCAGGCTGCGCCGCGAGCGCAGGTCGAGTGCGTGGCGCCCGGTCAGGTCGCGGATCAGTCCCGCGCCATCGGTGTTGTCGCCGTTCCAGCCAGCGTCGTCGCGACGCGACATCGTGTTGACAGCGCCGACGCGACGCGCGAAGTCGGACACATGCGCGCTCAATCGAAACGCGTCCTGTTTGAGTGGCAGCGTCACGTTGATCCCGCGACCGCCCACGGCGGCGAAGGCGGCGAGGCGCGCGCGGAATTCCGCCGCCGGCGACTCGATCGCGTCGTAGCGCAGCGATATGCCGGCCTGTTCGCCGAACAGCGCATGGATGCGCGGCGATAGCGAGTGCGCGATCGGATCTCCGAATACCGCGAAGTTGCTCATCAGGATTCCTCTTCCGTTTGCAGGGGTTCTATGTGCGCACAGCGAGCCGCCGCGCGCGCGACGATCGTGGTCGACCACGCGCCAATCAGTTCTCGCGCAGCCACTTTGCCGCATCGAGTGCGAAATAGGTGAGGATCGCGTCGGCGCCTGCGCGCTTGATGCAGGTCAGCGTCTCGAGTACGACCGCGCGTTCGTCGAGCCAGCCGTTCTGCGCGGCCGCCTTCAACATCGCGTATTCGCCGGACACCTGATAGACGAACGTCGGCGCGCCGAAGTGGTCCTTCACCCGGCGCACGATATCGAGGTAGGGCAGACCGGGCTTGACCATGACGGCATCGGCACCCTCGGCGAGATCGAGTTCGATCTCGCGCAGTGCCTCATTGCTGTTTGCGACATCCATCTGATAGGTGTGCTTGCCGCCCTTGCCGAGATTGCCTGCGGAACCCACCGCGTCGCGGAACGGACCGTAGAAGCTCGACGCGTATTTTGCCGAATAGGCGAGGATGCGCGTGTGCACGTGGCCGGCGGCTTCGAGCGCGCAACGAATCGCGCCGATGCGACCGTCCATCATGTCCGAAGGCGCGATGAAGTCGAACCCCGCATCGGCCTGCGCGAGCGACATCTTCACGAGCGCGGCGATCGTCGGATCGTTCATCACGTAGCCGCTCGCGTCGATCAGGCCGTCCTGACCGTGCGTCGTGTAGGGATCGAGTGCGACATCGCCGATCAGGCCGAGCTCGGGAAAGCGCACCTTGACGGCGCGCGCGGCGCGCTGGAACAGTCCCTGCGGGTTCCATGCCTCGCTCGCGTCTTCGGATTTTACCGACGCCCCCAGCGACGGAAAAAGCGCGAGCGCCGGCACGCCGAGGCGCACGCATTCAGCCGCCACGTCGAGCAGACCGTCGATCGAAACGCGATCGACGCCTGGCATGGAGGAGACCGGTTCGCGCTGGCCGTCTCCGTCGACGACGAATGCGACCATGATCAGGTCGCTCGGCAACAGGGTGTGCTCGCGCATCAATGCACGCGAGAACGCATCGCGCCGCATGCGGCGCAAGCGAGTGGCGGGGTAGGGCATTGCCGGACTCCTTGAAACAAGGCGACACAATAATCCAAGCCGCGCCGGCGACAAAATCCGACGCCGCGCACGGCAGCCGGACTCGCGTGTCCCGCAATCGGATTCGCGCTTCCACGCGGCATGGCGCGACCGCGTTTGGATGGCTATCCCGGAATGCGAAGTTTGCCGCTATCCGGGAGCGCGCACTGGCCCGACGTTCAGCTATGATGCCGGACGGTCATTTTTTCCGGCTTGGGGTGTATTTTGCCTGGAATACTCGTCGTCGAGCGCTCGGCAACGCTGAGCCATCTGTTGCGCCGCACGCTTGCGGCGGGGCAGATGGAAGCGCAGACCGAGGTCTCGGGCTACCTCGAGGCGATCGAGAACCTGCAGGCCGAGCACGACCGCAACCAGCCCTATGAGCTCGTGATCCTCGGCGCGCCGGCGCGCATGACGCGCGAGTTCTCCGCGCTGCTCGACGTGTTGCGCGGCGGCATCGCGGCGGAGACGCCGCTGATCCTGATGGCGCACGAGAAGACCGCCGACCTCAACGAACTCATCTCCGGGCGGCCGAAGACGAGCCTCATGCCGTGGTCTAACTTCAGCCGCATTCCCGGCAACGTGCGCGCCCTGCTGCCGACGACGAGCCACGGTGCCGTCGTGCGCGGCTCGCGGCGCCCGCTCAACTCGATCCGCATCCTGCTCGTCGACGATTCTCAGAGCATGCGAGAGGCATACCGCCGCATCTTCGAGCGCGGCGGCTTCGAGGTCACGACCGCGGACTCGATCCGCCAGGCGACGTCGGTGCTCGAGCGCGATCGCTTCGACATCGTCGTGGTCGACTACTTCCTGCCCGACGGTAACGGCGAGGAGCTCTGCCGGCGCCTGTCGAGCAAGCCCGACTCGCCCGTACTCGCGATCATCACCGGTACTTACCGCGAGGAAATCATCAAGCGCTGCATCGATGCGGGCGCGAGCGAATGCCTGTTCAAGAACGAGGCGAACGAGCTGACCCTCGCACGCGTGCGTACGCTGGCACGCCAGATCCAGTCGCAGAAGACGGTCGAAGCGGAGCGCCAGCGCCTCGATGGCATTCTCGGATCGGTCGGCGACGGCGTGTTCGGTGTCGACAACGAAGGCGTCATCACCTTCATGAATCCGACCGGGCTGCGCCTGCTGGATTGGCCAGACGAGGCGGGGCTGCTCGGACAGTCGGCGCACACGCTGATCCATCCGACGCTCGAGGACGGGCGCCGCGCCGAGCCGCGCGATTCGGTGCTGACTCGGGCCTACGCGGAGGGCCAGTCGCTTACCGCGTACGAGACGCTGTTCTGGTCGCGCAACGGCGAGAGCATGCCAATCGAGTGTTCCGTGTTGCCACTCGCGATCCAGCAGCGGCGTGAGGGTTCGGTCGTCGTCTTCCGCGACATCTCCGGACGCAAGAGCGCCGAGCGCCTGCGTTGGGAGGCGACCCATGATTCGCTGACCAGCCTGCTCAACCTGCGCGAGATGCAGAGCCTGCTCGCCGAGGAGATCCAGCGTCGCCGCGAGACCGGCGGGTTCGCCGCGCTACTGCACGTCGACGTCGATCGCTTCAGCTATATCGAGGACGCGATCGGAGCAGCGCAGGCAGAGCGACTGCTCGTGGAGGTAGCCGGCGCGATGTCCAAGCTGTCGCGCGCGGGAGACGCCGTGGCCCGGCTCGACGGCGACAAGTTCGCGTTGCTGCTGGTTGGCGTGCAGCTCGAGAATCTCTATTCGCTCGCGGATGGCTTCCGCGAGGTGCTGCACCAGTGTCACTACGTCGCGCACGGCAGCCGCCGCAACATCAGCGTGTCGATCGGCGTCGCGGTCGTCAGCAAGGACGCGCCGCCGATCGAGCAGCTGCTCGACCACGCGCGGCACGCGTGCAAGGTCGC
>JBDTYX010000053.1:0-16731 GCA_040005435.1 Rudaea sp. | reverse complement strand
ATCATCGCGGCGATGCTGCGTTCGACGTCCTCATCGGTGGTCGCCCAAGAACAGACGCTGATGCGCATCGCGGCCTGGCCCTGCCAGACGGTGCCGCCGCACCAGCAGGTGCCCTCGGCCTGCAGCGCCGCGATCACGCGCTGCGTGCGCGGGGCCTCGCCAAACGACACGAGCACCTGGTTCAAAACGATCTCGTTGAGCACGCGGAATCCCGCCGCTGCGAGCGCCTCGCCGAAGCGCCGCGCCTGGCGGCAATTGCGTTCGATCATCTCCGCGACGCCGCTGCGGCCGAGACAGCGCAGCACGGCCCAGACGTCGACGCCGCGCGCGCGGCGCGACAACTCGGGCGTGAAGTCGGACGGGTTGCGCCAGGCGCTGTCGGTCGGCAGATACTCCGCGGTGATCGCCATCGCGGCGCTCAGCGCACTCGCATCGCGCACGAACGCGAGGCCGCAGTCGTACGGCACGTTGAGCCACTTGTGCGCGTCGGTCGCCCACGAGTCGGCGCAATCGACACCGCGTACGAGGATTGCGCGCGTCGGAGCCGCACGCGCCCAGAGCCCGAACGCGCCGTCGACATGCAGCCACGCCTGCGCGCCGATACGCTCGCGGATCGCCGCCACGTCGTCGCAGGCACCCGTGTTGACGTTGCCGACCTGCGCGCAGACGATCGCGGGCTCGGAGAGCGCGGGCAACGCATCCACCCGCATGCGGCCCTGTCCATCGACCGGCACGCGCACGACGCGACTGCGCCCGAGTCCGAGGATGCCGAGCGACTTGATCAGCGTCGGATGAACCTCTGCGCCGACGACGACCGTGATCGCGGGCGCGCCGAACAGGCCATCGGCCTCGACCTTCCAGCCCGCGCGCGCGAGCACCGCATGCCGCGCGGCCGCGAGGCCGACGAGGTTGGCGACGTTCGCGCCGGTGACGAACGCGCCGCCGCTCTCGCGCGGCAGGTCGAGTGCCTCGAGCAGCCAGCGCAACGCGATCTGCTCGAGCCGCGCGGTCGCGGGCGTGATGTTGTAGTAGCCGGTGTTCTGGTCCCAGGCCGTGGCGAGCCAGTTCGCTGCGAGAGCGACGGGCAGGCCGCCGCCGATGACGAAGCCGAAGAAACGCGCACCGGCGATCGCCATCGTCGCGGGCGAAGCGTAGCGATCGAGTAATGCGATGACGTCAGCGGCGTCACTCGCATTCTCGGGCAGCGCACCGTCGAGCGCGTCGAGCGCGGCCACCGCGTCGGCGTCCGGGGCGACGCTGCGTTGCGCGAGTCCATCGAGGTAGTCGCCCGCGCGGCGCGCGACGTCCTCAAGCAGTGCACTAGTCTTCATCCGCCACCTCCTCATCGTCTTGCCGACTGGCCGTGTAAAGCGCGTTGCGTGGCGCGCCGGTGATCTCGGCGGCGAGGCGCGCCGCGCGGCTCGGCGATAGGTCGCGCGCGAGCAACGCGTGGACGCGACGTCCCTCGACGAGACGCGCAGCCGCGTCGCTCTGCGTCGCACCCGCGATCAGCAGCACGAATTCGCCGCGCTGCTGGTCTGCGTCCGCGAGCACGCGTGCGACGACCTCGCCGAGGCTCCCATCGATGAGCGTCTCGAACCGCTTGGTCAGCTCGCGCGCGAGCACGACCGCGCGCGCTTCGCTGAAAACCGCGACGAAGTCCGCGAGCGCATCCACGATGCGGTGGCTCGACTCGTAGAAGATCAGCGTCCGCGTTTCAGCGGCGAGTTCCTGCAGGCGCGCGCGCCGTGCGGCCGACTTCGCCGGCAGGAAGCCCTCAAACACGAAACGATCGGACGGCATTCCGGCGGCGGACAGCGCGGCGATCGCCGCGCACGCACCCGGGATCGGGCTCACGGTCACGCCGGCTTCGCGCGCGGCGCGCACGATGCGATAGCCCGGATCGCTGATCAGCGGCGTGCCGGCATCGCTGATCAACGCGATGCGCCTGCCCGCGAGCATCTGGCGCACGAGATCGGCGCTGGCCTCACGCTCGTTGTGTTCGTGCAGGGCGACGCAGCGCGTCGAAATCGCGCAGTGGCGCAGCAGCGCCGCGCTGTGGCGCGTGTCTTCGGCCGCGATCAGGTCAACCTCCGCGAGCACCGCGCGCGCGCGCGGCGACAGGTCGTCGAGGTTGCCGATCGGCGTCGCGACGACGAAGAGCACGCCGGTACGCGGCGGGGCGGCGGCGGATTCCTCTGTGCCACGCTGGCTCATTGCAGGACCTCGCAGGTTCATCAAACCATTGTAGCGACCGCCTCGTAGCTGCGGCGCTTCCGCTATCATTCGGCATGTCTCAGACGCCGGATGGTCGTATGCCCGCGAAACTTCGCCTGCTGCTTCGCACTGCGGCGCTCGGCCTCATCTGCGCCCTCGGCGCGGGTTGCGTCGAACCGGGCGCCTCACGCGGTGACGCGCAGCCGCAGATGGCCGGCGACGCAGAGCGGTCGTTGCGCAACGGCGACTACGACCGAGCCGGCCAGGCGTTTCTCGATCTCGCGGACACAAACCGCGACCTGCGTGACCACTATCGACTGCGCGCCGCGGAATCCTATCGCGAGGAAGGCAATCTCAATGCCGCCGCGGGTGCGCTCGAGGGCGTGCAGATGCGTCACCTTGCGCGCGAAGAACAGGCCCGCCTCGACCTGCTGCAGGCGGAGATCGCGATTTCGCATCACGACAACGCGCGTGCGGTCACGCTGCTGACGATCCCGGATGCAGACCTGCCACGCCCGTTGCGCCTGCGCGCGCTCGAGCTGCGGGCGCGAGCCCAGACCGCCGCGGGCGACGCGCTCGCCGGCGCGCGCACGCGCGCGCTGCTCGATCTGATGCTCGAGGGCAAGGATCGCGCGCAGAACGAGAGCCTGATC
The DNA here is from genome assembly GCA_040005435.1 of Rudaea sp. Classification (GTDB taxonomy): domain Bacteria; phylum Pseudomonadota; class Gammaproteobacteria; order Xanthomonadales; family Rhodanobacteraceae; genus Rudaea. Next base: position 13,861 of record JBDTYX010000053.1, on the reverse strand, counting down.
GTCAACACGCTCTCGCAGCTCGACGCGAACACGCTCAGGCAGCAGCTCGCATCGATGCTGCCTAACGACGCGCTGCGCCCGTTCGTCGAAAAGGCCCTCTCGTCGGGTGGTCTCGCCGCGCCGGCGGCCAATCCTAACCGGCAAGTCGGCACGCTCGGCGAACCCAACGCGCCGAATGGCGAGGGCCTCCGCCAGGCGCGCGTCATCGCGCTGCTGCTGCCCGTGAACGGGCAGGTGCGCGGTGTCGCACAGGCGATACGCGATGGCTTCTTCGCGGCGCTATTCGCCGACGCGCATATGCCGCGGCCCGAGATCCGCGTCTACGATTCCGGCAACAATGACGTCGACGCGGTCGCGGCCTACCAGCGCGCAGTCAGCGAGGGCGCCGATCACGTCGTCGGCCCGCTGCGCCGCGAAGCGGTCTCGGCGGTGTTCGCCCAGGCGAGCCTGTCCGCGCCCGTGCTCGCGCTCAACCAGCCCGAGCACGGCGAAGCCGCGCCAGCGGGCAGCGCGGCATTCGGCCTCGTCCCCGATGCCGAGGGCGCGCAGGTGGCACAGCGCATGAGCGAGCGCGGCATCACGCGCGCGGTGATCATCGTCGCGACCACCGATTGGGCCGAGCGCGCCGCCACGGCGTTCCGCACCCAGTTCGAGAGCCAGCACGGCACGATCGTCGGCATCGCACGACTGCGCGACAACGACGTGAATTTCTCGAAGAATATCCAGCAGGCGATCGGTGCGATGCCCGCCACGGCCGACACGGGCGTGTTCATCAGCATGTTGCCGCAGCAGGCGCGGCTGCTCGTTCCCCAGCTCAGGTTGGTCAACCAGGCCGAACGTGTGTTCGCGACCTCGCACGTGTTCAGCGGCGTGCTCAACGCGGGAATGGACCACGATCTCGACGGCGTTGAATTCTGCGATGCGCCGTGGCTGTTCGATGCGGTGCTCGGATTGCCGCACCATGGCGACATCGCCGCGACGCTCGATACCGCGCGCGGCGCCGGTGCGCGCCTGTTCGCGTTCGGCCTCGACGCCTACGCGCTCGTGCCCTACCTCGCATGGCTCGGCCAGCACCACGACAGCTATCTGCCGGGCGCCACGGGCCAGCTCACGATCGACATCAATGGCCGCGTGCAGCGCAGCCTCGCGTGGGCGCGTTTCCAGGACGGCGTCGCACAGCCGGTCGCCGGCGGTCTGCAGATGAGCGCCGTGCCGGTGCACTAGGAAACAGATGAGTGCACGCGACAAGGGAGACCACTGGGAGGAAGCCGCGCTCACGCACGCGCTGCACGCCGGGTTGGTCCTCGTCGCGCGCAACTTCCATTGCCGCTTCGGCGAAATCGATCTGATCCTGCGCGACGGCGAGTGCGTCGTCTTCGCCGAAGTGCGCTATCGAGGCGAGCATGCGCGCGGCGACGGCACGAGTTCGGTCGGCGCGGCGAAACGGCACAAGCTCGTGCGCGCGGCGCAGACCTGGTTGCAACGCAATCCACGCGCCGCAGATGGCCCCTGCCGATTCGACGTGATCGGCTGCAGCGGCTCGCCGACGCAGCCGCGCTTCGACTGGACGCGCAATGCATTCGATGCGCCCTACGACGAGATTCCGTAAAGGTCCTGTTCACCGCGACGCGACGAAGGTATCGTCACCCTCTCCGACCGCACTTGAACCCGCCATGATCCCAACGTTTCGCCCAGCTGCGCTGATCCTCGTCTTCGCGCCGCTGCTGCACGGCTGCATCCTCGCGGTCGGCGGCGCGGTCGCGGTCGGTGCGCATGTCGCCCACGACCGGCGCGACACGAGCACCGTGATCGCCGATCGCCGCATCGCGTTCACCGCCGAAGATGCAATCAATCGCGACCACGATTTCATCGCCAACGACAACTACGTCAAGACCGTCGTGTACAACGGCACGCTGCTGCTCTGCGGCGAAGTGCGCAGCATCGCGCTGAAGCAGCGCGCGGAGGGCAAGGTCGCGGCCATCGACGGCGTGCGCCGCGTCGTCAACGAGGTCGAGGTGACTGACGAACCGCAGGGCTTCTGGCGACGCCGCCAGGACAACGCGATGACCGCGCGCGTGAAGGCGGCGCTGCTCGACATCACGAGCATGCCGGGTTTCGACCCGACCCGGATCAACGTCACGACGGTGCATGGCACCGCGTATCTGATGGGCCTCGTCAGCCACGAGGAAGCCGATGCCGCGGTGGAAGTGGCCCGCAATATCGGCGGCATCGACAAGGTCGTCAAGGTGTTCGAATACAGCGAGCCGGTCGCCGCGGACAAGGCCGCCGCGGAAGACTCGCCGCACCAGAAAGGGGTCCAGAAAAGGGGTCAGAGTCATTTTCTGAGATGCGCCCATCCCAGGTGGATGTCCCTAGCATCAGAAAATGACTCTGACCCCTTTTCTTCGTCACGCGAGATAGTCGTGCACGACCTCGCCGTAGGGCAGCAGAAGATCGGCCTTGAAGTGCGCGGCTGAGACGATTTCGAGCACCGGCAGGTCGGCCACCGGCGCGAGCGCGTGCGCGTAGAGTTCGAGGGCACCCGGCCCCGTCCACGCGCCCTTGAACTTCTTGCACTGCATCGCATACTTCACGAGTTCGCAGATGCGCGGCTTGCCGTCGACATGCGGGATGATCTTGAGCAGGTACGCCGGCGCCTCGAGGCCCGCGATCGCCTTCTGCTCATCCATCGGCGCGTACTTGTAGCCCATCGTGCCGCGCGCGACGGGCATGTCGGAATACTTCAGTTCGCCGACCAGCGTGTCGCGATGCACGCGCAGCGTCGGTTCTCCGATTTTCTTCGGAAATCCCCAGATCTCGCGCCCGCCTGCGGTCGGCGGATGATCGTCGAGGAACATCATCCGCACGTAGCCGCCCGCCTCGCCCTTGTGGCGGATCGGAATCACCTGCCCCGACTCGGTGTAGTCGCCGAAGCCGGTGGAGTCCGGCATGCGGATGAATTCGTACTTGACGACGGGGTCGGTCATCTCGAGCGGCGCCGGAATGATCCGGCGCAGCGCGTCGGGGTCAGTGCGATAGGTGATGATCAGGTATTCGCGATCGACGAAAAGATACGGCCCCGGCGGGAAGGCCGGATTGTCTATCGGCATCGCAAACGCGTTGCGTCGGATCTCGTCTTCGGTCATACACGCTTCCAGCGGTAGGGTGTCGCAACTATCCCACGAAGCCTGTTACGCCGACCAGCACGAGCGCCGCGTACGCGCCAGCGAAAACGTCGTCGAGCATGACGCCGAGGCCGCCACCGATACGGCGATCCGCCCACGACACCGGCCACGGCTTGGCGATGTCGAAAATGCGGAACAGCGCAAAGCACGCACACACCCGCCACGGGTTCACCGCAATCCAGCACAGCGGTAGCAGCGCGATCCACAGGCCGACAAACTCGTCCCAGACCGCGACACCCGGATCCTCGATGCGCAACTCGCGCACGATCCAGTCGCAGGCCCAGACGCCGAGCCAGAGCGCGGCCGCGACGACGAGGACATACGCAGGCCAGGGCAGCAGATGCAGGATGAGCCACGGCAGCAGCGCCGCGAGCGACCCGGCCGTGCCGGGCGCCCACGGACTCAAGCCCGTGCCGAACCCGGTCGCGATCCAGCCGGCCGGATGGCGCATCATCGCGCGGCGCTGGTCGGTGGTCGTCCTCACGCGGCGAAATGCTGCCAGCCCGCGTGCGTCGGCGCGATCACATCGCCCTTGACGTCGCGCACGAGCACGCCCGCGCCGGCGACGATCTCGCCGATGCAGACCGCACCGCATCCGCTGCGCGAGAGGTCCTCGAGCAGAGCCTGCGCGACGTCTGCCGAGGCGCTGAAGCAGAGTTCGTAGTCGTCGCCGCCGCCGAGCTGCAGCGCAAGGCGATCGCCGTCGTCTGCATAAGCGAGCAACGCCGACGACGCCGGCAGGCGCGTGGCATCGATGATCGCGCCGACGCCGCTCGCGACGCATACGTGGGCGAGATCGGCGACGAGTCCATCGGAAATGTCGATGCACGCATGCGCGCGGTCGCGCAGTACTAGGCCCTGGGCGACGCGCGGAGTCGGACGATGCAGGCGCTGCAACAACGCGTCGCTCGCGGCGTCAGACAACGAGGCGGGCGTGCCGGCCTGCTGCAGGCGCAATCCAGCCGCGGCGTCGCCTAGCGTACCGGTCACGAACACGCCGTCGCCGACGCGCGCTTGATCTCTGCGCAGCGCCTTGCCCTCGGGCACGAAGCCGTGCACGGTGAGCGTGATGCTGAGTGGACCCCGCGTCGTGTCGCCACCGACCAGCGCGAGCTTGTACTCGCCCGCGAGGCTTGCGAACGCGTCGGCGAATTCCGTGACCCAGTGCGGATCGGCACCGGGCAACGTTAGCGCGAGCGTGGCCCACGCCGGCGTCGCGCCCATCGCGGCGAGATCGGAAAGGTTCACGGCCAGCGCCTTCCAGCCGATGTCGCGCGGACTCGTTCCATGCGCAAAATGCACGCCCGCGACGAGCGTGTCGGTGCTCACCGCGAGCAGTTGGCCCGCCGGTACCGCGAGCAGCGCCGCATCGTCGCCGATGCCGAGGCGCACATCCTCGCGCAGGCACACGCAGCGTTCGCCGATCAGCGCGATCAGGTCGAATTCGGCCATGCTCAGGCCGGGTCCGATCGCGACAGGGTCTCGCCGCGCGCGATCGTCACCGCCGCATCGCGATCGCGCGGCGGAAGGGCGCCGCGTTCGGCCGCGCCGCTCAGCTGGAGCGGGCCTCGACCCCACGCCATTGGCGCGCGGCCTTGTCGAGCACGCCGTTGATGTAGGTGTGTCCGTGCTCCGCGCCGAAGCGCTTGGCGACCTCTATCGCCTCGTTGATCACGACGCGATACGGCACGTCGGGCCGATGCGCCAGTTCGTAGGCTGCGATGCGCAGCACCGCGCGTTCGATCGGGTCGATCTGTGCGACCTCGCGATCCAGGAACGGCAGCAGGCCCGCATCGAGCTCGGCGCAATATCCGTCGACGCCGCGCAAAAGGTCCTCGAAGTAGTCGAGGTCGGCGACCTCCATGTCCTGCTCGTGGCGGAATTCTTCGATCACGCGCGCCATCGGATTGCCGCTGACCTGCCACGCGTAGACCGCCTGCAGCGCGCGACGGCGCGCGCGCGATCGGGCGGCGAGATCGACGCCGTCGGGACGGAGGTGCTTGCTCATGCGTGTAGTTTACCCGAGCCGGACGCACGCGACGTGGCACGAGCGCAATCCCCCAGCTCGTCACGCTGCTTATAGCTGGCCCATCAGATCGGCCATTTCGAGCGCTGCTAGCGCGACTTCCTCGCCCTTGTTGCCAAGCGCGCCACCCGCCCGGGCCTGCGCGTCCTCGTGGCGTTCAACCGCGAGCACGCCGTTGAGCACCGGGATCTGATGGTCGAGCGCGACGCGCATCAGCCCCTGCGCGCAGTTGTCGGCGACGTGCTCGTAGTGACGCGTGTCGCCACGCACGACACAGCCGAGCGCGAGGATCGCCGAGTGCCGGCGCGCGCTGCCGAGGCGCGCGGCCGCGAGCGGAATCTCCCACGCACCGGGCACGCGCACGACATCGATCGCTGCGCGATCCACGCCATGCGCAGCGAGCGCGCGGCACGCGCCATCGATCAACACCTCGACGATGCGCGGATTCCAGCGACTGGCGATGATGACGAAGCGGGCGCTGTCTGCGACGCGCATTGCGCCGACGATATCGGGCATCGGGAATTCTTTGCGAAGCGCGGACGTTCCGCGACGTCCAAGTCTAGCCGAGACGCTACTCGCACGCCTCCTCGTAGCCGGCGATTTCGAGGCCGAATCCCGCGAGCCCGTGGAAGCGCCGCTTCGTGCCGAGCACGCGCAATCGGCGCGCGCCTAGGTCTGCGAGGATCTGCGCGCCGAGACCGTGCTGGCGGCCGTCGTAGGCGCCTCCCTCGGTGCCGTCCTGCGCTTCGAGGCGCGCGAGCGCACCCGCCGCCTCGGACGCATCCGAGAGCACGACGAGCACGCCGCGGCCTTCCTCGGCGATGCGCCGCAAAGCGGTCGTCACGCTGACTCCCGATGCGCCGCGCAGATGCAGTACGTCGCTCAGCGTGTCGCATACATGCACGCGCGTGAGCACAGCGTCTTCGCCGCCGAGACTGCCGCGCACGAGCGCGAAGTGCGGCAGCGGCGAGAATGCGTCGCGATAGCCGAACAGCGCGAATGGCCCGAACTCGGTGTCGACGCTGCGCGTTAAGACTCGGGTCACGGTGCGCTCGGTGCGCAGACGATGGCGGATCAGGTCGGCGATCGTGCCGATACGCAGGCCGTGTTCGCGCGCGAACGCGACGAGCTGTTCGCCGCGCTTCATCGTGCCGTCGTCGTTGACGATTTCGACGAGGATGCCGGACACCGCCGCCGTACGAGCGATGCGCGCGAGGTCGATCGTCGCCTCGGTGTGTCCCGCGCGCACGAGCACGCCGCCGTCCGTGTAGCGCAGCGGAAAGATGTGACCCGGCCGCGCGAAGTCGGCGGGGCGCGAGTCGCTGCTCGCGAGTGCGCGTATCGTCAGCGCGCGATCGTGCGCCGAGATGCCCGTGCTCGTGCCGTGGCGGAAGTCCACCGACACCGTGAACGCGGTGCGGTGGCTCTCGTTGTTGTTGGCGACCATCTGCGGCAGGTCGAGTGCCGCGAGGCGCTCCGCGGTCATCGGCTGGCAGATGATGCCGCTCGAATGACGCACGATGAACGCGATCTTCTCGGCCGTGACGGCCTCGGCCGCCATGATGAAGTCGCCCTCGTTCTCGCGATCCTCGTCGTCGAGCATAATCACGATTTCGCCTGCGCGGATCGCGTCGGCAATATTCGCGATCGAGTCGAAATTCATGGCTTACGCATCCATATCGGGCTGATGAAGCGACGCTCGCGCCTGGCCTTCCACAGGAATCCGATCGCGACGAGCGTGCAGACGATGACGCTGACCAGCGAAGCCTCGACGCCGAATATGCCTCCGGTCAGCCATGCCGGCCCGCTCGTCTCGCTGCGCAGCAGGCCGCCGCCGGGATGCCCTGAATCGGCGATGCCAAACAGCGAGGTCTGGGTGAGGTTCCAGGCGGCGTGGATGCCGATCGTCCACCACAGCGAGCGTGTGGCGATGTACACCGCAGCGAGCATCACGCCGGCCTCGACGCCGATCGCGGCCGCGCCGAGCACGGTCGCGTTCGGGTTGTCGAGATGCATCCAGCCGAACAGCGCGGCCGTGAGCACGATCGCGGCGACGCTGCCGAAAACGTTCTCGAGGTTGCGCAGTAGAACGCCGCGCGCGATCAGTTCCTCGGCCGCGCCTGCGAGCAACGCGACGCCCGGTAGCCCGGCGAGTGCGAGGCCTCCGCCGGCACTCACGTGCAATGCGCCGCCGATGACGAGGATGCCGACGATCGCGCACATCAACGCGGCGCCGAGGATCAGCCCGCCGCCGAGGCCGGCGATGCGTCTGCTCGACAGCTCGTCCGGCGCGCGGCGCGCGACGAAGCGTGCCCACAACGCGTAGGCGTTGAACAACACGAGGACGGCGAGAACGGCGAAGACGATTCCGGCCAGCGCGTCCGAGCGGTAGACGAGGCGCATCGCGAAACCGTAGGCGAGCTCGAAGGGGACCGCGAGCAGCAGGATCTCCGCGACGAGCAGCGCGACCGCGTGCCAGCGCTGGCGCGGCGCGGTCTGCGCTGGCGCGCGCAACGGATCGGCCGTCGTCATCGGGTTGCTCCTTCAGCCTCGCAGCAGGCGTTCGACGTAGCGCGCGACGAGATCGATCTCGATATTGACCGCGGCGCCGACGCGTTTGTTCGCGAACGTCGTCACCGCGATCGTGTGCGGAATCAAGTTTACCCCGAATCTCGTGCCTTCCACTTCATTGACCGTGAGGCTCGTGCCATCGACGCAGACAGAGCCCTTGCCCGCGATGTACTTCGTGAGCGCCGCGGGCACCTCGAACGTCCAGCGCTGCGAGCGAGCCTCGGATTCGATCGCGACGACGTGACCCACGCCATCGACGTGACCCGATACGAGGTGGCCGTCGAGGCGATCGCCCATGCGCAACGCGCGCTCGAGATTGACTCCGTCGGCGGTCGCGAGCTCACCCAGCGTGGTCAGCGACAGCGTCTCGACCGACACATCGAACGCCATCCGCGCTGACTCGACTGCGACGACCGTGAGGCACACGCCCGCGACCGCGATGCTGTCGCCGAGCGCGACGTCATCAATGCCGAAATCGGCCGCTTCGACGACGAGGCGGCGATCGCCGCCATGCGTCTGCACTTCAGCGATCCTGCCTACCCACTGGACGATGCCACTGAACATCTCAATTCCTCAGGAGGATTCGCTCGTCGTTGCCGAGCATGCGCCGCTCGACGACGCGCCATCGCTGCAGCTCGGCCATCGACGTGAGCTCGGCGAGCGCGAACATCGCGCGCGCCCGATCGCCGAGAAGCGTCGGAGCGACGTACAGCAGCAGTTCGTCGACGAGCCCTGCCCCGAGCAGCGCGCCGCACAGCGTCGGGCCCGCCTCGACCTGCACCTCGTTCGCGCCGCGACGCGCGAGCGCGGCCAGCGCCGCGCCGAGGTCGAGGCGCCCCTGCGGATCGCCTGCAATGGCCTCGCATTCGACGCGCTCGAAGCGCGCGTCGTCCACGCGCGCGTCTGCGGCGTGCAGCAACAGGGTCCGCGCGCTGCCGTCGAGCAGCTGCGCCGAAGCGGGCACGCGCAGGCGCGAATCGAGCACGACGCGCAGCGGCGCCACGGGATCATCGACGCACGCGCCATCGTGCCCACGCAGTTCGGCGCGAACGGTCAGTCGGGGGTCGTCCGCGAGTGCGGTGCCGCTGCCCGTGAGGATCGCCGAGCTGCGCGCACGCCAGCGCTGCACGTCCGCGCGTGCGGCATCGCCCGTGATCCACTTCGATTCGCCATTGGCGAGCGCCGTGCGCCCATCGAGGCTCGTCGCGAGTTTGATGCGCAGCCACGGCCGGCTGCGCTCGACGCGCGCGAAGAAACCACGGTTGAGTTCCCGCGCAGGCGCGCTCAGCAGGCCCGTCTCGACGGCGATGCCGGCCGCACGCAGCGCGACGAACCCGCCGCCGGCCACCCGTGGATTCGAATCCTGCGAAGCCGCGACGACGCGGCCGACGCCGGCCGCGATCAGCGCATCGGCACACGGCGGCGTGCGCCCGAAGTGCGAACAAGGCTCGAGCGTTACGTACGCGGTCGCGCCGCGCGCGCGCGCGCCGGCGGCGCGCAATGCGACCACCTCTGCATGCGGGCCGCCGGCACGTTCGTGCCAGCCTTCGCCGACGACCTCGTCGCCGACCGCGATCACGCAGCCCACGCGCGGATTGGGCATCGTCGTATACAGCCCGCGCTCGGCCAGGCGCAACGCGCGCGCCATGTGCACGTGGTCGAGCGCCGAAAAAGTGAGCGGCGGGGAAGTCACTGCGCGCTCGCGCAGTCCGGTCGAAGGCGTGCGGGCACCTCATCGTCGCCGATGTCCGGGTGCGACGGCTCGAGATGTGGCGCCGAAGCGGCGCTCCAGGTGCCTCGATTTCTCAACGCTTCTTGCCCTGCGCCTGCGCGACGACGTCGCCGAGCAGCGGCAGCTGCAGTCCTTCGATCGCGGGCAGATCGCGCTCGAGTTTCTCGATCTCCTCGCGGAACGCCTGCACGTCTTCGAATCGACGGTAGACCGACGCGAAGCGCACGTAGGCGACCTGGTCGAGTCGCTTGAGCTCGTGCATCACCCACTCGCCGATCTGTCGCGACACGACCTCGCGCTCGTTGACCTGGCGCAACTGCTTGACGACCTCGCGCATGACGTTGTCGAGCGCGTCGCTCGCGACCGGGCGATGATGCAGCGCGCGCTCGATGCCGACGCGCAGCTTGCGTTCGTCGAACGCCTCGCGCCGACCGTCGCTCTTGACGACTGCGGGCAGCTTGATTTCGACCGTCTCGAACGTGTTGAAGCGCTCGCCGCACTTCTCGCACTCGCGCCGGCGCCGGATCGTCGTGCCGTCCTCGGCGACGCGCGAGTCGATTACGCGCGTGTCGATGTGTTGGCAGAAGGGACAATGCATCCGCGACTACTCCGCGCTCACGCCCGACGCGATTCCGCGCGACGCACCGCGCACGCGGCCACGACCGGCCTCGACTCGCGGCTTGCGTGCGATCTGGTTCATGCGCATCGCTCAGCCATAGACCGGGAATGCCCGGCACTGTTTGGTGACGTTGCCGCGAACGCCCTCGATAACGTGCTCGTCGGCGGGCGCGTCGAGCACGTCGCAGATCCAGTTCGCGAGCGCGACGCATTCCGGCTCGCCGTAACCACGCGTCGTCACCGCAGGCGTGCCGATGCGCAGGCCCGACGTGACGAACGGCTTCTGCGGGTCGTTTGGCACGGCGTTCTTGTTTACGGTGATGTGCGCCTTGCCGAGCGCAGCCTCGGCGTCCTTGCCGGTGATCGCCTTGCCGATCATGTCGACGAGCATCAAATGGTTGTCGGTGCCGCCCGAAACGATCTTGTAGCCGCGCGCGACGAACGTCTTCGCCATCGCCTGCGCGTTCTTCACCACCTGCGCCTGGTAGGTCTTGAACTCGGGCTCGAGCGCTTCTAAGAACGCGACCGCCTTCGCGGCGATCACGTGCATGAGCGGCCCGCCCTGGATACCGGGGAACACGATCGACTGCAGCTTCTTCTCTATCTCGTCTGGCGCCGCTCCCATCGCGGATTTCTGCGCGACGATGATGCCGCCGCGCGGACCGCGCAGCGTCTTGTGCGTAGTCGAAGTGACGACGTGCGCGTGCGGCAGTGGATTCGGATAGACACCCGCCGCAACCAGTCCGGCGACGTGCGCCATATCGACGAACAGGTAGGCGCCGATCTTGTCCGCAATCGCGCGGAAACGCCCCCAGTCCATGACGCGCGAATACGCCGAGAACCCCGCGACGACCATCTTCGGCTTGTGCTCGAGCGCGAGCCTCTCGATCTCGCCGTAGTCGACGAGACCCTGTTCGTTGACGCCGTACTGCACCGCATTGAGGATCTTGCCGGAGAGATTCACCTTCGCGCCGTGGGTGAGGTGGCCACCGTGCGCGAGGCTCATGCCGAGGATCGTGTCGCCCGGATTGAGTAGCGCGAAATACACCGCCTGATTCGCCTGCGAGCCGGAGTGCGGCTGCACGTTCGCATAAGTCGCCCCGAACAGCTGCTTGACCCGCTCGATCGCGAGCCTCTCGGCAACGTCGACGAACTCGCAGCCGCCGTAGTAGCGCTTGCCCGGATACCCTTCCGCGTACTTGTTGGTCAGCACCGACCCCTGCGCCTCGAGCACGCGCGGACTCGCGTAGTTTTCCGACGCGATCAGCTCGACGTGGTCTTCCTGACGCTGCTTCTCGGCCGCGATCGCCGCGGCGAGTTCGGGGTCGTAGCCTTCGATTTTCATCGCGTTCGAAAACATGCCTGCGCCTTGGGTTTCAGCAAACAATTAGTATACCCTGCGCCCCCGGGACTGTCGCACGAGGCCTTGTGCCAGCGCGTGCCAGGATTGCACCGGCCGCATGGCGACGAGCAGCGAAAAATGGCCACTCCGACGACCGACCAAGCCATCGCGCTGCTGCAGCAGGGCCAGATCACCGCTGCCGCGACCGCGTTCGAGCAGGTGCTGCGCACGCAGCCCGGCGACGCGCTCGCGCTGTCCGGACTCGGCCACTGTCAGATGCGTCTTGGCCGTGAGGAGGACGCCTGGCAGAACCTGCAGACCGCCTGCCGGCTCTCCGACCGCATCGGCCAGGCGTTCAGCGACCTCGCGTGGCTCGCGCTGCGGCGCGGCGACCTCGCGCTCGCGCTGAGCGCGGCCGAACGTGCGCTCGCGCTTAATCAAGCGGATGGCGCAGCGCAGTTCGTCGTCGCGCAATGGCTGTTCGCGGAGCGCCGCTACGATGACGCCGAGCGCGCGTTCGCGCGCGCAGCGACGCTGAACCCGGGCTTCGTCGAGGCCCGCTACAACCTCGGCAACGACCTGTTCGACCAGGGTCGCCTCGTCGATGCGGGCCGCCACTATGAAGCGTATGTGCGCCTGCGCCCCGACGATGCGCAGGGCTGGACCAATCTCGGCCTCGTCCGCGCGCGCGTCGGTGACTTCATCCGCGCGCGCGCCGCGCTCGAGAAGGCCGTGGCGCTCGCGCCCGAGCGCGCCAAGCCCGCGACGCTGCTCGTCGGCGTGCTCAAGGACGGCTCCGCGCCCGACGCCGAGATGATCCCTGCGCTCGAGCGCGCGGCGGCGTTGTCGCCCGACAGCGTGCCGCTGCGGCTGATGCTCGCCGGCGCGCTCGCCAACGAGGAACGCCTCGCCGAGGCGCATATCGCGCTGCGTCGTGTGCTCGCGCTCGATGAGGAAAACCTGACGGCGCGCTGGCTGCAGTTCCAGTTGCCGCAAGATGTCGTCGCTGCGGACGAGGCCGCACGCGAGGCGTTTCTCGCGCGCTGGCGCGACGGCATCGCCGCTTTCGAGCGACTCGACCTCGCGCAGCCGCGCTTCGCGGCGCAGGCCGACGAAGCAGCGACGAGCGCGGCCAACTTCCACCTGGCCTACCTCGGCAGGCCGCTGCTCGAAGAGCACGAGCGCAATGCGCGCGTGCTGCGCCGGCTCGCGCTCGCCGCATATCCACAGATCAGCGAAGTCACGCCGCGCGCGATCGGCGGCGGCCGGCGCCGGATCGCGGTGTTCTCCGCGTCGCTCAAGGCGCATTCCGCGAGCCGGGTGTGGACCGACACGCTGTTCGCGCTCGATGCGCAGCGCTTCGACCTCGGCGCGTTCTATCCGGGCACCTGGGAGGATTCGGTCACCGCGCGCTGGCGCGGGCGCTGCAGCGTGTTCGCGTCCGGGGTCCGCACGATTCCCGCGTGGAGTGAGGCCCTGCGCGAATTCGCACCGGACATCGTCGTGTTCCTCGACATCGGCCTCGACCGGATCACCCAGGTGGTCGCGAGCCTGCGGCATGCGCCGGTGCAGATCGCAACCTGGGGCCACCCGGTGACCTCGGGGATGGCGTCGATCGATTACTTCCTCAGCGCCGATGCCTGCGAGCCTGCGGACGGACAGGCGCACTACCGCGAAGCGCTCGTGCGTCTGCCGCGGCTCGGCACCTTCCTGCCGCTGCCGCAGGCGCCCGAGGCTGAGGCGTGCGGGGTTGGTGGCGACGGCGCGCTTCGCCTGCTTTGCCTGCAGTCGGCGGACAAGCTCCATCCGCGCCACGATGCGCTGTTCGCCGCGATCCTCAAGGCCAACCCGACTGCGCGGCTCGACATCCTCTGTGGCAAGCCCGCGCGGATCGCCGAGCGCCTCTCCGAGCGTCTCGCCGCCGCGTTCGCCCGCGCAGGCGTCGATTTCGCGACGCGTTGCGCGGTGCACGCGCGCCAGTCACCGCCGGACTACCGGCGCTTCGTCGCTGCGGCCGACCTGTGTCTCGACGCGCTCGATTTCTCGGGCTGCCTCACGAGCCTCGATGCGCTGTGGGCCGACGTACCGATCGTCACTCTGCCCGGCGCGCTGATGCGTGGCCGGCAGACCGCTGCGATGCTTGGGCTGCTCGGCCTCGACGAACTCGTCGCGCGGGACTGCGATGACTACTTGCACATCGCGACGCGTGCCGCGCAGGACGGCGACTGGCGGCGCTCTCTCGTGCGGCGCATCGCGGCGGGCAAGCATAGGCTCTACGACGATCGCTCGGTCGTCGACGCGCTGTGTCGATTCCTCGCCGACGTCGAACCCGCGACGACGCGCGGTTAGGCGCGCGGCGCGAAGGGGCCGCGCGCGGCACCGTCCTT
>JBDTYX010000227.1:0-4960 GCA_040005435.1 Rudaea sp. | reverse complement strand
ACGCCATCAGCGACAGGTTGTCGAGGCTGTAGCCGAACGGATACATGATCGCGAACGTGCCGACGATCGACATCGGCAGCGCGAGCGATGGGATGATCGTCGCGGAGACGTTGCGCAGGAAGATGAAGATCACGAGCACGACGAGCCCGAGCGCGAGGATCAGGCTGAACTGCACGTCGTCGACCGACGCGCGGATGCTCTCGGTGCGGTCGTAGAATACGCGCAGCTCGGCGCCCGCCGGCAGCTGGCTACGGAATCCCGGCAGCACCTCGCGGATGCGCTTGACCACCGCGATCGTGTTGACGCCGGGCTGCTTCTGCACCGCGAGCAGCACGCCGCGCCGGCCGTTGACCCACGCCGCGAGCTTGTCGTTCTGCACGCCATCGTAGACGTGCGCGATGTCGCCGAGGCGCACCGGCGCGCCGTTCTGGTAGCTCACGACGAGGGTCGAGAACGGCGCCGCCGCCTCGAACTGGCCGTTGACCATCACGCTGTACGTGCGATCGCTGCCGTACAGCGTGCCGGTCGGCAGGTCGACGTTGCCGCTGCCGACCGCCGCGGCGACCTGGTCTATGCCGAGCCCGCGCGCGGCCATCGCGCCCGGGTCGAGATCGATGCGCACCGCATGTTTCTGCGAACCGTAGACGTTGACGAGTGCCACGCCGTCGACCATCGACAGGCGCTGCGCGAGCAGCGTCTCCGCGTATTCGTCGACCTTCGCGAGCGGCATCGTATTCGAGCTCATGCCGATGAAGAACACCGGCGCGTCCGCGGGATTCACCTTGCGGAAGGTCGGCGGCACGCTCATAGTCGTCGGCAGCTGCTTGAGCGCGGCCGAGATCGCCGACTGCACGTCCAGTGCGGCCGCATCGATGTTGCGCTCGAGCGAGAACTGCATCGTGATCTGGGTCTGGCCGATGCCGCTGACCGAGGTCATCGAGTCGAGCGCGGGTATCGACGAGAACTGCTTCTCTAGCGGCGTCGCGACAGCGGAGGCCATCGTCTCCGGCGAGCCTCCCGGCAGATAGGCGCTCACCTGGATCGTCGGGAAATCGACGTTGGGAAGATCGGATACCGGCAGCAGCCGGTACGCCGCGATGCCGAACACGAGGATGCCGATCATGATCAGCGTCGTCATGACCGGTCGACGGACGAAGATCTCCGAGACGCTCATCTTCGGGTCGGGGCGGTCACTTCGCCGCGCTCGCGCCGGGCGCGGCGGCGTTCGCGGCGCCGCCGGTGACCTTGACGAGGGCGCCATCGATGACGCGTGACTGGCCGTCGACGACGACGGTCTCGCCGCCCGAGAGGCCCTGCTCCACGACGGTGTCGCCCGCGACTGTGCGCGAGACGACGATCGCGCGCTGCTCGGCGTGTCCATCCTGCTTGACGATGTAGACGTAGCTGCCGTTCGGACCGGCCTTGACCGCGGACTCCGGGACGACGACGGCGTTCGCCTGCGTGCCGAGCGTCAGCGAGATGTTCACGAACTGGCCCGGCCACAGGGATTCGTCGGTATTGGCGAAGCTCGCGCGCAGCTTGACCGTATTCGTCGACGGATCCACCGCGTTGTCCACAAAAGCCAATTGTCCATTTTGCGGCGTCTTGAGCGCGGAACCCTGCGCCTGCACGTGCAATGCGCCCGCGGCCTGCGCCGAGCGCACGCGGTCGACGTACGCACCGGGCACCGCGAAGTTGACGAAGATCGGCACGATCTGGTTGATCACGAGCAATGGATTCGCGTCGTTCGCCTTGACGAGGTTGCCGGGCTGCACGAGGATGCGCCCCGCGCGACCGGCGAACGGCGCATGGATTTCGGTGTAGCCGAGCGTGAGCCGCGTCGCGTCGACGTTGGCCTGGTCCACCTTCACGCTCGCGGCGGCCGCCTCGTAGGCGGTGACGGTCTGCTGCATCTGGTCGGCGGAGATGAATCCCTTGCCCGCGATCGGCCGGTAGCGGTCGACCTGCGCCTTCGCGAGGTTGCGCGCGGCCTCGTCCTTCGCGAGCGCGGCCTGCGATTGCGCGAGCACCGCCTGCGCCGGACGCGGGTCGATCTTGAACAGCAGCTGGCCCGCGCTGATCGCGTCGCCGTCCTTGACCCGGCTTTCGAGTAGCTGGCCGTCGACGAGCGACTTCATCGCGACGCTGTTGATCGCCTCGACCGTGCCGACCGCCGCGAGCAGGTCCGGCATCGCTTTGCGCGCCGCCTGCGCGACGCCGACAGGCGCCACCGCGGGCGCCGGCGGCGGCGACGCGCCCCTGCACCCGACCAGCCCGGCGACGACGCCGAGCATGACGATGATGCTTCGGGGAAAGGCGGAGTTGCAGCGGTGACCCGCAGGCTTTTGCGCATTGACGATCATGCGCAAATTATTGCCGATTGCCGTGTCACCTGCGGCATGAGCGCTGTAAAGAAATGTGATATTTCGAGTAGTCTGCAGCGACTGCCCCCCAAGACGCTAGCCCGACGGCCAGGTCGCTCGCCGCTGCCGCATGCGGAGCGTCGGCGCGACTGACCGCGATGCGGCCCTGAACGGATCCTCGCAACGGTCCGCGGCGGTCCGCGCATCGGCACCGACAGCGTAGACTCTAGCTCGATCTGAAGAACCCGGTTTCAGCTTCCCTCCCCGACAGGTCCTGCATGCACGCGCTCACGCGAATCCTCATGACCGCACTGCTCGCATCGTTCGCGGGCCTCGCACACGCGGGCGAGGTCACGCCTGCTGCGCAGCGCGTGGCCGCGACGATCGATGCACTCGACGTCGAGCAGCACTGGCCGGCCGGCGTGCACGTGCACTGGGAGTCGGGCAAGCCCGATGGCAAGCCTGAGCTCAGTGCGGGCAAGCACACTCATTGCAGCGCGTTCGTCGCGGCCGCCGCGAAGCAACTCGGCATCTACATCCTGCGTCCGCCGGAACACGCGCAGATCCTGCTCGCCAACGCGCAATACGACTGGCTCGAAAACGAGGGACGCGGGCAGGGCTGGAATGCGCTCGACGATGGCGTCGCCGCGCAGGCCGCCGCGAACCGCGGGATGCTCGTCGTCGCGACCTACAAGAACCACCACGACGACAAGCCCGGGCATATCGCGATCGTGCGGCCGAGCGACAAGAGCCGCGGCGCGATCGTGGCCGAGGGTCCGCAGGTCACGCAGGCCGGCGGCAGCAACTATCGCAGCACGAGCCTGCGCCAGGGCTTCGCCGGACATCCCGCGGCATGGAAGCACGCGGAAGTGCGTTACTACGCGCACGCGGTCGCCGCGTCGCCGCGCTGATCCGGTACGAACCGGCGCCGCCGGTCGGATACAATGACGACATTGCGCTGGACGCACGCCGCGTCCCGGCGTTGCTGTTGTTTTGTTTCGGGTCGACCGCATCTCGTGCGCGGCGATCCGCTGCTTCCCCGAAATTTCGCTATGACCGATTCAGCCCTGCTCTCCCCGCCTCTGCCGCGCGACGCCAAGACGCGCAGCTTCTGGAACGCCCCGCACGGCAGCGCGACCGCGCTCGCGATCGCCGCGGCGGCGCGCGCGCGCGTGGGAGTGATCGTCGCGGTCACGCACGACACGCACGCGGCGCACACGCTCGAAACCGACCTGCGCGCGTTCGCGGGCGCCACGCTCGACGTGCTGCATTTCCCCGACTGGGAGACGCTGCCCTACGACTTGTATGCGCCGCATCCCGACATCGTGTCGCAGCGCATCGCGACCCTGTATCGCCTGCCGACTACGACGCGCGGCGTGCTCGTCGTACCCGCCTCGACGCTGATGCAGCGGCTCGCGCCGCGCAGCTTCATCGGCGGTTCGAGCCTCGTGCTGCGGCTCAAGCAGGTTCTCGACCTCGCGGCCGAGCAGCGCCGCCTCGAGGCCGCGGGCTATCGCAACGTGCCGCAGGTGCTCGAGCCCGGCGACTTCGCGGTGCGCGGCAGCTTGCTCGATGTGTTTCCGATGGGCAGCGCCGAGCCTTTTCGCATCGAGTTGTTCGACCGCGAGATCGAGTCGATCCGCACGTTCGACCCCGAGACGCAACGCTCCGCGCACAAGGTCGAGGCGGTCAATCTGCTGCCGGGCCGCGAGTTTCCGCTGACCGACGATGCGGTCAAAGCGTTCCGCAACACGCTGCGCGAGCGTTTTCCGATCGACCCGCGCCGCTGTCCGATCTATCAGGACATCCGCGAGGGCACGACGCCCGCGGGCATCGAATATTATCTGCCGCTGTTCTTCGACCACACCGAGACGTTGTTCGACTATCTCGGCGAGTCGGCGACGTTCGTGCTCGCCGACGGCGCGCTCGACGCGGCCGAGACTTTCTGGCAGCAGGCGCAGGCGCGCTATGAAAGCCGCGCCCACGACATCGAGCGACCGATCGTGCCGGTCACGGAGTTGTACCTCTCGCCGCAGGAACTGCGCGAGAAGCTCAATCGCTCGCTGCGCGTCGAGATCGTCGCGAAGGGCACGAACGCGCACGCGGTCGACCTCGGCACCCAGCCCGCGCCGAGCGTGCCGCTAAACCAGCGCGGCGAGAGCACCGCCCAGGAACTCAAGCGCTTCCTCGACGCCTACCCGGGCCGCGTGCTGATCGCCGCCGACTCCGCGGGCAGGCGCGAGGCGCTGATCGAACAGCTCGGCGCGACCGGGCTGCACCCACACGTCGTCGGCTCGTGGCGCGAGTTCGTGCATGACCTCGAAGGCGGCGCCGCGCCCGCAGTCAATCGATTCGCGATCACGGTCGCGACGCTCGACGACGGCTTCGCGCTGACGTCTCCCGCGCTGACCGTCCTCACCGATCGCCAGCTGTACGGCGAACGCGCGCGCTCGACACGTCGCCGCAAGCATGCGATCCGCGAGCCCGAGGCGATCCTGCGCGACCTCTCCGAGCTCACGATCGGCGCGCCGATCGTGCTCGCCGACCACGGCGTCGGCCGCTACCAGGGCCTGCTCAAGCTCGACGTCGGCGCCGCG
>JBDTYX010000052.1:0-16818 GCA_040005435.1 Rudaea sp. | reverse complement strand
CGGTGCCGGCGGCCTGCGTCGCGATCGCGAGAATGCCCTCGTCGCGCAGCGCGCGTTCGCGTTCCCGTTGTGCGAGCGCCGCGCGCGTGCGCAGCTCGCGCGCGAGGCGCCAGATGAAGAAACCGAGCAGGACCGCCATGATCGCGAAATTCACCGCCATGCCGGCGACGTGCAGGTTGAAGCCGCTGTCGCCGCCCGCGAGTTCGTGCGTGTCGTGGGCGAGCGCGGGCAGCGGCACGTGCCACGGCAGCAGCACGAGATAGGCCGCACACGCGAGCAGCACGACGCATGCGAGGTAGCGCGGCGACAGCGCCATCGCGGCCAGCGCGATCGGCACGACATACAGCGACACGAATGGATTGGTCGCGCCGCCCGTGAGGTACAGAAGATAGCAAAGTACACCGGTATCTATCGCGAGGTGTGCGACGACCTCGGCCTCGCTGACCGGCCAGGATCTGCGCAGGCGCCAGAAGACCGCCGCGTCGAATGCGGCGAGTGCGCCGATGCCGAGCAGGATCGCCTGCTCGGGGATCGCGAGGCCGAACACGTTGTCGACGAGCACGACGGTCGCGACCTGGCCGAGCACCGCGCAGACGCGCAGCCAGGCGAGCGTGGCAGCCAGCGCGCGCGGGCTGTGCGGCGAGGCGAGGCGGGCAAAACTGGGTTCGGACACGCGGGTGGCCACGGACGGCGAAGGCCCATTTTGCCGCATAATTGCAGGTCGCGACGCTTCGATTTGGAAGGTGCCCGTGATGCTCAAGTCGATCCGCCGCGCCGGCCTGATGCCGCCGGTCGTGTTGGTTCTGCTGATGTCTTGCGGCGCGACTTTCGCGCGCCCGCACGTCGACGCGGCGTTGGCGGCGGACCGGGCAGCCGCCGTCGATGCGGCGGTCCTCGGCGAATTGCGCAGGCAGGATGCGGTCGGCGTCGCGATCGGCGTGATCGAGAACGGCAGGATCGTCTACGTGAAGGGCTACGGCCTGGCCGACCGCGAGCACGCGCTGCCGGTCACGACCGAGACGATGTTCCGCTGGGCGTCGGTGTCGAAGCCGCTCACGGCGGTCGCGGCGATGCAACTCGTGCAGTCCGGCAAGCTCGACCTCGATGCGGATGTGCGTCGTTACGTGCCCGAATTTCCGGACAAGGGCGCGCGCATCACGATGCGCGAGCTGCTCGACCACCAGGGCGGCATCGTCCACTACGAAAACGGCGAAGTCATCCGTACGAAGAAGGCCTACGCGCAGCCGCACCCGTTCGTCGATCCGGTCGTCGCGCTCGACACGTTCAAGGAATCGCCGCTCGTCAACGCGCCGGGCGAGAAGTATTCCTATTCGTCCTATGGCTATATCCTCGCGAGCGCCGTCGTCCAGCGCGCGGGCGGTCAGCCCTATGTCGCGCAAGTGGGTGCGCGGATCAGCGGCCCGCTCGCGCTCACGAGCCTGCAGCCCGACTATCCGTGGGCAGTCATCGCGCATCGCGCCGTGGGTTATGTGCGCGAGCACGGCGCGATCACGCGCTCTTCGGACACCGACGTGAGCTGGAAGCTCGGCGCCGGAGGCTTCATCTCGGACATCCGCGATTTCGCGGGTTTCGCCGCGGCGCTGCTCAACCATCGCCTAGTCTCGGCGCAGATCGAGGCGCAGATGTGGCAACCGCAGAACCTCCGGGACGGAGAAAAAACCGATCGCGGGCTCGGCTTCGAGGTCGATCGCAAGGGCGGACGACTGCGCGTCTCGCATAGCGGAGCGCAGGAGAAGACGCGCACGCGCCTCGTGATCTACCCCGAGTCGGGTCTCGGCGCCGTCGTGATGACGAACAGCGAATGGGCCGACCCCGGCAGCTTCAGCACCGTGGTGTTTTCTGCGCTGCAATCGCCCGCCACGCACGCTGGGGAGTGAGTTCGTGGAGATTGTGCAGGCCCATTAACAAGCGCTTACAGCGTATTACGACTATGTCATGGCACATTCAACACGCCCAAGGTAACTTTGCGGGCTGTTTGCTGGTCTGCCGCTGTGGCCGTCGCGCCCGGCCTCCATTTGACGAGATCTGAAGAATCCAATGAGCACGAAACCGAAACGTCGATGGTTGCCCTATCTGATCGTCATCGCGGTCGCGGTCGCGATCGCGATCGGCGGGCTGTGGATGGCGCGCAGCACGCAGATGGCGCAGATGCAGCAGATGGCCGGCGGCCGACGCGGCGGCGGAGGTCCGGGCGCCGCTGGCAGCCCGGCGACGCGCGGCGGGTTTGCGGCGCAGGCGATGCCGGTCGGCACCGCGACGGCCGTGGCCGGTGACATCAACATCACGCTCAATGGACTCGGCACCGTTACACCGCGGCGCGTCGTCGCGGTCAGTCCGCAGGTCGGCGGCCAGCTCGCACGCGTAAATTTCGAGGAAGGGCAGATGGTCAAGCAGGGCGACCTGCTGGCCGAGATCGATCCGCGCGGCTACCAGGCGGCGCTCGCGCAGGCGCAGGGCGTCGCCGCGCGCGACCAGGCGCAGCTCGCCAATGCGCGCATCGACCTGCAACGCTATCAGACGCTGTTCAAGGAAGACTCGATCGCCAAGCAGCAGCTCGACTCGCAGGCCGCGCTCGTGCGCCAGTACGAAGGCACGCTCGCGTCCGACCAGGGCCAGGTCGATACGGCCAAGGTCAACCTCGCGTACACGAAGATCCTCGCGCCGGTGTCCGGGCGCGTCGGCCTGCGCCAGGTCGATCCCGGCAACAACGTGACCGCGAACAGCTCGAGCATCGTCGTCGTCACGCAGTTGAAGCCGATCGACGTGCTGTTCACGATCCCCGAGGACAGCCTGCCGTCGATGCTCAAGCAGGTGCGCGCCGGCAAGACGCTAAAGGCCGACGCGTGGGATCGCGCGCTCAAGAACAAGCTCGCGACCGGCAGCATCGCGAGCCTCGACAATCAGATCGATTCGAGCACGGGTACGGTCAAGGTCAAGGCGACGTTCACGAACGACGACGAGGGCCTTTTCCCGAACCAGTTCGTCAACCTGCGCGTGCTGCTCGACACGCTGCACGGCGTCACGGTGATCCCGACCTCTTCGCTGCAGCGCAGTGCGACCGGTCAGTATGTGTTCGTCGTCAATCCGACTGACAAGACCGTCTCGCAGCGCGCGCTGGAGACCGGGCCGACCGAGGGCGAACGCGTCGCGATCAACAAGGGTCTCCAGCCCGGCGATATCGTCGTGACCGACGGCATCGACAAGTTGCGCGAGGGCAGCACGGTCGAGATCGCCGCGACGACCGACGCCAGTGGCGCGCCGACGCATGCGGCCGCGCCGCCCAAGCCCGAGGGCGGCGGCACGGGCACCGGCGATGGCACGCAGCAGCGGCGCGGGAATCGCGGACAGAACGGCGCCGCAGGAACCCCCGGCCAGGCCGGCGCGCATCGTCGCCGCGATCAACCCGGCGCGGACGGCAAGCCCGCGGACGGCAGCGCCAAGCCCGCAGACGGCAAGCCAGTCGGTGCCGACAGCGCGAGCGGCAAGTCCGACCCGGCGACGACCCCCGCCAACGCCAAGCCGGCCGCCAACCCGGGCAACGGCAGCGGCACGCCTGCATGAATCCGTCGCGCCTGTTCATCCAGCGGCCGGTCGCGACGACGCTGCTAATGGTGGCGATCCTGCTCGTGGGCGTGCTCGCCTATCGCGCGCTGCCGCTGTCGGCGCTGCCCGAGGTGGACTACCCGACGATCCAGATCACGACGTTGTATCCGGGTGCGAGCCCCGAGGTGATGACGTCCTCGGTTACCGCGCCGCTCGAACGCCAGTTCGGACAGATGCCGGGTCTCAACCAGATGTCGTCGACGAGTTCGGGCGGCGCATCGGTGATCACGCTGCAGTTCAGCCTGTCGCTGAGCCTCGACGTCGCAGAGCAGGAGGTGCAGGCCGCGATCAACGCGTCGGGCACGTTCCTGCCGAGCGACCTGCCGACGCCGCCGATCTACAGCAAGGTCAATCCGGCCGACGCGCCCATCCTGAGCCTCGCGCTGATGTCCAAGTCGCTGCCGCTCTACCAGGTGCAGGACCTCGCCGACACGCGCCTCGCGCAGAAGATCTCGCAGATCACCGGCGTGGGTCTCGTGACGCTGTCGGGCGGGCAGCGCCCGGCCGTGCGCGTGCAGGCCAATCCGAGCGCGCTCGCCTCGTACGGCATGAGCCTCGAGGATCTGCGCACCGCGATCACGGGCGCGAACGTCAACGGCCCGAAGGGCACGTTCGACGGGCCGACGCGCTCGTACACGATCGACGCGAACGACCAGCTCAAGTCGGCGGCCGAGTATCGCGGCATCATCATCGCGTACAAGAACGGCTCGGCGATCCACCTGTCCGACGTCGCCGACGTCATCGACGACGTCGAGAACAACAAGCTCGCCGCGTGGAAGGACACGGTTCCCGCGATCATCATGAACATCCAGCGCCAGCCCGGCGCGAACGTGATCGAGGTGGTCGACCGGGTCAAGGCGATGCTGCCGCAGCTGACCGCGTCGATGCCAGCCGCGGTCGACGTCTCGGTGCTGACCGACCGCACGATCACCGTGCGCGCATCGGTCGCCGACGTGCAATTCGAGCTGATGCTTTCGGTCGTGCTCGTCGTGCTCGTGATCTTCCTGTTCCTGCGCAACCTGCCAGCGACCGTGATCCCGAGTTTCTCGGTGCCGCTGTCGCTCATCGGCACATTCGGCGTGATGTATCTGGCCGGGTTTAGCCTCAACAACCTCACGATGATGGCGCTGACGATCGCCACCGGGTTCGTCGTCGACGACGCGATCGTCATGATCGAGAACATATCGCGCTACCTCGAAGAGGGCGACACGCCGCTCGAGGCCGCGCTCAAGGGTTCGGGCCAGATCGCGTTCACGATCGTCAGCCTGACGATCTCGCTGATCGCCGTGCTGATCCCGCTGCTGTTCATGGGCGATGTCGTGGGCCGGCTGTTCCGCGAGTTCGCGGTAACGCTCGCGGTGACGATCCTGATCTCAGCCGTCGTATCGCTGACGCTCGTGCCGATGCTGTGCGCGAAGATGCTGCGCCACCGCGCGCCCGAGCAGGAGTCGCGCTTTTCGCGCAAGGCGAGCGCGCTGATCGATCGCGTGATCGCGGTCTACGGACGCTGGCTCAGCTGGGTGCTCGACCGTCAGGGCGCGACGCTGATCGTCGCGGTCGCGACGCTGATCCTCACGATCGTCCTCTACGTCATCGTGCCCAAGGGCTTCTTCCCGGTGCAGGACACCGGCGTGATCCAGGGCATCTCGGAAGGCGCGCAGTCGATCTCGTTTGCGGCGATGGCCGAGCGCCAGCAGGAGCTCGGCAAGCTCATACTCGCCGATCCGGCAGTCGAGTCGCTGTCCTCGTTCATCGGCGTCGACGGCACGAACACGACGCTCAACAGCGGCCGCTTCCTGATCAACCTGAAGCCGCACGGAAAGCGCGACGGCGCCGAGGCGGTGATCCGCCGTCTGCAGGATTCGTCGCACAAGCTCGCGGGCATCACGCTGTACCTGCAACCCGTGCAGGACCTCACGATCGAGGACCGCGTGAGCCGCACGCAGTACCAGTTCACGCTCGGCTCGCCCGACATCGAGGACCTCAACACGTGGGTGCCCAAGCTCGTCGAGGCGCTGAACAAGCAGCCCGAACTTGCCGACGTCGCGAGCGACCTGCAGTCGAAGGGCTTGCAAGCCTATCTCAGCATCGACCGTGATAGCGCGGGCCGGCTCGGCATAACGCCGGCCGCGATCGACAACATCCTCTACGACGCGTTCGGCCAGCGCCTCGTATCGACGATATTCACCGAGTCCAACCAGTACCGCGTCGTGCTCGAGGTCAAGCCCGAGTTCCAGCGCGGACCGAATTCTCTCAACCGCATGTACGTGCCCGGGCTGACCAACGCGAACAACGTCGCGCAGACGCCGTCGGGCTCGGTCTCGGCCCCCGGTGCGGCCAGTACTGCGGCGTCGACGACGAGTTCCACCACGGCCGCGGCCACGAGCAACGGTCAGGTGCCGATCACGACGGTGACGAAACTCGAGGAGCGCGTGGGTCCGCTGTTGATCAACCATATCGCGCAATTTCCCGCGACGACGGTGTCGTTCAACCTCGCCACCGGTGCGTCGCTCGGCGCGGCCGTCGACAAGATCAAGCAGATCGAGAAAGGTCTCGGCATGCCGCAGAGCATAGAGACGAGCTTCCAGGGCGCCGCCGCGGCGTTCCAGTCGTCGCAGACCAACACCGTGCTGCTGATCCTCGCGGCGATCGTGACGATGTACATCGTGCTCGGCGTGCTCTACGAGAGCTTCGTCCATCCGATCACGATCCTGTCGACGCTTCCCTCTGCGGGCATCGGCGCGCTGCTCGCGCTGCTGATCGCGGGCGAAGACCTCGGCATCGTCGCAATTATCGGAATTATTCTGCTAATCGGCATCGTCAAGAAAAACGCGATCATGATGGTCGACTTCGCGCTCGACGCCGAGCGCGAGCAGGGCATGGCGCCGCGCGACGCGATCTACCAGGCCTGCCTGCTGCGCTTCCGTCCGATCCTGATGACGACGCTCGCCGCGCTGTTCGGCGCGTTGCCGCTGATGCTCGGCACGGGCGTCGGATCCGAGCTGCGCCATCCGCTAGGCGTGACGATCGTCGGCGGCATGATCGTGAGTCAGATGCTCACGCTGTTCACGACGCCAGTGATCTATCTCGCGTTTGACCGCGTCGCGCTGCGTTTCCGGCGCAAGGGCGGCGACGCGGACATGGCCCACGGAGTCGCGGCGACGTGAAAACGCTGAAGCTCACGAGCCTGTCCGAGCCGTTCGTGCGCCGACCGGTCGCGACGACGCTGCTGACGATCGGCATCTTCCTGCTCGGCGCGGTCGCCTTCACGCTGCTGCCGGTGTCGCCGCTGCCGCAGGTCGACATCCCGACGATCTCGGTCTCGGCGTCGCTGCCCGGCGCGAGCCCGGAGACGATGTCGACCTCGGTCGCGACGCCGCTCGAGCGCCAACTCGGGCGCATCGCGGGCGTCACCGAGATGACCTCGTCGAGTTCGTCCGGCTCGACGCGCGTCGTGCTGCAGTTCGACCTCTCGCGCGACATCGATGGTGCCGCGCGAGACGTGCAGGCCGCGCTCAACGCCGCGCGTGCGCAACTGCCGAGCGGCATGCCGGGCAACCCGACCTATCGCAAGGTCAACCCGGCCGATCAGCCGATTCTGCTGCTCTCGATGTCGTCGAAGACGCTCGACACGGGCAAGGTCTACGACGCCGCCTCAACGATCGTCGCGCAGAAGATCGCGCAGGTGCAAGGCGTGGGACAGGCGACGGTCGGCGGCGGCTCGCTGCCGGCGGTGCGCGTCGAGCTCAACCTCACCGCGCTGAACAAGTACGCCATCTCGATGGACACGGTGCGCACCGCGCTCGCGAACGCGAACGCGAACCGGCCGAAGGGCACGGTCGAGCTCGATGACCGCCATTGGCAGATCTACACCGACGACCAGGCGCGGCAGGCGAGCCAGTACCGCGGCATGATCGTCGCGTGGCGCGACGGCTCGCCGGTGCGGCTGGCAGACGTCGCGGACGTGACCGATTCGGTCGAGGACGTGCGCAACCTCGGCCTCGTCAACGGCCAGCCGGCCGTGATCATCCAGGTGATGAAACAGCCGAACGCGAACATCCTCGATACGATCGAGCGCGTCATCGCGCTGATTCCGCAGCTCAGCGCGTCGATCCCCGCCGACATGGAGATCCGCGTCGTGATGGAGCGCACGACGACGATCCGCGCGTCGCTGCACGACGTCGAGCGCACGCTCGTGATCGCGATCCTGCTCGTGATCTTCGTCGTGTTCGTGTTCCTGCGCAGCTGGCGCGCGACGATCATCCCCGCGATCGCGGTGCCGGTGTCGCTGGTCGGTACGTTCGCGATCATGTATCTCGTCGGCTTCAGCCTCGACAACCTGTCGCTCATGGCGCTGACGATCGCGACCGGCTTCGTCGTCGATGACGCGGTCGTCGTGCTCGAGAACATCTCGCGCCACATGGAGGCCGGCATGGCGCGCATGGATGCGGTGCTGCTCGGCGCACGCGAGGTCGGCTTCACGGTCATCTCGATGAGCATCTCGCTGATCGCCGTATTCCTGCCGATCCTGATGATGGGCGACATCGTCGGCCGCTACTTCCGCGAATTCTCGGTGACGCTATCGGTCGCGATCCTGATTTCCCTCGTGATCTCGTTGACTACGACGCCGATGCTGTGCGCGCAGTTCCTGCGTCATCGCCCCGTGGCCGCTGCGCACAAGGGCTGGTCGGCGCGGCTGTTCGATTTCTCGGAGCGCGCATTCGCGAATCTCGCGCGTGGTTACGAGCGAACGCTACGCTGGGCGCTCGCCGCCCCGCTGCTGATGATGTTCGTCCTGCTCGTGACCGTCATCCTCAACGTCTATCTGTACATCATCGTGCCGAAGGGATTCTTCCCGCAGGAGGATACCGGGCGCATCGTCGGCGGCATCCAGGCCGACCAATCCTCTTCGTTCCAGGCGACCTCGCAGAAGCTGCGCGAGTTCATGAAGATCGTGAAGGAGGATCCCGCGATCGAGAACGTCGCCGGCTTCACCGGCGGCGGGCAGCGCAACGGCGGTTTCATGTTCATGTCGCTCAAGCCGCTGTCCGAGCGCAAGCTCTCGACCAACGACGTGATCAGCCGGCTGCGGCCCAGGCTGTCGCAGGTCGCCGGTGCGAGTCTGTTCCTGTTCGGCGCGCAGGACATCCGCGTTGGCGGCCGCCAGAGCAACGCGACTTACCAGTACACGCTGCAGAGCGACAGCCTCGAGGATCTGAGAGCGTGGGGTCCGAAGATCGCCGACGCGCTTAAGGAAGTGCCCGAACTCGAGGACGTCAACAGCGATCAGCAGGACCGCGGCCTCGAGACCGACCTGCAGTTCGACCGGCCGACGATGGCACGCCTCGGCGTGACGATGCAGTCGGTCGACAGCGCGCTCAACAACGCGTTCGGCCAGCGCCAGGTATCGACGATCTACAACGCGCTGAACCAGTACCACGTGATCATGGAGGTGCAGCAGCAGTTCATCCAGAACCCCGATTCGCTGCGCGACATCTACGTCTCGGGCAAGGGCGGCACGCTGGTGCCGCTGACGGTGTTCTCGAACTACGGACCAGGATCTGCACCGCTGTCGGTGAACCACCAGGGCCAGTTCGTCGCGACGACCGTGTCGTTCAATCTCGCGGACGGCATCAGCCTCGGCGAGGCGGTCGCAGCGATCGACCGCACGATGGCGCGCGTCGGTGCGCCGGTCTCGATCCACGGCAGCATGCAGGGCACCGCGAAGACTTTCCAGAAGTCGCTGGACAACCAGCCCTGGCTGATTCTCGCGGCGTTGATCGCGATCTACATCGTGCTCGGCGTGCTGTATGAGAGTTACGTGCATCCGCTGACGATCCTGTCGACGCTGCCGTCCGCGGGCGTGGGCGCGCTGCTCGCGCTGCTCGCCTGCAGCACCGAATTCAGCGTGATCGCTCTTATTGGCGTGATCCTGCTGATCGGCATCGTCAAGAAGAACGCGATCATGATGATCGACTTCGCGCTCGACGCCGAACGCAACGAGGGTCTGTCCGCGCACGACGCGATCTTCAAAGCCTGCATGCTGCGCTTCCGACCGATCATGATGACGACGCTCGCGGCGATGCTCGGGGCGTTGCCGCTCGCGCTCGGTTTCGGCGAGGGCAGCGAGATGCGCCGCCCCTTGGGCATCTCGATCTTCGGGGGGCTGCTCGTGAGCCAGTTGCTGACGCTCTACACGACGCCAGTGGTGTATCTGTATCTCGACCGCTTCCGCCTCTGGGGCAGGCGCCAGTGGCTACGCATCTATCATGCCCCGCCGGGCGCGACGCCGTCGCCGGTGGTGTGAAGGACAAGCCGTGAATAACGATTCGACGATCGACCGCAATTCGCATCGCGCACTGCGCCCCACCGGGTCACCGGGTACGGTGACCCGGCGCGAATTCGCGCAAGCGCAAGCGCGCGCGCGAATCGCGCCGCGCCTCGTGTGCGTGGTCGCGAGCGTGCTGCTCGCTTCCTGCGCGGTCGGGCCGGACTATCATCGCCCCGAGCTGCCGACGGCGCCGGCCTACAAGGAAAACGCCGGCTGGAAACCCGCAGCGCCCGGCGACGTGCTCAAGCGCGGTGCGTGGTGGGAGATATTCGGCGACCCGCAGCTCAACGAACTGCAGCAGCGCGTCGACGTGTCGAACCAGAGCCTGAAGCAGGCCGAGGCGCAGTATCGCCAGGCCGCCGCGCTGGTATCGGGAGCGCGCGCGAGCCTGTGGCCGACCGTCTCGGCGAGCCTCAGCGCGACGCGTTCCGGGCGCTACGGAAGTTCGGGTGGCGGCATCGTCTCGGGCGGCACGGTGATCGGCGGGACGACCGATATCGGCAGCACGGGATCTTCGAATCCGACCAATTCCTACCAGCTGCCGCTGTCGGCGACCTGGGAACCCGACCTCTGGGGTGGCGTGCGGCGTCAGGTCGAGGCGAGCGCGTCGAATGCGCAGGCGAGCGCGGCGACGCTCGAGTCGACACGCCTGTCGCTGCACGCACAGCTCGCGAGCAGCTATTTCCAGCTGCGCATCGTCGACGAGCAGAAGCGCCTGCTCGACCGCACCGTCAGCGCGTACGAGAAGGCACTGCAACTCACCCAGAATCAGTACAACGTGGGCGTCGTCGCGCGCGCCGACGTGATCCAGGCAGAAACCCAGCTCAAGAGTGCGCAGGTGCAGGCGATCGATCTAGGCATCGCACGCATGCAGTTCGAACACGCGATCGCAGTGCTGACCGGACGACTGCCTGCCGAGTTCTCGCTGCCTGCGCAGGAATTAAAGGTGGCGCCGCCGGCGATTCCGCTCGATGTGCCCGCGACGCTGCTCGAGCGCCGCCCCGACGTCGCGGTTGCCGAACGCCAGGCGTCCGCCGCGAATGCGCAGATCGGCGTCGCCGAGGCTGCGTGGTTCCCGACGCTGACGCTGAGCGCGGGAGGCGGTTACCAGAATTCGGCCTGGTCGCAGCTGCTTGAGGCGCCGAGCCGCTACTGGTCGATCGGACCGCGTCTCGCCGAGGTGCTGTTCGACGGCGGCGCGCGCCGCGCGCAAGGCGCGCAGGCGCGCGCCGGCTACGACGCCGCAGCCGCGAACTATCGTCAGGTGGCGCTCGCGGCATTCCAGAACGTCGAGGACAACCTGTCGGCGCTGCGCATCCTCGAACAGGAGGCGATAGCGCAGGACGACGCGGTCAAGTCGGCGGAACGCGCACTCGCGATCTCGATCAACCAGTATCGCGCCGGTACCGTGAGTTATCTCAACGTCGTGACCGCCTCGGCGACCGCGTTCAGCAACGAACGCAATGCGATCCAGATCCTCGGCAACCGGCTCGAGGACAGCGTGCAGCTGATCAAGGCGCTCGGTGGTGGCTGGTCGCAGGACGAATTGCCGGCGGCGCGACAAATCGATCTGCACTCGACGCCGCCCGGTCAACCGACGCGCTAGCTGCGCCTCCCGCCCATCCGCTCGACGCCGAAGTCGCAGGCGGCAGGCCGAAATGCAACGCTAGCGGTGTCTCGCGCCCCGCGTATGGCCTGCGCGTCGTCGCACGGCAGCCGGGCTAGCCTTGGCTGCCGTGCCCACACGGCATGCGGATGCGGATCGAACTGCCTCAGCCGCCGGCGTGTTGGACGATGTCGCGGCTCACCGTCGTCAGCGTCTTCAGCTGCAGCAGCAGGCCTTCGGTGACGCCCGAGACGAGCGCGAATTCGCGCGGCGTCGTATAGCCTTTCTTGTAGATGAGCTTGATGAGTTCCCCCGAGAGGTCGAGGACCGACTGTAGTTCGCGTTCGAGCTTCTTCAAGTCATGGCCTGGCATGCGAGTCTCCTTCGTGGTGCAACAGAACCCCTGCTATTGAAGGATTCAGCAGCGGAGCTGCGCGGTTACGCGATTTGCCTGCGCGCGAGGGTGCGTCAACCGAAATGGCGGTCGTGCCGGTAGCGGGGACAGTGGGCGCCGCAGGGTCCGCGAGGCGGCCACGTTCGCCATCGGGCACGCGGGGCCATCTGCGGCTTGTCAGTGGCGCGCTGGTTTCGGCGTATCCCGAGGTGCCATTCAAACTCGAGGACTTCGTCATGTTCTTTGCAACGAAAATTCGCGTACTTCTTCCATTGCTCCTGACGATTTTGGGCGTGTCTGCGCGTGCCGAAAAGCCAGCGACGGCAACCGCGCCGATGGCGCGCCTCGAGCTGACCTCGCCAGCGCAGAAGGCCCGCCTCGACGAAAAGCTCGCGCTCGCCCAGCGCATCATCGATCGGGTGAGCGACGACGCGCAGCGCAAGGGCGCGACGCCCGAATGGCGTGAAGGCCTCGCCGCGTCGCTGTATCGGCTGTCGAACGAGGCGCTGCAAGCCATCGAGCCGGGCATCACGACGCTCGACGATGCGCATGCCGCCGCGGCGCTCGCCGCGGGCCAGGCGAAGGCGCTCGGCGACGCCAACAACGATCTCGTCTTCACTCCGATCACGCCGTGCCGGTTCGTCGACACGCGCAACGTCGGCGGTCCGGTCTCGACGCTACGAGTTTTCGACACCGCGAACGCCGGATCGACCTATGGCGGCGCGGCTGGCTGCGCGCTGTCGGGTATCGGCGAGCCCGCGATTGCTCTGAACCTTACCGCGACTGGGATGACGGCGCCGGGATACCTCATCGTGCGTCCGCAGGGTAGTGTCAACACGACCAGCTTTATCAACTGGGACGCGGGCGCTGTGCAAATAGCCAACGCCGGCATCGTGACGACCCAACTCGCGAGCAACGGCCACTACGAGTTCGAGATCACCGGCAACAAGGGTGCGCCGCAGGTGATCGTCGACTACTTCGGCTACTTCAGCGCGCCCGCTGGCACGATCACCGGCAATGGCGGCGCGGGCGACGGCGTCGCGGGCATCACGAGCGGCGCGTTCAACAGCGGCGTCTACGGCAAGAACACCGGCGGCGGCAAGGGCGTGTTCGGCGTGAGCGCGACAGGCGTCGCCGTCGCTGGCCAGTCGACGTCGGGCACCGGCGCGGCGGGCAACAGCTCGACCGGAAGCGGCGTCTACGGCCAGACTGCGGGAACCAGCGGACAGTCCGGCGCCGCCGGCGTCTGGGGCGACAGCCACGACTTCTATGGCGTCTGGGGCACGAGCGTCTCGGGCGACGGTGTGCACGGCAACACGAGCAGTGCTGCGGGCAACACGAGCGGCGTGGCAGGCATCGGAAGCGGCGCCAACGCGGGTGTCACGGGCCTCAGCAGTACCGGCAACGGCGTTCAAGGACTCAGTTCGGGTGCTGCAGCAAGCGGCGTCTACGGTCACAACACGACCGGATACGGCGTCTACGGCCGCAGCGATTCGGGCTATGCGATGGGCACCGACGGACCGGCATTCCAGGCGACCAATCAAGGCGGCTGGATCAAGGCGATGGTCGTCGTCGCGCCCGCGGGCTTCGGATCCGGAACGCATATCGTGCGTTGTTTTAATTCGCGCCTTACGGCGGCGCAGGCGAGCACGCCACCCTGCGGCATGCTCGAATCGGAGCCCAGTACCGGGTACGTCTCAGTCGACTTCGGCTTTGACGTCAGCCAGCGCTTCGCGTCTGTCACTGCGCTCGGTGCCTGCAGCACAGCAAACAATACTTTTTGTACCGGAGGATTGGGAGGGGGAGTTGCTGTGGCGATTGGTGCGTGCGCCGGCTGCTTTGTAAATTCGCAGGTTGGTGTGAATATGGAGCGCCCCGACAACAGCAGCTATGTGGACGTGCCCTTTACCCTGATTGTCTACTGATCGATGCGCCGACGTCGCCGAGGGTGGAACCGAGAAGCGCATGTCTTAGTACACTCTCGCGGCCAGCGAGTGGAGGATCCGCCGATCCTCGTCGTCCAGGACCTCACCCTCGATGCCGCGGAAATGATGGTGAAACGAGACAACCGCCGCCGCGCGGTTGTCGAGCGGGTAGCCCAGATCGCTCAACGCGAGCCACGCATCGAATCCTGCGGGCGGGTCCTCCATCGGGGTCCGCGGCCAGCGACCGAAGCCCGCTTCGGCCAGCCGCTGCCACGGGAATAGCGGACCCGGGTCGACCTTTCGGCCCGGCGCGAGGTCCTCGTGTCCGATCACCTGCTGCGGCGGGATCTGCAGGCGCTGCGTGAGGTCTGTCAGCAGCGCGAGCAGGCTGTCGATCTGCGCGGTCGCGAACGGCGAGCGACCGTCGTTGTCGAGCTCGATGCCGACCGATGCCGAGTTGACGTCGGTGATCGTGCCCCAGCGCCCCGCGCCGGCATGCCACGCGCGAGCGTCGTCGGCGACGAGCTGGTAGCGGCGTCCGTCGCTGCCAATGAGGTAGTGCGCGCTGACCGGTCCTTCGCTGTTGCTGCCGCGCAGCGTCTTCAGACTCTCCGCGACCGAGTGCTGCTCGGTGAAGTGCACGACGATCAGCACCGGGCGACGCACGCCGAAATTGGCAGAGGGCATCCAGGTCGCGAGCGGGTTGCGCGCCGGCTGCGTGGCACAGCCCGTCAGGACCAGCGCTGCCAGCAGCGACATGGACATCCATAGTACGCGTCGCTTTGGCACGCCGCTGTTCATGGAGAAGCACACGCGACGTGGATGCCGGCACACGCCCGCGATGCACTCGTGTACGCAGCACGTCGCGCGCCTCCGATGCCGCCAGCGCAGAAACCCAAGCGGAACGCATGCATCGGCATCGTCAGGTTTCGCCGATGTCCTCGTTCCACAGCTTCGGATGCGCGGCGATGAACTGGCGCATGAGTTCGATGCAGCGCGGGTCGTTGGCGACTTCGACCATCACGCCCTTTCCGCGCAGCCATTCTTCCTCGCCCTTGAACGTCACGTTCTCGCCGACGACGACGCGCGGTATGCCGTACAGCGCGATCGCGCCAGAACACATTGAACATGGTGACAGCGTCGTGTAGATCGTCGCTTCGCGATAGACCCTGGCGGGATAGCGGCCCGCATTTTCGAGCGCGTCCATCTCGCCGTGCAGGATCGGGCTGCCGCGCTGCACGCGACGGTTGTGACCGCGGCCGATGATCTTGCCGTCATGCACGAGCACCGAGCCGATCGGAATGCCGCCTTCGGCGAGGCCGCTTTCCGCCTCGTGGATGGCGGCGTCGAGGAAGGGATCGCTCATGCGCGGATGCTCCGTTGCGAGGAAGATTGCTTCGATACCGCAGGTTAGTCCGGAGCGCAAGCACGGAAGCGCTTTTCGCGCGTGATTTTGCAGTTTGACACTGAGATGCGGCGGCGCGGAGGGAGCCGGCAAGTGTCGAAAGCACAACCTCATCCGCTTGCGGCGTCTCGTCCGGGCGAGCGGGGAAGCGCAAAGCGACGAGCCCGCGACTTACATGCGGAATTCCTTGCCGAGGTAGACCTCGCGCACCTGTGCGTTCGCGAGCACGTCCTGCGGCGAACCCTTCGCGAGTACGGCGCCGTCGCTCATGATGTAGGCGCGGTCGCAGATGCCGAGCGTCTCGCGCACGTTGTGGTCGGTGATCAGGATGCCGATACCTCGCGCACGCAGCTGTTTGACAAT
This sequence comes from Rudaea sp., assembly GCA_040005435.1. GTDB lineage: Bacteria > Pseudomonadota > Gammaproteobacteria > Xanthomonadales > Rhodanobacteraceae > Rudaea. Next base: position 1,170 of record JBDTYX010000052.1, on the reverse strand, counting down.
ACGTTGGATCTCGACGACCGAGATCGGGTCGATGCCAGCGAACGGCTCGTCGAGCAGCATGAAGCGCGGCCGCGCTGCGAGTGCGCGCGTGATCTCGACGCGGCGCCGCTCTCCGCCCGAGAGCGAAACGCCCTTCGAGTCGGCGATGTGTGCGATCTGCAGCTCGTCGAGCAGCGACTCGAGTTCGGCGCGGCGTCCGTCGGCATCGAGGTCTTCGCGCAATTCCAGTATAGCGAGCACGTTCTCGGCGACCGTGAGGCGGCGGAACACCGACGGCTCCTGCGGCAGATAGCCGACGCCGAGGCGCGCGCGCGCGTGCATTGGCAGCTGCGTGATGTCGTGATTGTCGAGCGAGATGCGGCCCGCGTCGGCGCCGATCAGCCCGACGACCATGTAGAAGGTCGTCGTCTTGCCGGCGCCGTTCGGCCCGAGCAGCCCGACGATCTCCCCTTCGCTGATCGAAAAGTCAAAGTCGCGCACGACCGTGCGCCCCTTGAAGCTTTTCTGCAGGCCCGTGGCGACCAGCATCAGTGTGCGCCACTCGCAGGCTTGGCCGGCGCCGTCGGCTTCGCGGCGGGGGCGCCGGGTTTCGCAGCCGGTGCGGCGGATTTCGCAGGCGGTGCGGCGGGTTTCGCAGGCGGCGCAGTGGCGGGTTTCGCGGCCGCGGGCGCCGCGCCCGTGCAGTTCGGATTGGCGGCGGGCGCGGGCTTGTCGGCGCTCGGTTCCATCGTCATGTGCACGCGACCCGATGCGGAGCTCGGGTCGCCGCTCTCCATGTCGCCGGTGTCGGTGTTGTAGATCATGTGTTGACCGTGGAACTGGCCGCGGCCCGCCTGCACGACGACCACGTTGCCCGTGAGGTCCGCGAGGTTGGTCAGCGGGTTGTAGTCGATCCGGTCGGCGTCCGCGGTCATCAGCGTGCAGTCGCCATCGTGCAGCTGCTGCATGTGGGCCTGCTTGCCCGTGAGCACGGTCCGCGCCACCTTGCCCGCGTTGGCCACCTTGGCTTCGTGCGGAATCGTGTACACGGTCGCATGTGCCGCGGTCATCCTGATCGTGCCCTGGGTGATGACGACGCTGCCGTCGAAATTCGTGATCTCCGGATCGTTCGCGGCGCCGGTCTTGCTGCCCTCGCGCTTCATGCGGTCGGCGTCGATGTTGCTCGGCTGG